>NZ_JBYVMF010000057.1:0-5145 GCF_058145095.1 Pseudomonas sp. MDV22-iso1
GCGCGGGTAAAGGGATCTTTATCAGTGCTGATGGACAGCCCAAGGCTCAGGGTGAGCAGCTCGACATGAGTGCTGCGATCGACCGCCTGCAACAGGCCGGCGAACAACTGCAAAAACTCTCCGTCGACGCCCAGGCCGCCCACGCGGAACCGGCGGATGTGGCCACACAAATCAAGCTGCTGCGCCAGGACCTGGAGCAGCTCAAGTCGTCCGTCCTGCTGCTGAGCGCACCGCAAGGCATCGCCCTCAGCAGTGGCAATCATCTGCAACTGGCGGCGCAAAATAACCTGATGCTCAACGCCGGTGGCGAGGCCGACCTCAGCGTGGTCAAGCGCCTGTTCATCGGCGTGGGGCAGGGGCTGAGCCTGTTCGTGCGCAAGCTCGGCATCAAGCTGATCGCCAATCAAGGTCCGGTCCGTGTGCAGGCACAGAACGACACGCTGGAATTGATGGCGCGGCACGGTCTGGACATCACCAGCACCGAAGACGAAATCCGCATCACCGCCAAGAAAAAAATCACCCTCAATGCCGGGGGAAGCTACATCACGATGGACCATTGCGGCATCGAGTCGGGCACGGTGGGGGATTACAAGGTCAAGTCGGTGCATTTCGCCTACAGCGGCCCGGCCAGCCTGACTGCTGCGCATCCGGACTACCCGAAAAGCCTGTCCAGACAAACGCTGCGATTCAACGTATCACAAGCGCCGAATGCGAACCGCCAAGTTTGGGCGGGCATGCCCTACACGCTATACGCCGATGGTGCCGAGCTCCAGCGAGGCGTGCTGGACGCTTCGGGGCAGTTGCTGATCGATCATCAGGTGGTGACACGGGGTTACCGGTTGGTCATGGCCAACGGTGTGAGCTACCAGGTCCCCGTGCCTACCGATTACTGCAACGCCGAACAAGCGCACCTTGCCAATCGAGGCCTGCACAACCACTCCGCGCAAGCTAATGCCGAGGTGAGCCAACCGGCATCGCACACGGATCATCGAGGCCTGTATGCCTCGTTGATGGAAGGCATCAGTGATCAGGAAGAGAAAACACCATGAGCCAGTACGAGATAGTCACACCGGTCGCACTCCAGCACACCCAGGAGGTGACCTGTACCCCGCCCTGGTATGTGCGGGACACCGAATACCCGCCCGCCTTGGCGACCTATCAACCATTGATCAATGGGGAGGAAACCTTTCTAGCGGTACACAAGGCCATTTCACAAGCCAAGGCAACTGTCGACATCATCTGCTGGGGTTTCCAGCCGTCGATGTATTTCATCCGCGACGGCCTGTCGCCGTGTATCGGTGATTTGCTGATCGCCATGGCTCGCGAAGGTGTCAAGGTGCGAATACTGGGCTGGGAAATGCCCTACAACACCGCAGGCAAAGCAGGAGAAGCCAACCTGCCCGGCAAAGGCCCCTTCCGATACTACGACCGGGAGATGCAACCCTCCACGGATGATCAATATGCCTATGACCGCCAGTGGTTTGCCAACTGCGCGGTGGCCGACTACATGGCCGTTGGGTTTCAGGCCGCTCGCGGCACACCAGTGTTTGTCAGTCGCGGTTTCAGTATGTTTGAACGGGCCGAAATAGCCCACCAAGCGATGTACAAAAGTCTCGACCCGCAGGTCAGCGCCACGACGCAATTCATCCTGACGGCGACAGCGACCCATCATCAAAAAACAGTGCTCGTCGATTATGAATTGCCGGACCGCGCCGTCGGTTTTGTGATGGGTCACAACATGCTTGACGAGTACTGGGACACCGATGCGCATTCGGCACTGAACCGTGACAAGGACGCCAAGCCCGCACCCGATAAGGGCCCGCGCGGTGATACGCCACGTCAGGACATTTCAAGTCAGGTCAGTGGGCCGATTCTGGAACACCTGCACCACAACTTCGCCAGCGCCTGGCGCAAGGAAACCGGCGAGGACTTGCTCGATTTACGCCAAGCCAAATCTGTCGGGCCGCAACTGCAATGTACCCCGCAAGCCACCCGGCAGCTGGCGCAGATCCTTCGCACCCAAGCTCAGGAGGGCAAACGCGACATCGAAAAGCTTTACCTGCAAGCCGTCAACAACGCGAGCCAGTTCATCTACATCGAGAACCAGTACTTCCGCTGGCCGCCCTTGGCCGAACTGATCAAGGCCGTCGCCGCCGGCCAGACCAAGGCCGGGCGCGACCCTGCCATTCATGGCTACTTGCACCTGTTTGTGATCACCAATGCAAGCAAGGCCGGCATAGGCTCCGGCACCGTGAACACCCAGCGCATGCTCGAAAGCCTTGGGCGTGGTCAGACCATGCCAAAGATCACCGAGTTACGGCGTATTGAAAAGGAAAAAGCAGACGCCGCTGCGTTGGAGTCCAGTCTGGTTGAACGCCTGGAACAGCACGCCTTGGTCACCTTGACGACCCTAACCGACGCATTGGGTGGGACCGATCTCAGCGAGAAGGCCAAGGAAGCACGTGATGAAGCCTGGCAAAACAGTTGGCGGCAAACTTCGCTCGAAACACAAATCAAGGAGACCGAAAGAGATGCTTTCGTTACTCCCCCGGAGTTACCTGGCCTGAAAGTTCACGTGTGCTCGCTGGTCGCGCCCGATTCGCCGGCCGGTCAGCCCTGGATGCCGGTGTACATCCATTCCAAGTTGATGATCGTCGATGACGTGTTCACCACGCATGGCTCGGCGAACATCAACACTCGCAGCATGCAGGTGGATAGTGAGCTGAACATTGCGCATGAGTGGGCGAGCGTGACGGAGGCGTTGCGGCGGCGGTTGTGGGAGATGCATACGGATAAAAAAGGAGTGCAGGACAACCCTGAATCTGCCTTCAAGGCTTGGCAGAAGATCATTGATGACAACAAAGTCTTCCAAGAAGACAAGGACGTGCCCTGTGCTCCACTCGTTGAGTTCTATTTCGGCGAATCCGACCTGTCGGACCTCGACTGATGCGCCGGATCTTGTTGCTGTCATACCTGCTGCTTGTCGCCTGCGATACCAGTAATCCTACTTCTACTTCCACCAAGGAAACGCCCTTGAACCCTTTAACTGAAGCCAAAGCCAATATGGCTTTCAAGTGTATGCACGAGCAGATTCCTGCGGCCTCTGCCGAGGCCGATGTGCTGTTTAAATACGCACGCTGGTTACAAAAGAACAATCAACTCAAACAGGACAAGGCTGTCGATGCAGAGATTGAACGCTTGTACCGCATCGCCAGTGAGAACGGTCACTTCAAGGCCAATATCAATTTGCAGAACGGTTCGATGCGTGGGTATTTCAGACTCCGTGGGGAAGAGCACTTGCGCATGAGTGAGCAACTGATCAACGCGGGAGTGGCAACGGGTTATTACTTTGTCGGCATTTTCCTGCAGAACGGTTCGGCAGGTCTGCAGAAAGATCACGAAACGGCGTTGCGTTACTACCGCAACGCCGCCGATCAAGGTAGCGCGCAAGCTCAGGCATATATCGCCGATAAATTAGCACCGATCGATGTTGCCCCGGATGTTGCGCGGAAGTTGCGCCATTGCGCAGCTGAACAAGGTCACGGTAAAGCAGCCGTCGTCTTGGGCGTCCACTTTAAGAACAGAGGAAAGTACAAAGAAGCTCTGGAGATTTTTCAAGAAGGTGTCGCTGCAGGTGATGAGAACGCGGCTGGTCGGCTAGATGATGGGTTCCGCGGGCCGGACGCAATCGATCATCTGAATTACCTCGGTCAACCCGAAGACCTCGAACGCGCCGATCGCTACAACAAAATCTGGAAAATCCTCTCGGACTACTCCTACGCCAACCCCAAAGTCCCCGAGATCAACGAGATCGTCCCGTTGCCACCCGCCAAACTGCCCGCTTGGGACGGCAAGCTCCAATGGCTCGAAGAACGCCTGGCCAATATTTCGCCAGAAAAGCCCAGCGAAGCACTGATTCATCAGCTGGCCAAGGCCAAAGTCCTGGACCCTGCCACCGGCCGGCCCATGCCAGGCTCCTCGGCCTTTATAAAGATCGACGCCATCAAAAGACCGAGCTGCAACAGCGGCCAAGCCTGCACCCATACCGGTTACTGGCAGGCGGAACGTATCGTCGGCCAATCTTGCTCGTACTTGGAAAACGGCGAGCCTCGGCGTTTCGAGAAGGGCGAGATCATGCCGACTTTGAACGTCAAGCATCATCACAGCCGATTTCTGCTGGCCGATCGAGTGGCCATCGAAGAAGAAAAGGTTGAATGGAGGCTTCTTGGTGAAGCTTAAAACTGCCTGATCTTTTCGTTAGGTGTGGTGTTGATCGAATACGACGAATCGAACGTCAGTGCACTTTATTTAAAGGGAGCAACACAATGAGCAAGTTTGAAAGCGACGACATAACGATAGCGTTTGACCCAACGCCCCCAGAAGCTGAAGTAAAGGGTAAAAGCATTGTTCAGTTAGACAGCCAGGGGAATTTTATTGAAGCTCATTCTCATGGCAGCTTCGTGGAAAAAATTGAAGGCGGTATGAGGCTCACGCGTCCGGACGGGGCAACGATGAACCTGATTGACGGTAACGTGACCATTGAAAATCTTGTCCCCAAATCAGTAGGAATTCTGGATTTGTCCGACGTCGAGTCATTTGCAGTGCGAACTGTGAATAAGGCACGGATATACCGCATAGATTTTTTTGGGGGCGGTCATATTGAGGTCGCGTATTCGCAAGACGGTCAGGTGCTGAAATACACCGGTCGAAGCTTGAAACAGACACTTACCCAAGACAACGAAATTATCGTTAGCCGGCTTCATGCCGCAGGTGATCAAGTGTATTGAATTCAGGGAAGCCTCGATAAGCATCGAGCAGGCTGGCAATCTTTTAGATGTCGGAAGCGTTGGCGGGCAGAGCCTGGAAAGGTTTGCGAGCCATCACCACCCCAAAGATTCACAGGCTGGCAAAAGATCAAAAGATCGCAGCCTCGTTTCACTCGACAGCTCCTACAGAGGTATGCAAAACCCTTGTAGGCGCTGTCGAGTAAAACCTGAACACGAGGTTTAACTGAAACACCTCAGTGCCTGAATTTACGACTGCTTCGGTCGAGCGCGACCCCGGAGCCGAACGCAGCCTCGCAGGCTCGGCAGCTGCTATGTATGGACTCGCCCCCCACTGTCTACCCGCTTTCAAAAAAACTGC
>NZ_JBYVMF010000058.1:0-5080 GCF_058145095.1 Pseudomonas sp. MDV22-iso1
GGGTAGAAAGCTTTCAAGAAATGGGTGCAATTTTATATAGGATGTTTCCGCGTGACGCGTAGGACGGGTCCGGGTTTTGGGGCGCTGTAGCTGTAGGAAAAATCGTGTTCTGACGGGATGATTTGGCGGCTTGGGCTTATTGCTGTGGGGGCTGTTCGGGCCCCATCGCGAGCAGGCTCGCTCCCACAGTTGACCGAGTTTTTGGGGGATTATTTGCCTGGCTGGAAAATGGTATTGGGCATGCTGAACCTCTTTCTGGATGGCCCTGTTTAATCGCAGTCAGCTTCACTTCTTGAAAGCTACAGTTTCTTGCGTCGATGCCTACAGGTACGCCAGAATCCGCCGGCTTGTGCGCCTTGGGTGCGGGCTCTATCGTTGATTGGTCGCTGAAAACAGCGATCGGGTTTGGTAGCCCGAATACCTGGTGCATAGCGCGACCTTATTCAGAGGTTCTATCTTCCTCTGTTTTTATGGTGGCCATGCGCAGGGCGTCCTCGGACGCGCCGGGTTTCCAGGTACACCGGTCTACCAACCTTCGTATGGCCACCACCCTTCGTTTGGTAGCGAGGTTGATGGCTCCCTGTTCCAAACCTGGAGTTTCATCTATGACCAAGGTAACGCCCAATCCGCCGGACACCGATCCGACAGCATCCTGCGAAAATCCCGATTCAAGTAATCCCGACAACACAACCGATCGCACGCCCTCGATCGCCGACATCAAAGCCACCCCTCGCAAACTCTGCACCTTCTTCACGGTCAATCCCGATCTCGAAAACGAAACCTTGCTGGCCTATGCTTGCGAGTCACTGGCGTCGGCCAATGTCATGGCCACGGATCTTGCGGATCATCTGGAGGGTAGTTCGCGGAATGCGTTGTTGGGGATTGCTCAGGTCATCATGCTGGGCGAGCTGACGGTGAATCGGGTGTTGGATCGCATCGAGTCGTTGGAGTAATGACTTAACCCAAAGATCAAAAGATCGCAGCCTCGTTTCACTCGACAGCTCCTACACCGGTTTTGCGTGAACCTGTAGGAGCTGTCGAGAGAAACGAGGCTGCGATCTTTTGATTTTATTCCTAAGAAACCTCAATCATCCGGCATCTCAGGCGGCTTCGTCGGTTTCGCAGGCTTCACCGGTTTTGCACCCTTCGCACCTTTAGCCGCCGGCTCTGCTTCAGCCGCCGGCGCTACCGTCGGTGCCGCGGCTTCTTTCTCAGCCATTGGCATTGCGTCAATGGCCGCGAAAATCTCCTTCAGCTCGACTTTCCCCGTCTGCTCAAGCTTCTTCTCGCCATCCTTGCCCACCAGAATGACCTTGGTTTGCGCACCAGCGCCCAGTTTGAGCGCCCGGATCAGCGCCATCGTGGTTTGCGGATCGAGGTCCTTGCCCTCACGCTGGCCCATCGTATTGATTACCGAATACAGCACCATGTTTCGCTCGGTGAACCCCTGTTTGTTGGCTGGCTCTTCCAGGGACTTTTTCAGGCCGACCCACGTCGGATCCACCGAGCTGGGAGCGATGACAATCAGCGGACGGGACCTGCCCTTGTCCATGTCCAGCGGTGAGTCGCCATCAGCGGCGAACAGAGGGCCGGCAAGAACCAGCAAGGTAGTCAGGGTCAATGACCTGATGAGCATGCGCATCTCCTTTTGATATCCACGCTCTAATGATTGCGCATCGCGGCGATTGTTCCGGGTGACGCACCACGATTGTGTTTCGCCCTGCCAAAAGCTTAGGTCAGGGCGGTCATTGCGCAACCGGTCAAACCGGTTGCAGCGCGGAATTTGATTACCCGTGGTGATCGTTTTATTGTCCCTTTCACGAATGACGAACGACTCGTCATCCCCAGGAAAAGGAGTTTCGACTGCCATGCAAATCGTCTATCTCTGCGACCATCCGGCGCTGATACCGGAACTGGCCGAGCTGAACTTCAAGGAATGGGGTCACTTCAAACCCCACGATACCCTCGAAGCCAGAACCGAACGCATGCGGCAAGCCTGCGGTAAAGGCGCTGTGCCCACCGTAGTGGTCGCCATTGAAGATTCACAGCTGCTCGGCGGCGCCCTGCTGATCGACAGCGACCTGGCGTCGCGACCTGACCTCACACCCTGGCTGGCGGGGGTTTACGTGAAGGCCGAACACCGTGGTCGGGGCGCTGCATCGGCGCTGGTCACGCGAATCGTCGAGGAAGCCGCGGCGCTTGGGATTCCCGAACTTTACCTTTATACCGACACGTCCCAGTCGCTCTACGGCAGGCTGGGCTGGGACGTCGTCGAAAACACGCTGGATGACGATGGCCTGGCGATCACCGTCATGAAGCGCGACACCTCGAAGGCCTGACGCAATCCTGCTTAACTCATGGGAGTGAACCCTGGAGGCTTATCCCATGAGCGCTCAGTTAAATCACACCATCGTCTGGTGCCGAAACAAGCAGGTCTCGGCGACGTTCCTCGTCGAGATCCTTGGTTTGTCGGCCGCAGAGCCTTTCGGCCCGATGCTGATCGTCAAGTTGGACAACGGCGTGTCACTGGACTTCTACGACAACGATCCGCCGATTGCCTCTCAACACTATGCCTTCCTGATCGGCGACGACGATTTCGATGCCGCCTTTGCGCGCCTGCAGGCACGCCAGCTGCGGTGGTGGGCCGATCCCGGCAAGCTACGGCCCGGCGAGATCAATGACTATGGCGGTGGACGGCGGGTGTACTTCGATGACCCGGATGGCCATCTGCTGGAAATCATGACGCGCGTTTAAGGGACTGTCAGAACGCCAGTTTGTAACCGATCAAAATCAGCATGGTGGCCAGGCACGGCCGCAAGACTTCATCGGAAATGCGCCCGGTCAAATGACTGCCCAGCCAGATGCCCGGCAACGAACCGATCAGCAAATAACCCAACACCTGCCAGTCCATATTGCCCATGCTGGCGTGACCGAGGCCTGCGACCAGGGTCAGCGGCACTGCGTGAGCGATTTCGGTACCGACGAGACGGCGGGTTGGAAGCAGCGGATAGAGGATGAACAGCGCCACCGTACCGAGTGCGCCGGCACCGATAGAGGTCAAGGCGACCATGGTGCCGAGGACCAGGCCAGTGATCACGGTCATGACATTCAGGCGCGGGCCGCTGGGGTTGTAGTTGCCGCCCGCGCGTTTGTGGGCGAAATCCAGCAAACGCTTCTTGAAGTAAATCGCCAGGGCGGTAGCAAACAGTACAAAGCCCAGGGCCTGCTTGATGACGGCGTTCATGGCATCGGGCGACGTGTGCAGCGTGCTCAGGAACCAGAGCGTCATCGCCACTGCCGGCACACTGCCAAGGGTCAGCCAACCGGTGATGGCCCAGTCGATGTTCTTGTTCTTTCGGTGAACCAGCACGCCACTGGATTTGGTGATGGCCGCGTACAGCAGGTCGGTGCCGACTGCCGTGGCCGGGTTGATACCGAACCACAGCAGGATCGGCGTCATCAACGAACCACCGCCGACGCCAGTCATGCCAACGATAAAACCCACCACCAGTCCGGCGACGATCAACCCGAAGTTCACAAATTCCATTAAACCGTCCACAGACCGCAGGAAAAACTGGCCCGCAGCATAGCGATTTTTCTTATAACCACTTATATCGTTGCGGACTATCGTTATATCCAACTTATTTTCAGATGCCCCCGAGTTCAGCTGTAGAAGCTGTCGTGTGAAACGAGGTTGCGATCTTTTGACCTTGCCGCTGCGTGACCTGACGCTTGAGCCTACGCATTTCCCTGTGGGAGCCGAGCTTGCTCGCGATGACGGACTCACAGCCGACCCTTTTCTTCGGATGTACCCGGATCAAACGGTGGGAGCTGGCCTGCCGGCGATGGCGGCCTGACGGCCGATGAGTATTTCCCTGATGCACCCGGATCTAACTGTAGGAGCGAGCCTGCTCGCGATAGCGGTCTGATCGGCGGTGAGATTCTTGCGGGTGTACATATCCGTTTCTTCGGTCACGGCGGCTATTGGTTTCGCCCTTACGGCGAGTCACTTGGAAGAGCGCCAAGTAACCAAACGCTCTTGCCCCTTTCGTCCGGTGCCTCGCCTGGGCTCGGCATACCCTCGCTCCGGTCCTGCTCCGTGGGCCCGCCGCCATCGGCCATCCATGGCCGGGGGCGGCTAACCCGGCATCCTTGCCGGGTTGCCCACTGCGCAGAACCTCCACTCGGCCTTCCGAGGGGGCAAGAAGATCAAGATCAAGATCAACGGCAACTGCAACCGCAACTGCAACTGCAACAGCAAAAACGCGGCAACCTTCAAGGCGACCTGAGGCTCGAAGCCTGCGCATTTCCCTGTGGGAGCTGAGCTTGCTCGCGATGGACGTTAAACGCCATGTCATTGGAAAAACACAGCGCCTGTGCGTCCATCGTCAGAAGGTTGTTTAAGAACGGTATCCGCGCGAGACCAGTTGCCGGTACAACAGCAGGATCAAAAGATCGCAGCCTCGTTTCACTCGACAGCTCCTTGCCGTAACGTTGAGCGGGACACGCCCGCAAAGTCAGGTCGGCTGTCAGGCCGCCTCGCTTTGCTTCTGATCTGCTTTTGATTTTGATCTTCTTGCCCCTTGGGAATGCCGAGCCCAGGCGAGGTACCGCACGAAAGGGGCAAGAGCGTTTGGTTACTTTGCGCTTTTCAAAGTGACTCGCTGTAAGAGCGAAACCAATAGCCGCTGTGACCGCAGGAATGGATATGTACACCCGCAAGAATCTCACCGCCGATCAGACCGCTATCGCGAGCAGGCTCGCTCCTACAGTTAGATCCGGGTGCATCAGGGAAATACTCATCGGCTGTCAGGCCGCCATCGCCGGCAAGCCAGCTCCCACATTTTGATCCGGGTACTTCAGAGGAATACCCATCGTCTATCAGGCCGTCATCGTCGGAACGCCGCCCGGACCAAGCTCGGCTCCCACAGGTGAACGCGTGAACTTCGAAAGTCAGGTCGGCTGTCAGGCCGCCTCGCTTTGCTTCTGATCTGCTTTTGATTTTGATCTTCTTGCCCCTTGGGAAGGCCGAGCGCAGGTGCTGCGCAGTGGGCAACCCGGCATGGATGCCGGGTTAGCC
>NZ_JBYVMF010000059.1:0-4217 GCF_058145095.1 Pseudomonas sp. MDV22-iso1
GCTCCCACACTTGATCGGGTGACATTCGGGACAGAATGGTCGGCTGTCAGGCCGCTATCGCGAGCAGACCTACTCCTCCAGTCGACCCGGATTTTCACGATCGCGCTCATACCGTCTCGTCAACGGAAACGACGGTAACCAGGATTCACGCCGCACGATCCAGCTCTCGTAGGTCGGCGTGAGTTGGTCCGGTGCATCGAGGGACCCCAGGTTCACTTCGATTTCATCGTCGGTGCGCGCAAAGACCGAGGAGCCACAACGAGGGCAGAAAAACCGACCGGCGTAGTCCCGTGTTTCGCCCTCGATGGTCACCGCATCCTGAGGAAAAATGGCGCTCGCGTGAAACAGTGCCCCGTGGTATTTGCGGCAGTCGAGGCAATGACACAGGCCCACCCGATAAGGCCGACCAATCGCCTCGAGGCGAACGTTGCCACACAGGCAACCACCGTTGAATCGCTCCATGCTGCACCTCCTCTGAAAACCTGTGGCATGTACGCGACATCGTGCGGATCAAGCGCCGGTCACCCCTTCAGAGCCGCCTCAATCGCCGCGATGTCGATTTTTTTCATCTGCATCATCGCTTCGAAGGCACGCTTGGCCGCCGCTCGATCAGGGCTGGCGATAGCCGTCGACAAGATGCGTGGCGTGATCTGCCAGGACAAACCCCACTTGTCCTGGCACCAGCCACAGACGTTCTCCCTACCGCCATTGCCGATGATCGCGTCCCACAAACGGTCCGTTTCAGCCTGATCGTCGGTCGCCACCTGAAATGAAAACGCCTCGTTGTGTGTGACCCCCGACCCGCCGTTCAGACCGAGGCAAGGAATGCCCATCACCGTGAACTCGACCGTCAAGACATCGCCCTGCTTGCCCGCCGGATAATCACCCGGCGCCCGATTGACGGCCCCTACGGCACTGTCCGGGAACGTCTTGGCATAAAACGTCGCTGCATCCAGAGCCGTGCCGTCGTACCAGAGACAAATCGTATTTTTACTGATCATCTTGGTTCTCCAGGATAGAACTGAGACAACAATTCTAGCAGTGGATACGAAGATCCAATTGTAGGAACAAAGCTTGCTCCCACAGGTGACCAGGCATGCACACCCGTTCAGTGACTGGTGAAGATGTAGTTGTGGGAGTGATGTATCATCCGCCCGGGCCGATGCTGCCCGCCGCTCGCTTCCGAAAGGACAGGTGAAAGCATCTCTTCTCTCCAAATCCAGTTGATTCTCTTGACGGTCGAGGTTTGGCAACGCGAGCACCCACATGCCTGGACCACAGGAGGAACAATGATTTCAATCGAGCAAGCCAAGCAGATGGCCAAGCGGTTGCGCACTTCGCTGGAAGGTCGCAATCAAGAGGTGTCCCACGCCACCGCGCTTGAAACAGTGGCGCAGCAGTTGGGCTACAAGGACTGGAACACCGCAGCAGCGCTGCTGCCACAGGAAAACGCCACGCCCGGGATAACGTTCGACAAAGCCATCCCGATTTTGCGGATGTTTGACGAGGCCAAGGCGCGTGAGTTCTACCTGGATTTCCTCGGGTTCAGCGTCGAATTCGAACACCGTTTCGAAGCCGATCTACCGCTGTACCTGGGCATCAGCCGCAACGGCCTGCACCTTCATCTCTCGGAGCATCATGGCGATGCGAGCCCTGGCTCGACGATATTCGTCCCGATGCAAAATATCGAACTGCTGCGGGACGAGTTACAGGGCAAACGCTACGGGTACGGACGGCCGGATATCGTTGAACAGGGCTGGGGAAAGATCCTTGAGGTCTACGATCCTTTCGGTAACCGGATCCGGTTCTGCCAAAGCTGACCTCGCCGTGCGGACTGGGTAACCCGGTCCGCTTCGGTCATCTTCAAGCAGTTGAAAAACCCGGTCGCTCCTGGCAAAGGTCAGAGAGCATCCGGGCTCGCCCCTGACTCTGGCACGTTGAGAAAGGTGTTCCAGACCTCATAAGCATCGTGATGCCGTCGAGTCGCCTCTTCCCATACGGGCCCGGTCACACATCTGGAGGAGACCAGCTGCATCATGCCCATGGTAGCGGCGTCGAGTTCGATTAGAAGTTCGTGAGATTTGGTTCTGAAGTCGTCTACCGATGTCATTGAGTGCGCCCCGGGCGGATATCACCGCCATTGCGAAGCAAACCTCCACCGTTCATCGAGTGAATCCATCCCGGAAGATTCACTCCGTCTGACCGCCGGTACGTTTTTAGCTGCCACATAAATAGGTAGCAGCTGCCGAAGGCTGCGTTCGATTGCGAAGCAGTCGTAAAACGATTATGCAATGTCAGGTGAAAAACCAAGTTGCTGAATTTACGACTGCTACGCAATCGAACGCAGGCTTCGCCAGCTTCTACAGGTGTTGTGTCAGTCTGTATCAGGACTGTCCGGCCAAGGCGTCAACACCTGATAACCCTCGTCTGTCACCGCCACCATGTGTTCCCACTGCGCTGAGAGGGACTGATCCTTGGTGACCACGGTCCAGCCATCCGCCAGGGTTTTCACATGGCGTTTGCCGGCGTTCAACATGGGTTCGATGGTAAAGATCATGCCGGTCTTGAGCGTCATCCCCTGGCCGGGATAGCCATAGTGAAGAATCTGCGGCTCATCGTGATAAACCTTGCCGATTCCGTGACCGCAGTATTCGCGCACGACGCTGAAACCGTCTTTTTCCGCAACCGTCTGAATCGCGTGACCAATGTCACCCAGCGTAGCGCCGGGGCGAACCGTGCGAATGCCGGCCCACATCGCCTCATAAGTGGTGTTGATCAGCCGTAGTGCGTCCGGAGCGGGATCACCCACGCAGTACATGCGGCTGGTGTCGCCGAACCAGCCATCCTTCACCACGGCAATGTCGATGTTGACGATGTCGCCATCCTTCAGTGGCGTCTTCGACGGGATGCCATGGCAGACCACATGATTCACGGACGCACAGACCGTTTTGGGGAATCCGTGATAGCCGACGTTGCCGGGAATGGCTTTCTGCACATTGACGATGTAGTCGTGGCAACGCTGATCAAGCTCGTCGGTCGTCACTCCCGCCTTCACGTAAGGAGCAATCATCGCCAGCACCTCGGCGGCCAGCATGCCCGCCACACGGGACTGTGCTATTTGTGCCGGCGTGTTGATCGGGACGTGCGCCTTCATTGCTTGGCTCCCATGGCCGCATGAACCTGATCTGCCCGAGGAAATTCCTCCAGCGTACCCAACGCCTTCAAATCAAGCCCCCCTGCCAGTTCGGCACGAATCAGCAAGCGACAGATGTCACTGTGATCAAGATTTGGATGGAGCTCCGCCAGCATGCCGATGCGCATCCAGTGTTCGGCCTGGGCGTTTATCGAGCGACTCAACGCATCGCTGGCGACCCGTAGATTCTCGTGCATGTGCTCTGAAATTTTTACGATACCCATTGCCTTGCCTAATATGAAATGCATATGAAACGTATATTAAGTATGAAGCCTGTGGATTGCAAATGCTCGGACATCAACCCCCTGCCCTTTGAAGATCAGGGTTGGTATAACGTCAGGCTTCGCAGAACAACAAAAACAGGAGTCGAACATGTCCGAGCTGAACCTGCACCCCAACGCCTTGGCGTCCTTGAGCCAGTGGCACCAGATGATTGCCAACGCTGATTTGCACGCCTTGCCCGAATTGCTGGCACCCGACGTGGTCTTCCGCTCGCCGATGGCGCACACGCCCTACCCCGGTGCCGCCGTGGTGGCGATGATTCTCACCACGGTGTTCGACGTCTTCGAGAATTTCAAATATCACCGGGAACTGGCCACCGCGGATGGTTTGAATGTGGTGCTGGAGTTCAGCGCCAACGTGAACGGAAAGGAGCTGAAGGGCATCGACATGATCCGGTTCAACGAAGAAGGCAAGATTGTCGATTTCGAAGTCATGGTCCGGCCGTTGAGTGGCTTGCAGGCGTTGGGGGAACAGATGGGGCAGCGGCTGGGTACTTACCTGGCGGCGAGCAAGGCTTGAGTTTGGGGTAATTTGTTGAAAAATCGCAGCCTCGTTGCATTCGGCAGCGGCTACAGGGATCGGCGGGACGCGTTTTTGTAGCAGCTGGCGAAGCCTGCGTTGGGGCGCGAAGCGGCCCTGTTTTTCAAGCCGACATCACATTGTTCTGGCCAGCGACCGCTACGCAGTCGAACGCAGGCTTCGCCAGCTGCTATGTATGGACTCGCCCCCCACTGTCTACCCG
>NZ_JBYVMF010000005.1:0-31127 GCF_058145095.1 Pseudomonas sp. MDV22-iso1
GTGGGGCGAATTATAGACATCCTGAATCTGCCGTCAAGCACTGATTTTGCTTTTCTATCAGAAGCTTTGAATTTCCTCTTATATATAGACGCAGCCGTGTCGAATGCGCAGTATATTGCCCAACGCCAGATCAACTTCCTCGTTTCAACCTTGGACGATGCCATTTAATGAATGACCAACCCCGTAACCTCGCCTCCACCCTGTTCTCGGTTGGCCTGCTACTTATAGCCATGGCGTCGATCCAGTCTGGTGCTTCCCTGGCCAAAAGTATGTTCCCGATTGTGGGCGCTCAAGGGACCACCACCCTGCGGCTGATTTTTGCCAGCGTGATCATGCTGCTGATATTGCGCCCGTGGCGCGCGAAGCTCACCTCGAAATCACTGCGCACTGTCATTGTCTATGGAATGGCGCTGGGAGGGATGAACTTCCTCTTCTATATGTCCTTGCGAACCGTGCCGCTGGGGATTGCCGTCGCTCTGGAGTTCACCGGTCCACTGGCTGTTGCGATCTACGCTTCGCGTCGGGCAATCGACTTCCTGTGGATCGCCCTTGCCGCTGCCGGATTGCTGCTATTGATACCTACCGGTGCAACAAGCGCCGGTATTGATCTGACAGGTGCAGGGTATGCATTGGGTGCTGGCGTCTGCTGGGCCATCTACATTCTTTACGGACAAAAAGCTGGTGCCGACAACGGTGTGCAAACCGCCGCCTTGGGCGTGATGATTGCCGCACTGTTCGTAGCCCCTATCGGAATCGTACATGCGGGCGCAGCATTGTTGACGCCGTCATTGATTCCCGTCGCCATCGGCGTCGCCATTCTCTCCACTGCCCTGCCCTATACCCTGGAGATGGTTGCCCTCACACGGATGCCCGCTCGGACCTTCGGAACACTTATGAGCATTGAACCCGCGTTCGGAGCGTTGTCAGGCCTTTTGTTCCTCCATGAGTTCCTCTCGCTGTCACAGTGGATGGCTATCATGTGCATCATTCTGGCTTCCGTAGGTGCAACGTTGACCATGGGTAGCAACGCCAAGCCCGCAGTAGCCGCTGATTGACACAGGTTTTGACAAGGGTCTGGTATTTGTCGCGCAATTAGGCCATGTTTAGCCCCGAAACCCAGTGCCAGGCATGGAAATTCAAGGATTGGGATATCAAAACGCTTCAAGCAAAAGCGAACGCAGTCAGACCCGGGCGATAGACTCGGGGACGCTATAAGGACAGCAATGAAACGAATTTTGGTAATGATCGCCGTACTCGCAATTGCGGGCTGCGCGGCGACGTCGAAAACCCAGGTCAAGCACGGCAAAAAAGGGCTGCACATCAACTGTTCGGGGCTGTCATCCTCTTGGGACAAGTGCTACACCAGCGCCGCTAACTCGTGCGCACCCAAAGGCTACAAGGTCATCGCCAAGTCCGGGGATACCGTTGAGGAGCCAGGTGACTATCCCTTCGGCCTGAACCCGGCCGGTTATACCAGTCGCAGCATGATCGTCATCTGCAAATAGGCAGACTCGACATAAGCGAGTCACGCGATCTGACGGCAGATTTCGTCGTAACTGGATTTCAGTACGGTGCGTTGCACCTCGGGAGTGGCCAACATCCGCGCCACAACCAGCGCGCCGATGCATTGCGAAAGAATGGCCCACGCAAGGCTGTCGCTTTCCAGGGTCAGCGCCCAGTTTTTCTGAAGCCGGCAAATCCAGCTCTCCGCCTGCTGACGAACCATCAAATCCGAGCGGGCAATCTCCGCCCCCAGCGCGGGCAGCGCGCAGCCAGACTCCGGACTTTCGACATGGGCCATGCTCAGGTAATGTTTGAGGCATCGCTCGAGTCGCTCTCGCCCCTGATCCACTTCCAATCGCGCCAGGCTCTGGGACAGCTCACGTTCCACGATCGAAGCAAACAGTTCATCTTTTGAAGAGAAGTGACTGTAGAACGCCCCGCCGCTCAAACCGATTGCCTTCATCAGGCCATCAACGCCCACCGTAGAAAAACCTGACTTCTTGGCCGATACAGCACTGCTTTGCAGCAACTTCTCTTTGGTTTCCAGCTTATGGTTGGCCGAGTAACGCATTGCCCTGTCCTCAAAATTGATCGTCTTGACGCATGCCGGATCGTAGCATAACGTTCGTTTAGTTAACGATCGTTTACCAAAGAGAACCGTCATGAATAATAAGAAGGTCGTACTGGTTGTGGGTGCAGGTGACGCCACTGGCGGCGCCATTGCCAAGCGCTTTGCTCAAGAAGGGTTCATCGCCTGTGTGACGCGCCGAAGCGCGGACAAGCTTCAGCCTCTGGTCGATGCCATTCAGGCAACAGGTGCCGAGGCTCATGGTTTCGCCTGTGATGCCCGCAAGGAAGAAGATGTCGTGGCGCTGGTTGAGCAGATTGAAAGCCAGATCGGCCCGATCGAAGCGTTCGTATTCAACATCGGCGCGAACGTGCCGTGCAGCATTCTTGAGGAAACCGCTCGCAAGTATTTCAAGATCTGGGAGATGGCCTGTTTTTCAGGATTTCTCAATGGGCGCGAAGTCGCCAAGCGCATGGCCCAGCGTCAGCGCGGCACAATTCTGTTCACCGGTGCAACAGCAGGGCTGCGTGGGGCCGCAGGATTTGCGGCGTTCGCCGGCGCCAAGCACGGCATACGCGCACTGGCCCAGAGCATGGCCCGCGAACTGGGGCCGATGAATATTCATGTTGCCCACGTGGTCGTCGACGGCGCCATCGACACCGATTTCATCCGCACCAGTTTCCCTGAAAAATACGCCACCAAGGACCAGGACGGCATTCTCAACCCCGAACACATCGCCGAAAATTACTGGTACCTGCACAGCCAACCCCGAGACGCCTGGACCTTCGAACTGGACCTGCGCCCCTGGAACGAACGCTGGTAAGCCCTCCCCCACAATAAAAAGCAGAGAGCATCGACCATGAGCAAAACCGTGGAGTTCTTTTTCGACCTCGGAAGCCCCGCCACTTACCTGGCTTATACCCAGCTACCGAAAATCTGCAAGCAAACCGACAGCCAGCTGAAGTACATCCCCATGCTATTGGGTGGCGTCTTCAAAGCAACGGGCAATGCCTCGCCAGCGACCATTGCGGCCAAGGGCAGCTACATGTTTCAGGACCTGGACCGGTACGCAAAACGCTACGGCGTACCGTTAAAGTTCAATCCGCACTTCCCCATCAACACACTGATGCTGATGCGCGCCGTCACCGGCATGCAGTTGCACCATCCCGAGCGTTTCCAGGCGTTCATCGACTGCCTGTTTCAGGCTCTCTGGGTTGAAGGCCGAAGCCTTGATGATCCGGCGACCGTCGCATCAGTGCTGACTGAACACGGTTTCGACCCAAATGAAGTATTGGCGCTGACAGCGGATGAAAACGTGAAAAACGCACTCAAAAACAACACCGAGACCGCCGTGCGTCGAGGGGTATTCGGCGCCCCGAGCATGTTTGTCGATGACCAGCTCTTCTTCGGACAGGATCGACTCGACTTCGTGCTTGAAGCATTGAGTTAAACAGCTCCACAGCACGAAGGCAGGTGCTACAAACAGCGCCTGCCCCCCTTATCCATCAGATAGCGGCAGTACGCGTGTTCAACCACTCGAGAGCGGCGCCATCGAGCAACGGGCTCAAACGCTCGCGCACTTCAGCGTGATAAGCGTTGAACCACTGCTTTTCGTCTTCCGTCAGCAACGACGGCTCCAGGCAGCGAGTGTCGATCGGGCACAGGGTCAACGTTTCGAATTTCAGGAACTCACCAAACTCGCTCTTGCCCGCCTCACGATTCAACACCAGGTTCTCAATGCGCACACCCCAGCGACCAGGGCGGTAAGTGCCCGGCTCGATGGACGTGATCATGCCCGGCTGCATGGCGGTTTGCGGCGCAGCAGCGGCCTGATAGGCAATGACCTGCGGACCTTCATGCACGTTGAGGAAGTAGCCGACGCCATGGCCGGTACCGTGACCGTAATCGACGCTCTCGGCCCAGATTGGCGCGCGGGCAATCGAGTCGAGCAGCGGCGAAAGAATGCCACGCGGGAATTGCGCTCGGGACAGCGCAATCACCCCCTTTAGCACGCGTGTGCAATCGCGCTTCTGTTCTGCGGTCGGGGTACCGACCGGGACCATCCGCGTAATGTCCGTCGTGCCACCCAGGTACTGACCACCCGAGTCGATCAACAACAAACCGTCGCCCTCGATCACCGCGTGCTCTTCTTCGGTGGCGTGATAGTGCGGCATCGCGCCATTCGCGTTAAACGCCGCAATGGTGTTGAAACTCAGCGAGACATAATCCGGACGTCGGGTACGCGCCGCCGTCAGGTGCTCGTCGATGGTCAGTTCGGTAATGCGCTCACGTCCCCACGCCGATTCCAGCCAGGTGAAGAACTCGCACAGCGCCGCACCATCCTGCTCCATTGCCCGACGGATGTGCTCGGCATCGGCCAGGCTTTTCTGCGATTTGGCCAACGTCGTCGGGTTCAGACCTTCGACCAGCTTCACGCCGCTGTCCAGGTGACCCAGCAAGCCGGCGGTCACCCGCGCCGGATCGACTTGCAGGCTCGAACCACTCGGTACCGCTTTCAACGCTTCGGCCACTTCGCTGTAGTCACGCAGGGTGACGCCGTCCTGCTCGAGGACCGCACGCAACTGCGCGCTGACTTTACTCAGCGCCACAAACAGCGTGGCCTGCTGCTGGCTGATCAATGCGAAGGACACAAACACCGGGTTGAACGACACATCCCCCCCGCGCAAGTTGAACAGCCACGCAATGTCATCGAGGGTCGCAATGAAATGCCAGTCAGCGCCACGCTCCTTCAATACTTCACGCAGCTTGGCGAGTTTCTCTCCACGACTGACCGTTGCCTGAGGCGGCAAATGTTGATAGATCGGCTCATCAGGCAGGCTTGGGCGGTCACCCCACACCGCACTCAACAAATCGATATCAGTGCGCAGACGTGCGCCGCGCTCTTCGAGTTTTCCACTCAATGTGCGCGCCGAGGCCACCGCCATCACGGCGCCGTCCACCGCAACCACACCACCCTTCGGCGTTTGCTCCGCGAGCCATTCCAGTGGGCCGGGCTGACCCGGTTGCAGCTTGACCAGTTCAATGCCGCTGCCGTTCAGTTCCTTGGTCGCCTGCTCCCAGTAGCGGCTGTCAGCCCAGACACCGGCGAAGTCTGGCGTGACAATCAGGGTACCCACAGAGCCATGAAAGCCCGACAACCACTGCCGCCCTTGCCAGTAACCCGGCAGGTATTCCGACAGATGCGGGTCAGCCGACGGCACCAGCAAGGCGTGAATGCCCTCCCGGCTCATCAGCTCACGGGTTTGCGCCAGGCGCTGGGGCACTGACCCATTGATCGAAGGCTGCGTACTCATCATGTCTCCTGCTAATCACGTATTCATTATTGTGTGAGTGCTGATCCAGGCCAGCACCTTATGGGACTACTGCCAGAATGCCGGAGCACTGGCGCAGGCCGCTTTTATCAGATCAACCGCCTGGTCGATGTCCTGCTCGGTGGTAAATCGGCCGAGGCTCAAGCGAATGGTGCGACTCGCCGAGCGCGCGTCGTGCCCCAGCGCCAGCAACACATGAGAAGGTGAATTACTCGCGGAATTACAGGCCGACGTCGCGGAGAACGCGATGGAATGGCTTAAAGCCGTGGAATTGAATTCACCGTCACTGAACGTCAGGCTCAACGTGTGAGGAATACGCTGAGTGGCGCTGCCGTTAAGGCGAACGCCTGGAATACTCAACAACTGCTCAAGCAAGCGTTCACGTAATCGAGCAATGGTGGCTTTCTCTTCGTCGAACAGCTGCGCCGCCAACTCGAATGCCACACCCATCGCAGCAATCTGATGCGTGGCCAATGTGCCAGAACGCAAACCACCTTCATGCCCGCCGCCGTGAATCTGGGCCTGCAAACGCTCCCGGGCACGAGGACCGACATACAACGCACCGATGCCCTTGGGCCCGTAAATCTTGTGGGCCGAAAACGACATCAAATCCACCGGCAACTGCGCCAGGTCGATCACTACCTTGCCCGCACCTTGCGCCGCATCCACATGGAACAACGCGTCACGGGCGCGAACGACCTCGCCGATGCTCGCCATGTCGTTGACCGTGCCCAGTTCATTGTTGACCAGCATCAGCGACACCAGAAAGGTGTCGTCGCGCATGGCTTCGCTGACGGCTTGTGGAGTGATGATGCCTTCGGCGTTCGGCACCAGATAAGTCACCGCAACACCGGCGTCCTGCAACTGTTTGGCCGTATCAAGAATTGCCTTGTGTTCAATCTGGCTGGTGATGACATGGCCACCGGCAATTCCGCGAGCCTGGGCCACGCCCTTGAGCGCGAGATTGTTGGATTCGGTGGCACCGGACGTCCAGATGATCTGATCAGGCTGGGCGCCGACCAGTGTTGCGACTTGCCCCCGTGCGTGCTCGACCGATTGCCGGGCTTGTTGCCCGAACGCGTGGGAGCTGGACGCCGGATTGCCGAAGTTGCCGGTAAAACCCAGGCACTCGACCATGACCTTGATGACTCGCTCATCCACCGGCGTGGTGGCGGCGTAATCGAAATATAACGGACGTGTATTCATAAAAAGACTCGCAGAGCGTGTTCCGGGATCAGGAGGCTCGTCACAGAAACGTCAAAGCGCAGCCTCGTGAGCTGCGCCGATATTCCGGAACGTCAGAAATACCTGATCGGAGGCCGTTAAAGAAGAACAACTTCATTAAAAGTGCGTAGGAACGCTCCTGAAGTCGAGCTTAACAGGCATCGGGTAACCGGTTGAAGCAATGCGTCAGCTAAAGCTTTCGAGCAGCAACGGATACAGCGACACCACCAGCAGCGCGGCCATGCCCCAGTTGAATACCCGCAACCAGCGGCGATCTTTCAGCACGTTGCGCAACAGCGTCCCGCAGGCTGCCCAAACCCCGACGCTCGGCAGGTTGATCAGCGCGAACACCGCCGCAATCACAATCACATTGGTGAAGTAACCCTGCATCGGCGTGTAGGTGCTGATGGCTCCGATGGCCATGATCCAGGCTTTGGGATTCACCCACTGGAACGCCGCCGCGCCAAGATAACTGATGGGTTTGCTTTCGCCTTTTTCGCTATCGGAGACCGGTCCGGAATGGGCGATTTTCCACGCCAGGTACAGCAAATACGCAGCACCGACGTACCGCAACACGGTGTAGAGGAGTGGATAGGTCTGGAACACCGCGCCCAGGCCGAAACCCACGGCCAGCACCAGTACGAAGAATCCGCAGGTAATGCCGAGCATATGGGGGATAGTGCGGTTAAAGCCGAAGTTCACACCCGATGCCAGCAACATGGTGTTGTTCGGACCGGGCGTAATTGAAGTCACCAGGGCGAACAGTGCAAAGCCCAGCAGCAGATCGAGGGAGAGGGTCATCGGTGGCAGTCCATCAAGGGCAATCAGGTATTGACCCTATCGCACCCCCTGAAGGAAACCCACGCACAGTTGCACAAAACTTCGAGCGGTACAGTCGCTCAGCTTGGACGGCCATGGAGTTGCACGGCGCGCTCAGCGTTCATTTCGCCCTGCTTGTCGAAACTGAAGGATTTCTGCGGCTGGCCCAGCAATGCGGCTTTCTTCGCGTGATATTCGTCGAAAGACAAACCGCGACGATTCAACTCTTCCATCGCCAATTGCCGACTTTCTTCGGCAGTGTACGGTCGCAATTCCGGTGAAACATGACTGGCACATCCCGCGAGAACGGAGATTGCGAGCAACAGGAAAGTGGCGATTAAAGGTTTCATGATCTGGCGTCCTGGCAACTGGGTTCGGGGCAATGAACACAGGCTACTCGCGCCCCTCGATGGGCAGAAATCAACGCTCTCGATAGTGGGTATCGGGATAAACGTCCAGGCTCGCGGATTAACTTTTTAACGCCCCTCATTTATTCCATAACGATCTATAAATATCTTTTATCGATATTTTGAGGAATAACCAGAAGCCTTTATAACAATCACATCGCTTCACACACTGTTGCCCAGGCAACTGTTTGCCACGCAACAGTGATTCGACAAACAGCCCTTCAAATCGAACAGCATCCACCGAGTCGTGCGCTGAAAGCCCCGGATAACCGGGCTCCCATGGATTGGTACAGCTCTTGCTCAAGGTCAGTGACAACTCACTGCTCCCTGAGCAACTGTTTAAAAAGGAACCGATCATGTCGCGCCCATTGAAAGTCGTAGCCCTCTCCGGCGGTACCTGGCGTCCGTCGCGCACCCTGGTGCTCACGCAGGCCTTGCTGGCACAACTGTCAGAGCATCTACCGATCGAAAGCAAACTGATCGAACTGGGCGACATCGCCCGGTCACTGGGTGCGGCGTTGTCTCGCCAGGAACTGACTGCCGACGTCGAAAGCCAACTGCAAGCCATCGAAAACGCTGATCTGCTGATCGTTGCCGCGCCGGTCTTTCGCGGTTCCTATCCCGGGTTGCTCAAGCATCTGTTCGACCTGATCGACCTCAATGCGTTGATCGACACCCCTGTCCTGCTGGCGGCCACTGGCGGCAGCGAACGTCATGCACTGGTGCTCGATCACCAGCTGCGACCGCTGTTCAGCTTCTTCCAGGCCCTGACGTTGCCGATCGGCGTTTACGCTACCGAGGCCGACTTTACCCACTACCAAATAACCAGTGAGCCCTTGAAGGCCCGCATTCGTCTTGCTGCAGAACGCGCTGCGCCTTTGTTCGGCGTGCACCCCAAAAATCTGCTGAAAATCGCTTAAGGATCTCTTCATGGATGTTTTCTGGTTCCTGCCGACCCACGGCGATGGCCACTACCTGGGTACCACTCAAGGCGCTCGCCCGGTAACGCTCAACTACCTCAAACAAGTGGCCCAGGCCGCTGACAGCCTCGGTTACCACGGAGTGCTGATTCCCACCGGACGTTCCTGCGAAGACTCGTGGGTCATCGCATCGGCGCTGGTTCCGCTGACCGAACGTCTGCGGTACCTCGTAGCGATCCGCCCCGGCATCATCTCGCCGACGGTGTCTGCACGGATGGCAGCCACCCTGGATCGACTGTCTGGAGGGCGGTTGCTGATCAACGTCGTGACCGGCGGCGATCCGGATGAGAACCGGGGCGACGGCAGCTTCCTCGATCACAGTGAACGTTATGAAGTGACCGACGAGTTTCTGAAAATCTGGCGCCGCGTATTGCAAGGCGAATCGGTGGATTTCGAAGGCAAACACCTGCGCGTGCAAAACGCCAAGGCGCTGTATCCACCGGTGCAGAAACCCTACCCGCCGCTGTACTTCGGTGGCTCTTCCGACGCTGCCCACGATCTCGCGGCCGAGCAGGTAGACGTCTACCTGACGTGGGGCGAACCGCCTGCCGCCGTGGCGGAAAAAATCGCCGATGTGCGTGAGCGTGCAGCGCGTCACGGTCGCACGGTGAAATTCGGGATTCGCCTGCATGTCATTGTTCGCGAAACGGCGGAAGAGGCCTGGAAAGCCGCCGACAAACTCATTGAGCACATCAGCGACGAAACCATCCAGGCGGCACAGAAGTCGTTTTCACGCTTCGATTCCGAAGGTCAACGGCGCATGGCCGCGTTGCACGACGGACGCCGCGACAACCTGGAAATCGCGCCCAACCTGTGGGCCGGTGTCGGTCTGGTACGCGGTGGCGCCGGGACCGCGCTGGTGGGCGACCCACAGCAAGTCGCGGTACGGATCAAGGAATACGCGGACCTTGGCATCGAGAGTTTCATTTTCTCTGGTTATCCACACCTCGAAGAGGCTTATCGCTTTGCCGAGTTGGTGTTCCCGCTTCTGCCTGAGCCCTATGCGAGCCTGGCCGGTCGCGGCGTCACCAACCTCACCGGGCCGTTTGGCGAAATGATCGCCAATGACGTACTGCCCGGCAAAGCCACGGCCTGAGCCAATTCGCCCCTTGTAGGAGCAAAGCTTGCTCGCGATGCAGTCACCACGATCTAACCAATAGACCGAGTATTCGTTCATCGCGGGCAAGTCGGGTAGCCGCATTGCTTGCTCCTACAGACATAAGGAATCTCCCGAGTGACTGCCAAGCCGCAAAGTGCCCTGATATCACCCTTGCAGACCGCCCGCCAACTCGCGGCGCAGTTCGCATTGACCGCCGTCGAACGGGACGAACGCGGTGGTACGCCTAAAGCCGAGCGTGACGCCCTGCGCGAAAGCGGTCTGCTCGCATTAAGCATTCCCACCCAGTACGGCGGCCTCGGCGCCAGCTGGAGTGAAACCCTGACGGTGGTGCGCGAGTTCGCCAAGGTCGACAGTTCGATCGCCCATGTTTTCGGCTTCCATCACCTGATGCTTGCCACCGTGCGCCTGTTCGCCAAGCCCGAACAATGGCAACCGTGGTTCGAACAGACTGCCCGCAAGAACTGGTTCTGGGGTAACGCGCTCAACCCGCTGGACACCCGCACCGTGGTGAAAAAACTCGATGGCTGGCGCGAGTTTTCCGGCAAAAAAAGCTTCTGCTCCGGCGCCAGTGATTCACAAATGCTGATCGCCTCCGCCGTCGACGAAAGTGCCGGCGGCAAATTGCTGATCGCCGCCATCCCCAGCGGTCGCAGTGGAATTACCCTGCATGACGACTGGAACAACATAGGCCAGCGCCAGACCGACAGCGGCAGCGCCACCTTCGAACGGGTGCGGGTCGAAGAGTCGGAGCTGCTGCTGGACCCGGGCCCTTTAAGCACACCGTTCGCCTGCCTGCGGCCGTTGATCGCCCAACTAACCTTCACCCACATGTTCCTGGGCATTGCCGAAGGTGCTTTCGAGGAGGCGCGGGAATACACCCTGACCGAGACACGCCCCTGGCACAAATCCAGTACCCAGGATGTGCGTCAGGACCCCTATGTGCTCGGTCACTACGGCGAGTTCTGGGTGGCGCTCGAAGGCGTTCGGTTACTGGTCGAACGTGCCGCCGAACTGCTCGACAAGGCGTGGGCCAAAGGCCCGCAGCTTAGCGCCGAAGAACGTGGACATCTGGCCATTGCGATCGCCACTGCCAAGGTCGCGGCCACGCGCAATGGCCTGGAACTGTGTAGCCGAATGTTTGAGGTGACCGGTGCACGCTCGACCCACGCCTCCCTGCGGCTCGACCGCCACTGGCGCAACCTGCGTACGCAAACCCTGCACGACCCGGTGGATTACAAACTCCATGAACTGGGTGACTGGGCGCTGAACCAGTCCCTGCCCGTTCCGACTTTCTATTCATAAACCGCCATTCATGGAGCGAACCCCATGCAACTGCTGACCTTACCGCCCTCGCCCGCGCTGGCCACCTCGATCCGTGCCACCGCGCAGGTGTTTGAAGACCCTAAATCCCAAGCCTTGCTCGCGCACTTGCAGCAGGTCGCGCCAAGTGAAGCCAGCGTACTGATCATTGGTGAAACCGGCACCGGCAAAGAGCTGGTGGCGCGACACATTCACAACCTCAGCGCCCGGCGAAACCGGCCCTTCGTGGCGGTGAACTGCGGTGCATTCTCCGAATCCCTGGTCGAGGCTGAACTGTTCGGCCACGAAAAAGGCGCGTTTACCGGCGCGCTGAGCGCCAAGGCCGGATGGTTCGAAGAAGCCGATGGCGGCACCTTGTTCCTCGACGAAATCGGCGATCTGCCGATGGCGATCCAGGTCAAGTTGCTGCGGGTATTGCAGGAACGCGAAGTGGTACGCCTCGGTTCGCGCAAGAGCATTCCCATCAACGTACGCGTACTGGCGGCGACCAACGTCCAACTGGAAAAAGCCATCAATGCCGGGCACTTTCGCGAAGACCTGTATTACCGACTCGACGTGGTCAGCCTGGAACTGAGCCCGCTGCGCGATCGGCCGGGGGACATCCTGCCGCTGACCCGGCACTTCGTTGAAGCCTATAGTCAGCGCCTCGGCTACGGCACCATCACCGTCAGCAAAGAGGCCGAGTTGAAACTGCGCAGCTACAGTTGGCCGGGCAACATCCGCGAGCTGGAAAACGTCATTCACCATACCCTGCTGATCTGCCGCAACGGCGTGATCGAGCGCGATGATTTGCGTCTGTCGAACATGCGTATCGAGCGTCAGGACGATTACAACAGCGGCATCGACGATTCACCGGAAGCCTTGCTCGAGCGGGCTTTTCAAAAGCTTTTCGAGGAACAGGCCGGGGCATTGCATGAAAAAGTCGAAGACGCCTTGTTGCGCGCAGCCTATCGCTTCAGCCACTACAACCAGGTGCACACGGCGGCGCTGCTTGGGCTGAGTCGCAACGTCACGCGCACACGACTGATCAAGATCGGCGAGCTGGCCGTTAACAAGCGCCGCCCCACGGAAAACCTTCAGGGTGAACGCTTGATGCAGTTGTCGATCTAGGCGCTCTTCCGCCTTAGTGCACCAGATTGCAGTGCAGCGCGTTGTCATGACTGCGTTCCAGACTGTGCACCACCTGGAACGAGCCGAAGGTCACGGTTCTCGCCTGATGAGCGAGGATCAACTGCCAGAAATCCTGTTCGCCGCTTTCAAAACTCTGGAAGGCGGCCTCACCCGCCTCGCGGGACTGCCATTGCAGGAAATTGAGCACGCGCCGGCCGTCATCACTGGCCTGGATACTGGCACTCAGAAACCCGTTGTAGCCCTGGGCCAGGCGCTCGGTTTGTGCCGACAGCGCGGACACCAGTGCGGGCTGTTGATGGGGCTCGATCTCAAATTCGATCAACTGGGTAAAACTGCGATTTTTCTCTGATACGTGCATGAAAAGCCCCCACTTTGCGTAAGCCCGATCTAACGATCCGAAGGCCTGCAGGGTAAAACCTCTAGTTAAGTCAAGGTCAAGAGGCATTTTTCAAAAATAGCGGCAAAGGAATAGAGAGTTCTTGTGGCGAGGGCGCTTGCTCCCTCGCCACAGGTTTCAATTCAGCCCGAAATTTCTTGGAACAGCATTACCCCTTCAAGGAGCTGCCGAAGGTTGCGATCTTTTGATCCTGATTTCTTGAAACCCAAAATTCAAAAACCAGCTCAAAAGATCGCAGCCCTCAGCAACGCCTACTATATTTAATCCCTCGTGAATCGTTGTCTCACAACCAACAGGGAGAACCGCCATGAGCGTCAAACCCATCCCGGAGGGCTATCACAGCATTACCCCCTACCTGGGCATTAAAAAAGCAGCCGAAGCCATCGAATTCTACAAAAAAGCCTTCGGCGCCACCGAAGTCATGCGCCTGTCCATGCCCGACGGCGGCATCGGCCACGCCGAACTGCGCATCGGCGATTGTCCGATCATGCTGGGCACACCCTGTGATCAGGGACCGTTGAGCAATCCGGACCAATCCCCATCCGTCGGCCTGCACCTGTATGTCACGGATGTCGACACGTCCTATAAACAGGCGATTGCCGCCGGCGGCACTGTGGTGTCCGAGGTCAAGGATCAGTTTTACGGTGATCGGTCCGGGACCTTGAAGGACCCGTATGGGCATCTGTGGTTTCTGGCCACACGCAAGGAGGATTTGACTCAGGAACAGATTGAACAGCGGGCGAAGGAGATGTTTCAGCAGGGTTGATATCGGCGGCGCGGCTAATGGCCTCATCGCGAGCAGGCTCACGCCTACAATGGATCGGCTTGATCCGGATTATGTCGGAGCGAGCCTGCTCGCGATGAGCGTCTGCCAGACACCGCAAAACCTGTTGAACACACTTCATGAACAACCCCACCACGCTTTGCACCTTGCCCTGACCGCCCGACGCTTTCAGGATGCTGGCAATCAACAAGGAGGCGCCCTCATGTTTGCCGGTTTCCTGAAAGACCAACGCCACGTCAACGGCGTGGACATCGCCTACCGGATCGGCGGGAGCGGGCCAGGCTTGTTGTTACTGCACGGCCACCCGCAAACCCATGTCATCTGGCACAAGGTCGCCGAGCAACTGGCCCGGCATTTCACCGTGGTCGCCGCCGATCTGCGCGGTTACGGAGACAGCAGCAAGCCGCCCGCCAACGAACACCACACCCACTACAGCAAACGCGAGATGGCCAGGGACGGTGTGGCGCTGATGCAATCCTTGGGCTTCGAACAATTTTCCGTGCTGGCACACGACCGTGGCGCCCGCGTCGCCCATCGCCTGGCGCTGGATAACCCCGATGCGGTGCAACGCATGGTGCTGCTCGACATCGCGCCCACCCTTGCGATGTACGCACAAACCAACGAAGCGTTTGCCCGCGCCTATTGGCACTGGTTCTTCCTGATCCGCCCGGCCCCCTTGCCGGAAACCCTGATCGAAGCCGATCCCGAAGCCTATTTGCGTAGCGTGATGGGCAGCCGCAGCGCCGGCCTCGAACCCTTCACGCCAGACGCTTTTGCCGAGTACCTGCGCTGCCTGAAACTGCCGGGCACCGCGCGCGGTATCTGCGAGGATTACCGCGCCAGTGCCAGCATCGACCTGGAGCATGACCGGGCCGACATCGACGCCGGTCATCACCTGGATCTGCCGCTACTAGTTATGTGGGGCGCCGACGGCACAGTCGGGCGCTGCTTCGAGCCCCTCAAGGAATGGCAACACGTGGCCACCAACGTTCGAGGCAAAGCCTTGCCTGCCGGCCACTACATCGCTGAGGAAGCCCCCGAACTGCTGCTCGCCGAAGCCCTGAAATTCTTGCTCTGACCCGCTTTTGCGGAATACGAAACATTTACTTTCATTTTCAGGTTCGGGATTTCTGATTCTCATTCGTCTTATATAGATGCAGTCGGCCCGCGTAGGCAAAAGCCACGGACGGACTTTTCAAGGACCCAACGCTGGGAAGCCCGCAGCAGAGGGCCCTCTCATCGATACAAGACTTAAATCATGTCGAAGAAATCCCGCTCCAAACTCTGGTTTCTGGTCCATAGCTGGCTGGCACTGCCGATCTGGTTTTTCGTATTGATCGTGTGCGTGACCGGCACACTGGCGGTGGTGAGCCAGGAAATCGTCTGGCTGGCCAACCCGCAAATGCGCGCCAGCCAACCGTCCGACGATGCGCCCCTGCTCAACTACGACCAGATCATCGCCGCGATCAAGAAGGCCGAGCCTGACACACTGGTCGAAGACATCAGTCGTCCCGATGAATCGCACTTCGCCCTCGACGTAAACGTCAGCTACCCCGACGGGCGGTCGGTGACGGTCTACGTCAACCCGTACACCGGGGTCATTCAGGGCACGGCGCCACAATTCAATTTCAAGGCGTTTACCCGGGCACTGCATGGCTGGTGGCTGGTGCCGTTCACCAACGGTTATAGCTGGGGCTGGTACCTGGTGTCATTCCTGAGCCTGCCGTTGCTGGCCTCATTGGTGACCGGGCTGGTGGTGTACAAGAAATTCTGGAAAGGCTTCCTCAAACCCACCCTGCGCATCCGGCACGGCGCGCGGATTTTCTGGGGTGATTTCCACCGTCTCAGCGGCATCTGGTCGATCTGGTTCATCGCGGTGATTTCCGTCACCAGTACCTGGTTCCTGATCGAGGCCTTCATGTTCGACAACCAGGTGTCGATCTCCACCGCGCCAGTTGCGCTGGTGGTGCCCCGCGAGAGCGTACCGGTCAGCGCCGACGGATCGCCTGCGCCGATGATCAGCCTGCAGACCGCAATTGCTGAAGCCAAGGAGCGCATTCCCGGCCTCGACGACAGCTTCGTCAGCCTGCCCGCCAACGCCTACAGCTACCTGACCGTGGGCGGACGCAGCTGGTTCCCGTTGATGTTCCAGACCGCCGACATCAACCCCTACAACGGCGAAGTCGCCTCCACCCGCTTGCTGTCGGATCGCTCCGGTCTGGAGCTGGTGACCGAGTCCATGCGCCCCCTGCACACCGGCGACTTCGGCGGCTTGTGGATCAAGCTGATCTGGTTCTTCTTCGGTTTGCTCCTGAGCATGATGGTCCTCAGCGGCCTGCTGATCTGGACCAAACGCACCGCCCTGGCCACGGCCAACGCCTTGAAACGTGAAAACAAGCGTTCACGGGTGCAACCAACTGAACAGCCAGTCACCCACCGCGAAACCACGGAGGTGAGCCAATGAGCCTGCACGTTGCGGATAAACCCTCCTCGAAGCTGAGCCGTTTCTGGCACAAATGGCGCTTCCACATCAACGTTCTGTTACTGCTGGTTCCACTCGGTTTCATGCCCAAGTACTTCGCCGACGCCGCGCTGTTTCGAGGCGATGTCGGGCTGGGTGAGCGCGAAGCCGGCGAAGTGCAGGTCGGGCCATGGAGCCTGCGCCTGGCGGAACTGCGCAATGAAGCACCGCGACTCGATGGTCCGGCCGGCTACATGAAAAGCTTCAATGCGGCGCTGTGCAACAGCTGCCGCGATCAGGTCAAGGCGACTTACCTGCGTATCGGTAAACCCCGCAGCCTGCGCGCCGCCGGGGTGATTTTCTTCGGCACCCCGTACCGCATGGGTGCGATGGTCCCGATCCCGGAAAAGACCAAACCCGATGCTGAGCTGTGGATCACCATGGAAGGCTGGGACGGCGCGATGCACCAGGCATCCATGCCCTTGAGTCAGGCATCCCCCGCCACCGTCGAGTGGCTGAACAAACAAGGAGGCAAACCATGAATTTTCGTCATATCCCCCCCCTGTTGCTGGTGCTGAGCGCCGGTTTCAGCGCCAGCGCGCTGGCCCACAACCCGATGTGCGAGTGCAAGGCGATCGACGCCGAACAGATCGAGTGCACCGGCGGCTTTTCCGATGGTAGCGGCGCACCGGGCGTCACCCTGGACGTGATCGGTTACGACGAAAGCATTCTGGTACCTGGCAAGCTCGGTGCCGATTCGAAGATGACCTTCAAAAAACCCGGCGCCGAGTTCTACGTGCTGTTCGATGCGGGCCCGGGCCACGTGGTCGAAATCGACCAAGCGGATATCCAGGCCCCATGAGTACGCCGACCACTCACGTTGTCCGCCCGGCAGGCGCCGGCCATGAAACCCTTTACGTGCTGCTTTTGTGCCTGATGATCCTGGCGGTGGCCGGTACGGTTGTTGCCTGGCGCCACGAGTCGCAGGAAGTGAGCGCTGTCAGCAGCCATCAACTGGATGCGCGCCGTGACCTGAGCGCCTCCGAGCAAGGCATCTATGCCGACCTGCGGGTGACCCTGGACGAGATCCATCTGCTGCGTCAGGAAGCGCAATCCCTGCCAACCCCTGCCGTCCTCGCGGATGAAGGTTTCGCGCCGTTCGCCCAGGACGCCAGCTCCGTCAGCCGTGGCGGCCATGCCTGGCAATTGCTCGAGGCCAAGGCTTATTTCGGTCAGAGCCAGTCACCGGAAGTCGCCGGTTCGTTCCTGATGCGCCTGAGCGCCGACGACGATGCACCGGACATCTGGCTCAACCGCGACAAAGCCCTCGCTGCGCCGACCGACCTCGCTGAAAGCGCGCTGGAAAGCGCCGGCTGGCAGCAGATCGTCGCGCAATTCGATGCCGGCGTGACCCGCCAGCATCGGCACTGAACCCTCGCCTTCACCCGAGAGAAGACCGCTTCCCCATGCCAATTTCATCTCAACGTTCAATCTTTCGTGTGTTGCTGGTGGGCCTGCTGGCTTGCCTGCTGACACCCATGGCGAGTGCCGAAGAGGCCAAGCGCCTGCGCATCGGCATCACCTTGCACCCTTATTACAGCTACGTGGCGAACATCGTCGGCGACAAGGCCGAAGTGGTGCCGCTGATCCCGGCCGGCTTCAACCCGCATGCCTACGAGCCTCGCGCCGAAGACATCAAGCGCATCAGTGGGCTGGACGTGGTTGTGCTTAACGGCGTCGGTCATGACGACTTCGCCGACCGCATGATCGCCGCCAGCGAGACGCCGAACGTTCCGGTGATCGAAGCCAACGAAAACGTCCCGCTGCTGGCGGCCACCGGTGTGGCGGCCCGGGGTGCCGGCAAGGTGGTCAACCCGCACACGTTCCTGTCAATCAGCGCGTCGATCGCTCAGGTCAACAACATTGCCCGCGAGCTGGGCAAGCTCGATCCGGCCAACGCCAAGACCTACACCCAGAACGCCCGCGCCTACGGCAAACGCCTGCGGAAGATGCGCGCCGACGCCCTGGCGAAACTGACCGAGGCGCCGAACGCCGAACTGCGCGTTGCCACGGTGCACGCTGCCTACGATTACCTGCTGCGTGAATTCGGCCTGGAAGTCACTGCTGTGGTCGAACCCGCTCACGGGATCGAGCCAAGCCCGAGCCAATTGAAAAAGACCATCGATCAACTACGGGAACTGGACGTGAAGGTGATCTTCTCGGAGATGGATTTCCCGTCCAGCTACGTCGACACCATTCAGCGCGAATCCGGTGTGAAGCTGTACCCGCTGTCGCATATTTCCTACGGCGAATACACCGCTGACAAGTACGAAAAAGAAATGATCGGCAACCTCAATACGGTGGTCCGGGCCATTCAGGAGTCCGGCGCATGACAGCCCAGGAAACCCTCATCGCCCAAAGCGCCGGCCCGACCCTGGATTTCGCCGACGTCAGCCTGACGCTGGGTCGCACCACGATTCTCGATAACGTGACCTTCCAGGTCCAGCCCGGCAGCGTCCACGCGCTGGTGGGCCCCAACGGTGGCGGCAAGAGTTCGCTGATCAAGACGTTGCTAGGACAAATGCCCCATCAAGGCCGCTTGAGCCTGCTATGGCCAGATGCACCAGGGATCATCGGCTATGTCCCGCAAGCGCTGGAGTTCGACCGCGGTTTGCCCATGACCGTGGACGATTTCATGGCGGCCATGTGTCAGCGGCGCCCGGCGTTTCTCGGTGTCAGCAAGCGCTACGCGGCGGCCATCGGTGAAGCGCTGGAACGCGTCGGCATGCAGGACAAGCGCAAACGGCGCATGGGCGCGCTGTCCGGTGGCGAACGCCAGCGGGTGTTGCTGGCACAAGGGCTGATTCCAGCGCCGCAGTTGCTCGTGCTCGATGAACCGATGTCGGCACTCGACGAAGCAGGCATCCGGGTGTTCGAGCGATTGCTTGGGGACTGGCGACGAAGCGGGATCACCGTGCTATGGATCGAACATGACCTGGAAGCCGTCGGACGCTTGGCGGATCGCGTCACCGGGCTCAATCGTCGGGTGCTGTTCGATGCCACGCCGAAGGAAGCGCTGACCCCGGAACGATTGCTGACCCTGTTTTCGACCCATCCACGGAGCGCTGCCTCATGAGTTATGAAGCCTTTCGTTTGATGATTCAGGGCTGGGCGTCTTCGGGTTACCTGCCCGAGGCGCTGGCTTACGGATTCGTGGTCAATGCACTGCTGGCCGGTCTGTTGATCGGCCCGGTGCTGGGTGGCCTGGGCACGCTGGTGGTGGTCAAGCGCTTCGCGTTTTTCTCCGAAGCGGTGGGTCACGCGGCCCTGACCGGCGTGGCCGTTGGCATCCTCTTGGGCGAACCTTACACCGGGCCTTATGGCAGCCTCTTCGGTTACTGCCTGCTGTTCGGCATTCTGCTTAACTACCTGCGCAACCGCACCGGATTGTCCCCAGATACGCTGATTGGGGTGTTCCTTTCCGTGTCGCTGGCACTGGGCGCCAGCCTGTTGTTGATCCTGGCCGGCAAGATCAACGTGCACATCCTCGAAAACGTATTGTTCGGCTCGGTACTGACGGTCAACGGCAACGATCTGCTGGTGTTGGCCATCGTCGGCTCACTGGTCATGGCGCTGGCCTTGCCGCTGTACAACCGCATCATGCTCGCCAGTTTCAACCCGCAACTGGCCGCCGTTCGCGGTGTGGCGGTGAAGACCCTGGATTACCTGTTCGTGATCCTGGTGACCTTGATCACCGTGGCCGCCGTGAAAGTCATCGGCGCGATTCTCGTCGGTGCCCTGCTGGTGATTCCGGCGGCAGCCGCCCGTTTGCTCAGCCAGTCGCTCAAGGGGTTTTTCTGGTGCTCGGTGCTGATCGCCACGGTCAGCACGCTGTGCGGCATCCTGGCACCGATTGTCTTCGACCTGCCCATCCCGTCCGGCGCCGCAATTATTCTGGTGGCCGGTATCGCCTTCGCCCTGGCCGCTATTGCTCGTGGCGTCGTCCCAAGCCTGAAAGGGAACCTCGGATAAATGTCTTTTTCTCTGCGTCAACTGACCCTGGCCGTTGCCCTGTGTGGGCTGGTCAACACCACCTTCGCCGCTGACAAACCGCTACGCGTTCTGGCGTCTTTGCCGATCACCTACGGCCTGGGCGACGTTTTGCTCAAAGGCACCGATGTGCAACTTGAACGCGCCGCGCCAGCCAATCTGCCCGGCAGCCGTCAGACAGCCTACTTCACGGGCCGTGGCGCACCGGCGCTGGCCAAACTGGCGACCGACGCCGACGCCGTGATCGGTCTGCGCTCGCTGTGGGCGGACGACCCGCTGTACCCGGTTTCCCGCCGCAGCAATATTCGCATCGTCGAAGTCGACGCGGCCCGCCCGGTGGACGGCGCCTTGCCCGGCATCGCCGTGCAACCGGACAACAAGGTCGATGGCCTGAACAGCCAGCCGTGGTTCTCCAGCAACAACATGGGCCGCATGGCCGATGTGATGGCGGCCGATCTGGTGCGCCTGGCGCCCTCTGCCAAGCCGACGATCGAGGCGAACCTGGCGTCCCTGAAACAGCGCCTGCTGAAGTTCAGCGCCGACAGCGAAGCGCGGCTCGCGAGCGCAGACAACTTGAGTGTGATGAGCCTGAGCGATCACTTCGGCTATCTGATCGGCAGCCTCAACCTGGAACTGATCGGCCTCGATACGCGGCAAGATAACGAATGGACGCCTGAAGCATTGAAGGCGCTTGGCGCGACGTTGAAGGACAATGACGTGGCGGTAGTGTTGCACCATCGCCAGCCGTCGGAAGCGTTGAAAGCAGTGATCACCGAGGCCGGGAGCCGGCTGGTGGTGTTAAGCACCGATGCCGCGGATCCCGTGGCGGAGCTGGAGGGGAATGTGGATTTGGTGATCAAGGGGTTGAGCGGCGAGCCGTCCGCCTAAGATCGAGAGATCGCAGCCTCGTTGCTCCTACCGAGTGACGAGGCTGCGATCTTTCAATGTTCAAACACCAAAAAGCCCGCTGACCTTACCGGTTCAGCGGGCTTTTTTTGCGCGACTACTCAGTGCGCCACAGCGGCCTGCCCGTCCATTTTCTGGCGCAAGCTCAATGGACGCATGTCAGTCCAGACTTCCTCGATGTAAGCCAGGCACTCCTTTTTCAGACCACTCTTGCCCACGGTCCGCCAGCCTTCCGGCACGGCCTTGTAATCGGGCCAGATCGAGTACTGCTCTTCGTGGTTGACCACGACTTGAAAAAGGATGTCCTCGCGGTCGAATACTGAAGTCATGGTGTTTCTCCATCGCTGTAAGGGTGGGCTGCACCGCATGCGCAGCCGGTATGTAGAAGGAACGTCCGGGCCGTCGAAAAATTTAAAGATTGGCGGTGGCCGCCGCCATGGCCCGACCAAAAATCTCCGCCACTCGATCGATTTCTGCAGCGGTGATCACCAGCGGCGGCAGGAACCGCACGACACCTCCATGGCGCCCGCCCAGTTCAAGGATCAAGCCGCGTTTGAGGCATTCGCGCTGCACCAGCGGCGCCAGGCGACCGAAGATCGGCGGATGACCCAACGCGTCCGGTGCGCCGGTCGGGTCGACCAATTCGACGCCGAGCATCAAGCCGCGCCCCCGGATGTCACCCAGCTGCGGGAAGTTGCGCTGCAGGATGCGCAGGTGTTCGCTCAAGCGTTCGCCCATGGCAGTTGCGTGATCGCAGACGTTGTTCTCGGTCAGGTAACGCATGACCGCCGAGCCTGCAGCCATCGCCATTTGGTTGCCGCGGAAAGTGCCCGCATGGGCACCCGGCAACCAGGTGTCGAGCCAGTCGCGATAGACCACCACCGCCAGCGGCAGACTGCCGCCGATGGCTTTGGACATCACCACCACATCCGGAATGATCCCGGCGTGTTCGAACGCGAACATTTTGCCGGTACGGGCAAAACCGCTCTGGATTTCGTCGACGATCAACGCCACACCTGCTTTCTCGGTGATTCGTCGCAAGCCGCGCAGCCAGTCGAGATCAGCCGGGATCACGCCGCCCTCGCCCTGCACCGCTTCCACAATCACCGCCGCCGGCAATTGCACGCCGGCTTCGGGATCATTCAGCAGGTTTTCCAGGTAACTCAGATTGACCTTCACCCCTTGTTCACCGCCAAGACCGAATGGGCAACGGTAATCGTAGGGATAGGGCATGAACTGCACGCCGTTGCTGAGTAAGGCACCCAACGGCTTTTTCGGCCCCAGGCTGCCCATCAGGCTCAACGCGCCCTGGCTCATGCCGTGATACCCGCCCTGAAATGACAGCACAGTGCTGCGTCCAGTGGCAGTGCGTACCAGCTTCAATGCCGCTTCCACGGCGTCGGTGCCCGTGGGTCCACAGAACTGGATCTTTGCTTCAGCGGCCAGCGCCGGGGGCAACAGGCTGAACAGGTCCTGGACGAACTGGTCTTTGACCGGGGTGGTCAGGTCCAGGGTGTGCAATGGCAGTTCATCGGTCAGCACTTGCTGGATCGCGTCGATCACCACCGCATGGTTGTGCCCCAACGCCAGCGTCCCGGCACCGGCCAGGCAGTCGATAAAGCTGCGACCTTCAACGTCTTCGACATAAATGCCTTTGGCGCGCTTGAGCGCCAGGGGAATGCGTCGCGGGTAACTGCGGGCGTTCGACTCCTGCCGGTTTTGTCGCGCCAGCAACGGCGATTCGTTGAATTGATAAAGCGTTTCGGCCGGCGCCGAAGTGATCCGGGCCGACTGATCTTCTACAAGGTTGGTAGCGACTGACATCTCTCGACCCCTCAATAAGGTTTTCCTGTTCTGGAAACGCATCAGGTGCCCGAGGATTTAGACCCTTGGTCCGCTTTCGATCAGCCGTGAGGACAGGCCTTTGTGCATGGGGATGGCGCGCAGGCCGGCGACCATGAACGCCGGCGCGCAGGGCTGATAGCCCAAATGACGGTAAAACGCTTCGCTGGTGCGGGTGCTATTGAGTTGCGCCTGATGCAGGCCCTGGCCAATCAACCAGCCCTCCAGATCACGCACCAGCGCCTGTCCGGCACCGCGACGAAACCATTCCGGTTGCACGTAGCAAAACGCAATTTTGCCGCTGCATGCAGCCATGGCGACGCCGATCGGTTTGTCTTGCAACAGGGCGATGTTGAGGTACAAGCGCTGGTCGTTCAGCCAGGGCAAGAGGTGGTCGATGGTTTTGCTGTGGGTCCAGGCGGCGACGGTTTGCGGATCGTTGCGATGGTCAATCGCACAGCCTACGCGGATGGAGCGATCAACGATCCGGCAAATGATGCCGGCGTCGGCGGCGGTTGCCTTACTGACACGCAGGGGTGCATCCATGTCGCTACTACCTCAATCCATTGAGAAAAAGTTGCGGGGGGACGATAGCGCCGCGCGCGCCAGGTGACTAATAGAGAGGCGTTACATTTGATGTTCCGGATGCTCAGACCGGTTGCAATGGCATCGTCAGCTCGACCCGCAACCCGTCCGGCTTGCTGTCGAAATGCAGCGTGCAGCCACACCGCTGAACGATGGCCTGAACGATCGCCAGTCCCAAACCGCAGCCCGTGCTTTGGCCATTTCGCCAGAAGCGCTGGGTCAGGTGTTGCAGGTCGTCCTCGGCAATCCCCGGTCCATGGTCGCGCACAACGAACTGGACGCGGTTTTCAACGGTTTCCACGCTCAACTCCACCTCACCCTCACCGGGTGTATGACGGAGCGCGTTGTCGAGCAGATTGCGCAATGCAGCAATCGACAGCACAGCAGGCATTTGCACTGGGGCCTCGGAGAGCTTCGTTGTGGTTTTGAACCTGATTCGTTGACGATCACCACTGGCGGCATCCTGAATCGCCAGTTTTGCAACCTGCTCGGCGTTGCACTGCACGCCGTCATCGAAGGACAGGCTACCTTCGACCCGGGCCAACAGCAGCAGTTGCTCGAGGGTTCGGTGCAGGCGGTCGGCCCCCTCCTCGGCCCGAGCCAGGGATTGATCCCGGGCGGCGCCGTCGGTCATGCGCGCCACTTGCAGGTGCGTTTTGATCGCCGTCAGCGGGCTGCGCAATTCGTGGGCTGCGTCACCGGTCAGGCGACGCTCGCGCTCGATGGTCTTGCCGATCCGCTGGAGCAACTGATTCTGGGTGTCCAGCAAGGGCTGCAGTTCGCTGGGCAACGGCTGTATCTGCAAGGGCTCCAGAGAATCGGCGCTACGGCGCATCAGCGCATCGCGCATGCGATTGAGCGGCGCCAGTCCCTGGCCGATCCCCAGCCACAGCAGACACAGGCAGCCCAGCAACGCGACGCCCACCGGCACCGATGCGGCCAGCAGGATCGACATGTTCAGGGCTTCGCGTTCGATTTGTCGATCCGCCGTCGTGATGCGCAGATCGCCGCGGGCCAAGGTGAAACTGCGCCAGGGTGCGCCATCGATCATCTGATCGTGGAAGCCCATTTTCTCGGCTTCGAGGGTCTGTTGCGGATCGGTATGGCTGCGAGCCAGGATCTCGCCGCGCAACGAACTGACCTGACACGCCATCCCGCCAGGAATGTTCAGTTGTTCCGCGCTGAAGTGGGTGCCCTCACCTTTATTCGGCAACGCCGGCAACTGCTCCATCAGCCCGGCTACCATGCGTGCCGAGGCGACCAGGCGCTGATCGAGGGAAAACATCATCTGATTGCGCAGATCGCTGAGCATCCAGGCAGCGGCCAGCGCCCAGATCAGCGCAAATGCAGCACCTAGCGTGAGGCTCAGACGTAAACGCAGGCTCATCACTTCGATTGATCTCCGCCGTCCGCCGGCCCCAGGCGATAACCCAGGCCGCGCACGGTTTCCACGATTCCGTTACCCAGTTTGCGCCGCAGATGATGGATGTGCACGTTAAGGGCGTTACTTTCCAGTTCGTCGTTGAAACCGTAGACGCTGTCCTTGAGTTGCTCGGTCGACAGCACTCGCCCACGGTTATGCAGCAAGGCCTGCAACAGTGACTGTTCGCGCCGGGACAAGTCCACCGGCTGGCCGGCGAGCATGGTTTCACGGCTGCTTGGGTTGTAGGTCAGCGCGCCGTGCTCGATCAGGTTGACGCTGCGCCCCGCCACTCTGCGCAATAACGTGTGCAGCCGCGCCGCAAGTTCACGAAGGTCGAAAGGCTTGAGCAGATAATCGTCTGCACCGGCTTGCAAGCCATCGACGCGATCGGTGACCGAATCCCGAGCGGTGAGGATCAGCACCGGTATTTCGAGACCACCATGGCGCAACTGCTGCAACAGCTTGAGGCCATCTTCGTCAGGGAGACCAAGGTCTAGCACCATGACGTCGAATTCGGCGACCTTGAGCATCGCCCGAGCCGCCGAGGCGGTGGCTACGTGCTCCACCGTCAGGCCTTGAGCTGTCAGGCCGGCGACGATGCCGCTGGCGATCAGCTCATCGTCTTCGCAAACCAGTACGTGCATGGGAGCTCCCTGAGCAAAAACATGAGTCAAACAGGTGAGGATTAAGGCTGAATTATGACGAGTGCTTCGACGGACGAGAAGCGATTCGTCAATGCGTGCCTCAGATGAAGCACGAAGTCTACAGCTGCGAATGTTAGATAGTTCGCACGCGCCCTAAAAAGACAACTTCTTCCGGTTTCAATCAGACACATACAAAGCACTAAAACCTGTTCTAAATACAGACCCCACACATTAATCTGACACTTCGAAAGCGCTTAAACAAACACCCCCCCCTTGTAAAACCTATCATCGCGCTTCGACAGACATGTAACCTTGTTAATTAACTGAAAGGAATCAGACAATGCCAACATTGCAAAACTTCGTCGCCGTCGACTGGCGCAACGGGCCCGACCGCATTTACTTTTTCTTCAAGGACACCGGCACTTACTCCCGCTTTAATCTAGGCGACAATGAAGTTCCGAAAAACTACCCTCTAGCCGTTGGCAATAACTGGGCAGACTTTGGCAAACACGTAAAAGAGCTGTGCTTCGGTTTTAACACCTCGGGGGTAGCCTGGGATGCTTCCTCCGACTCTGACATGCTCTGGCTTTTCTACTACGAAGGCTCCACTCCGATGGTGTGTAAATACCGCCAAATGGACGACAATATTTATTTCAAAAAACCTGTTGAGCAAACTGTATGGGCGCCCATTAAACCTCATTTCGAAAAAATCGTGGGCGTTATGTGGTATGAAAAAGCGGAAACAAAGCACACTTACTGGATGCTTATGAACGACGGCAACTATCTCATCTACAACCCTTGGTCAGGCAAGATAAAGATAAAACCTCTCAAAGACTCTATTTGGTGTGGACTCGAGAAATATAAAGACCGCATGATTACCGCCGCCCTGAACGACCACCCAACATTCAACACGTTCTTTTACATCTTCTTGACCAATAACGAATACCTGAGATATGACATTAATGGTGGAACAATCTCAGACCCGATACCTGTCAATGAAGCCTCATGGCCGGGTTTGGTACAAGACAAATGACAGATTCCCACTTGAGCAACTTGCCCTTCACAGACCTGACAACAACTCCCCCAAAAAAGGTCAATGACGGCAATTGTCCAGGGCTGCTACGCGACTAAGCCTCACCCAGGACCAGAGCAACCTGGCGCGGCGGTTAATTATCGGTTAATCGTCGCCCTTCATTGTGCACACCACTTGCATAGGGATAAGGCCTAGCCATGCGTCGTCTGTTTTTATTTTTTGTTCTCCTGATCTCGGGTCTGGCCCAGGCGGGGACCAATCCGTTCGATACCAAACCCGACTTCCTCCCTGTCGGCAAAGCGTTCGTCTTCACCTCTGAGCGCCTGGAATCCGGTGAAACCCAGCTCTATTGGCAGATCGCCGATGGCTACTACCTGTACCAGCAACGCCTCAAATTCGACGGATTGCCCGCAGAGCACAAACCCGAGTTGCCACAGGGTGAATCACACAGCGACGAGTTCTTCGGCGAACAGCAGGTCTACCGCCAAGGCCTGGAGCTGAAAATTCCGGCCGGTGCCACGGGCCAGATCAAGGTCGGCTTCCAGGGGTGTGCCGATGCCGGACTGTGTTATCCACCGCAAACCCAGCTTGTCGATCTGGGTGGCAAATCGGTTACATCAACAACCGCAGCAGTGGCTGGCGAAGCGCCGGACCAAGCGCTGGCCAGCGGCCTACAACAGCGTGCGCTGGGCTGGAGCCTGCTGGTGTTCTTCGGTCTGGGGCTGCTCCTGGCGTTCACCCCTTGCACCTTGCCCATGCTGCCAATCCTCGCCGGTTTGATCGTCGGCAGTGGCGCCTCACCTAAACGTGGTTTCGCCTTGGCCACCAGCTACGTCGTCTGCATGGCGCTGGTGTATGCAGCCATGGGCGTACTCGCTGCAATGCTTGGGGCGAACCTCCAGGCGCTGCTGCAGAATCCCTGGTTGCTGGGCACGTTTGCCGCGGTATTTGTGCTGCTGGCGTTGCCGATGTTTGGCTTCTTCGAGCTGCAGCTGCCGGTCGCCGTGCGTGATCGCCTGGAAAATGTCTCGCGCAATCAACGCGGTGGCAGCCTGATTGGCGCGGGCGTCCTGGGGGCTGTGTCCGGTTTGCTGGTCGGCCCGTGCATGACCGCTCCATTGGCCGGCGCCCTGCTCTATATCGCACAAAGCGGTAACGCACTGCATGGCGGGCTGATCCTGTTCGCGATGGGCATCGGTATCGGCGTGCCGCTGTTGTTGCTGGTCACTGTCGGCAATCGCTTCCTGCCCAAACCCGGCGCCTGGATGAATCTGCTTAAGGGCGTGTTCGGTTTCCTGTTCCTCGCCACTGCCCTGCTGATGCTGCGTCCCGTATTGGACGAATCACTGTGGGTCGGATTGTGGGGGGCCCTGCTGTTGATCGCCGCCTACAGCGCCTGGCGTCAATCAGCCGGCTTCGGTCGCACCGCTCATGTCTTCGGCGCCGGTTCCTTACTGCTCGGCTTGTGGGGCAGCCTGCTGGTGATCGGGGCGGCGGGTGGGAGCGATGACCTGTTCAAGCCATTGCAGGTTTACAGCGCTTCCAACTCGGGCAGTGCCCTACGCCCGACGGGTCATGATGCCTTCACCACGATCAAGGACCCTGCGGACCTGCAGCGGGAACTGGACGCGGCCAAGGCTCAAGGCCAATGGGTGCTCCTGGACTACTACGCCGATTGGTGCGTGTCGTGCAAAGTCATGGAAAAACAGGTCTTCGGTAAACCTCAAGTGCTTGAAGCTCTGGGCGATGTACGTTTGCTCCGGCTCGACGTCACTGCCGACAATGCCGCCAGCCGTGAATTGCTCAGCCGTTACCAGGTTCCGGGGCCGCCGAGCTTCCTGTGGATCGGTGCCGATGGCGAGGAGCGTCGCAGCCATCGCATCACCGGTGAAGTCGATGCCAGCACTTTCCTGCAACGTTGGACTACCACCCGAGAAGCCCGCTAATGCTGACTTTTACGCTCGGTACATTTGCCATCGCGCTTAATCACCTGCTGCTGATCAGTGCCCTGGCACTGGCGACTTTCATCGGTTGGCGGGTGGCCAAACGCGGTGGCGAGAACCCCGAGTCGGCGTTGTTCAGTCTGTTTCTGATCGGCATGCTGGCGGCCCGGATCAGTTTTGTGGCGGTCTATTGGACGCACTACCGCAACGATCCATGGCAAGTCATCGACCTGCGCGACGGCGGCTTCCTCGCCTGGCCCGGAGTTATCACGCTACTGCTTGCCGCCCTGTATCGCGGCTGGCGGCGGCCGGGGTTGCGCCGTCCACTGGGCTTTGGCGTCGCCAGCGGCTTGGCATTCTGGCTCCTGGCGACGTTCTCCCTGAGCATTTACGAACAAGGGACTCGCCTCCCGGACATCACCATGCGCAACGCCGCCGGTGAAACCATGCAATTGTCCGACTACAAGGGCGGTCCGCTGGTCATCAATCTCTGGGCCACCTGGTGCCCACCCTGCCGTCGGGAAATGCCGGTGCTGGAAAATGCCCAGCAGCAACGCCAGGACCTGACGTTCCTGTTCGTCAATCAGGGTGAAAGCATGCAAAGCGTCAGTACCTACCTGGAAACCCAGGGCTTGAGCCTGTCGAATGTGCTGTTCGACAGCGGCGGCCGTCTGGGCCAGGCCGTCGGTTCGATGGCATTGCCGACTACCCTGTTCTATAGCAACGAAGGCCGCCTGCTGGCCAGCCATCTGGGTGAGCTGTCGGAAGCCAGCCTGGCCCGCGCCCTCGAAAACTTTGACACCCCGAACCCTGCCGAATCGGCCCCCTCTTCAAGGAAACTGCCATGCCCCGCCTCCGCCACCTGCTGACGTTGACCCTAGGCACAGCCCTGTTGCACCTGCCGACCGTGCAGGCTGCCGAAGACTTGCCCGAAGCGATCAAAAAAATCGAAGCCAAGGGCGCGAAAATCGTAGGCCAGTTCGACGCGCCGGACGGTCTGCGTGGTTACGCCGCGCAGTACCAGAACCGCGGCATGGCGCTGTACCTCACCCCTGACGGTAAACACGTGTTGCTGGGTAATCTGTATGACGCCGACGGCAACGACCTGAGTACCGCGCCGCTGCAAAAGCTGGTGTACGCGCCGATGTCCAAGGAAGTGTGGGCGAAGATGGAAGCAAGCAACTGGATCGCTGATGGCAACAAGGACGCACCTCGTGTGGTGTACCTGTTCAGCGATCCGAACTGTCCTTACTGCAACATGTTCTGGGAACAGGCGCGTCCGTGGGTAAAGGCCGGTAAAGTGCAGTTGCGACATATCATGGTCGGTATTATTCGCGAAGACAGTCCGGGGAAATCCGCTGCGTTGCTCGCCGCCAAGGACCCGGTCAAAGCCCTTCAGGAACATGAAAAATCCGGCAAGGCCAGCACGCTGAAAGCGCTCAAAGAAGTACCGCCGGCGATTCAGGCTAAGCTCGAGGCGAACATGCAGTTGATGGAAGACCTGGAGTTGTCCGCGACTCCGGCGATTTTCTACATGGATGACAAGGGCGAGTTGCAGCAGCAGCAAGGTGCGCCGTCGCCGGACAAACTGGCGAAGATCCTCGGTCCCAAGTGATTTCACGGCTTCTGTTGCAAGCGCCGCCCAAATGAAAAGCTCGCAGGCTGCGAGCTTTTCGATGAATGCGAGAGGACGATCAGTTTCTCTCGCCAAGAAACTTCAGCAGTACTTCAGTGACAAACCGCGGATTCTCTAGATTGGAAATATGCCCCGCCTCCGGCACCAGCAGGAATGGGCAGCCAATCAGCTCCGCCATTTCCTGGGCTTCGAGGGGAGGCCTTGGGGTGTCCTGATCGCCACACATCACCAGCGTCGTTTCTGGGTTCAATTCACTCAGGCGCGGCAACAGATCACTTCGACCAAAGGTAATCCGCCCCATCGGTACGATGCTTTCGCGCAGACGCTCAGCCGGCAATGCCGCCAGCGACGCACGGAAATTCTGATACAGCGCCGACTGTGGATCGATACCGGGACGGAAGAAGATAGGCACCACAATATCCAGCAACGACGGTGTGATGACTCCAGCCTCTTCGATCTGCTTCAACAACGAAAAATAATACTGGCGAGTCGGCTCGGGCTCGATGCCGACGTAGGTATCCATCATCACCAGCCCACTGACACGTTGCGGAGCCGCCAAGGCCAGGCGCGCGCCCCACATACCGCCAACTGAAAGCCCGACCAGTGCGATGCGATCGATGTCCAAATAATCCAGAAGCCCCAGCGCCTGACGGGAAATATCATCGAGGGAGATGGTGCCGTCCGGTAGTCGCCCGGATTGACCGTGGCCCCAAAGGTCCAGGGCAATCACTCGGTAGTGTTGCGACAACGCGTCGATCTGTGGCGCCCACATGGTCTGATCCCACAGGTAACTTCCGGCAAGCAGTACCGCAGGTCCCCTGCCTTTCTCAGTGTAGTGAAGTGGTTGACCGTCTATTGTCACGAAGGGCATTGATTTTTTACTCGACAAAAATTGAACAGGCAGGCTCCGCTGGGTGGATTTGTCAGTCAACACGCAATCTGTGTCAAAAGTATTGGCAGGCTTCAGCCCCATTTCGCCGGAGGCACACCAGATCAACTGTAGGAGCTGAGCCTGCTCG
>NZ_JBYVMF010000005.1:31227-299781 GCF_058145095.1 Pseudomonas sp. MDV22-iso1
CGATCGCGGCCTCATAGCCGACTCATATCTCCCTGATGCACCCGGATCAAACTGTAGGAGCGAGCCTGCTCGCGATCGCGGCCTCATAGCCGACTCATATCTCCCTGATGCACCCGGATCAAACTGTGGGAGCTGGCTTGCCGGCGATGGCGTCCTGGCAGGCGGTGTTGTTTTGATGGTGTACATATCCATTCCTGCGGTTACGGCTTCTATTGGTTTCGCCCTTACGGCGAGTCACTTGGAAAAGCCCCAAGTAACCAAACGCTCTTGCCCCTTTCGTCCGGAGCCTCGCCTGGGCTCGGCATACCCTCTCTCCGGTCCTGCTCCGTGGGCCCGCCGCCATCGGCCATCCATGGCCGGGGGCGGCTAACCCGGCATCCATGCCGGGTTGCCCACTGCGCAGAACCTGCGCTTGGCCTTCCGAGGCGGCAAGAAGATCAAAAGCAGAACAAAAGCAGAGCAAAAGCAAATTAAAACCCCTCCAGCTCTGCCATCAGATCATTCAGCCGATCCACTTTCTCCTCAGTCATATCGTTCACCGCCAGCCCATCGATGTACCCGGCCAGTTCCTCTACCGTGCTGCACTCGAACATTGCTCGCAGCGGTACATCGCGTTGCAGCACTTTCTGCACCCGTGACGCGATTTGCGTCGCCAATAGCGAATGCCCGCCCAGTTCGAAGAAGTTGTCGCGCACTCCAACTTTGTCGACCTTCAGCACTTCTGCCCAAATATCGGCCAGCGTCTGCTCCAGCCCGTTGCGCGGCGCCTGGTAGTCCTGGTTCTGCAATTGGCCGATTTCAAGCACCGGCAGGGCTTTGCGATCGAGCTTGCCGTTGGCGTTGAGCGGCATCCGGTCCAGCCATAGCCAGTGCAGCGGCACCATGTATTCAGGCAGTTCGGCGCGCAGGCGTTGTTTGATGCGCTCCAGGTGTTCGTTCGGTTTGAGCGTCGAATCAGCCGCTACCAGATAGCCGACCAGGTGCTTGCCATTGAAGCCGTCCTGGACGCCGACCGCCGCTTCGCGAATGTGCGGCTGTTCGTAAAGGCGCGCTTCGATTTCACCGAGCTCGATGCGGTAACCGCGAATTTTCACTTGATGGTCGATTCGCCCGACGTACTCCAGCACGCCGTCGCTGCGACGCCGGGCCAGGTCGCCCGTGCGATACAGACGATCCCCCGGCGCGCCAAACGGGTTCGGCACGAAGACTTGCGCGGTGCGCAGCGGATCGCTCACATAGCCACGTCCGACGCCCGTACCGGCAACGCACAACTCGCCCACCGCGCCCAGCGGCACCAGTTCCAGCGCGCCATCGAGCAGGTACAAACGGTTGTTGTCGGTCGGTGTACCGATCGGCAAATAGCTGCCGCGGGTCGAGGCCGGATCGACACGGAAAAACGCCACGTCATCCGAGCACTCCGCCGGACCATACGCATTCACCAGCCCGATATCCGGATAACGCAGCAGCCATTGATGGGCAAGCTCCGGCGGCATGGCCTCGCCCGTCGGCAGCATCCAGCGCAGGCCGTCGAGGCTCATTCGATCCTGGGCAAGCATGCCCTGGATCAGCGACGGCACGCTTTCCAGCACGGTGACGCCGTGTGCCGAAACGTGCGCCAGCAACCCCTGCGGATCGTGGGCGATGGTGTTCGGCACGATGTCGACCCGTGCGCCGAACAACGGCGCGGCGAGGAACTGCCAGACCGAAATATCGAAGCTTTGCGAAGCCGTCTGCGCGATCACGTCGGCATCGCTCAGGTCCAGGTACGGCACCTTGCTCAACTGGTTATTGAGCATGCCGCGCTGCTCGACCATCACGCCCTTGGGCAAGCCGGTGGAACCGGAGGTGTAAATCACATACGCCAGATTGTCCGGACCGCTGTAGAGGCCGGGATTGGTCACCGACGCGCCACTCGCCTGCACCTCTTCCCAGACCAGCAATCGAGGTCGAATGGCGCAGCCGCAGGCGTCCAGCAGCGCGACAGCCTGTTCACGGCACGCCTCTGTACACACCAGCAACGGCGTGCGACTCAGGTCGATGATCCGGCTCAGTCGCTGGCTTGGCAGCCCCGGATCCAGCGGCAGGTAACCCGCGCCGGCCTTGAAGCCGCCGATAATCATCCCGAGCAAATCGAGGTTACGTTCACCCAGCAACGCCACCGGTTGATCCAGCCCGACACCGGCCGCGATCAGGGCATGACCCAGCCGGTTACTGCGCTGGTTCAGTTCGGCGTAGCTGTGCTGTTGATCCAGGCAACTGGCGGCCACGCGCTGCGGATGCTGGGCAACCTGTGCTTCGAACAGCACTACGTAGCTCTGCTCCAGCGGATATTCGTGCTCGCTCTGATTGCAACCGTGGATCAGGAAATCCTCTTCCTCGGCCCCCAGCAGCGGCAAGTCCGCCATGTCGCCATGGAACCCCTCCACCAGCGCCAGCAGCAAGCGCTTGAACTCGCCGAGCATGCGTTCGACCGTGGCCTCATCGAAGAAACGCTGGTCGTAAGACAGGTGCAAGCCCAGGTCATCGCCTGGATAACACACGGCTGTGAGCGGGAAGTTGGTGTGGGTGCGTCCCGAATCCGAAGTCGCGTTAAGACTCTGGGCACGGTCCAGCACCGAGACTTCCACCGGGGCGTTTTCGAACACAAAAAGACTGTCGAACAGCGGCTGGCCCTTGGGCAGTTCGCTGGTTTCCTGAATGCTCACCAGCGGCAGGTACTCGTACTCGCGCAGCTGCATGTTGCTGTCGAGCAAGTCACTGAGCCACTGGCGAACGCTGCAACGCTGATCGTCTTCAGGCATTTTCACCCGCAGCGCAATGCTGTTGATGAACAGCCCGACCGTGCGCTGCATCGCCGGCATTTCCACCGGACGTCCAGCCACCGTGACGCCGAACAGCACATCACGATCACCGCTCAAACGCCGCAACACCAAGGCCCATGCCGCCTGGGCAAAGGTGTTGATGGTCAACTGATGGGCCTGGGCCAATTCGCGCAGTTGCGCACCGTCCCGGGCATCCAGTCGGGTGTAGCGATCGCCTACGATCATGCCGCCACTTTCACCGGCGTGTTCACGCAGGAAAGGCCGGTCACTCGGGATCGGCGTGGTCCGCTCGAAGCCGTGCAGATTGTTCTTCCACCACTGCCGAGCCTCTTCCAGGCTCTGGCGTTGCAGCCAGCCAATGTAGTCGCGATAGCGCGGCGGCACGGCCAGTTGTGCCTGGCGATTTTCGCCCAGGGCGGTGTAGATCTCGAAGAAATCGTTCATCAACAGCGAACGGCACCACGCATCGATGAGGATGTGGTGGTTGCTCATCATGAACCAGTAGCGCGCGGCGCCAACCCGGATCAGTCGCAGGTGGAACGGCGCCTGAACAAGCAGATCGAAACCGGCCTCGCGCTCGCTTTTAAGCAGTGCCTGCAGCTTCGGTTCTTGCTCGGTGTCGGCGACATCGGTCCAGTCCAGAAACTCGATCGGCGTGCTGCCCGGCTTGTGGATAACCTGCAGCATGTCTTCGCCGACGTTCCAGCAAAACGAGGCACGCAGGGCTTCGTGACGCGCGATCACCGCTTGCCAGGCTTCGGCAAAACGCTGCGGATCAAGTTGGCTGTTGATGCGATAACGGTCCTGCATGTAATACAGCCCGGTGCCCGGTTCCAGCAGGGTGTGCAGCAACATGCCTTCCTGCATCGGTGTCAGGGGATACACATCCTCGATGACCGCAGCGGGCACGGGCAGCGCGTCGAGTTGTGCCTGGGTCAGTCTGGCCAACGGGAAATCTGATGGCGTCAGGCCGCCCGCATCGTCGCGCAGGCAATGCTCGATCAGGGCTTGCAGCTCACCCAGATAGGCGTTCGCCAGCTCGGTGATGGTGTGCGGATCGTGGCGTTCGGCACTGAACGTCCAGCGCAATACCAGCTCGCCGCCGTAGACCTGACTGTCGACGCTCAGCTCGTTCGGCAGCGGTGCTTTCGGGTCATGGGCCGCGCCAACCGGCTCGCCCAGCGGACGGAACAACGCATCATCGGCAAAACTCTGGTCGAACTGGCCGAGGTAATTGAAGGTGATCTGCGCCGTCGGCAAAGCTGCCATGGCAGTACGGCACGAATCATCGGCGAGGTAGCGCAACACGCCATACCCCAGACCATTGTGCGGCACGGCACGCAGTTGCTCCTTGATCGCCTTAATCGAGTCGCCCTGGCTGTTCGCCGGTGTCAGCCGCAACGGATACGCACTGGTGAACCAACCCACGGTGCGGGTCAGATCGATGTCATCAAACAGGCTCTCACGGCCATGGCCTTCCAATTGAATCAAGGCGGATGCGTGACCGCTCCAGCGGCACAATACGCGAGCCAATGCAGTCAGCAGCAGGTCATTAACCTGAGTGCGATAGGCACTCGGCGCCTGCTGCAGCAACTGGCGTGTCTGTTCGCTGTCGAGGCGCACGCTGACCGTTTGCGCGTGACGGTGTTGACGTCCACCGTCAGGGCGGGCGCACGGCAACCCGGCGTGAGGACCTGCCAGGTTCGCCTGCCACCAGCTCAATTCCTCGCGCAGGGATTCGCTGCCGGCGTAAGCCTGCAAGCGTGCGGCCCAGTCCTTGAAGGCGCTGGTTTTCGCTGGCAGTTGCACCGTCTCCCGCAGGGGCAATTGGCGATAGGCCGTTTGCACATCGTCCAGCAAGACGCGCCACGAAACCCCGTCTACCACCAGGTGGTGAATGGCGATGAACAATCGCTGCTGGTCCTGTGGACCATCAACCAACAGCGCACGAACCAGGGGTCCCTGTTCGAGGTCGAGGCTGCGCTGGGCGTCGGCGAACAGCGCCGTGCACTGGTCCATGGATTTCACCCGTACTTGCCAGAGCACCGGGACGTCAGATTCAGCCTGGTGTTCGGCGCGCCATTGCCCGGCGGCGTTGGTGAAACGCAGGCGCAAGGCGTCGTGCTGTGCGATCACTGCCAGCAGCGCTTGCTCAAGACGATGAGGTTCCAGCGTCTCGGCCGGTTCCAGCAGCAAGGCCTGGTTCCAGTGTTGGCGCTCAGGGATCTCGCTGTCGAAGAACCAATGCTGGATCGGTGTCAGTCGCGATTCGCCCGTCAGCAAACCTTGCTCGGCAGTCACCTGCTCAGTGCGGGTCGCGACGGCAGCGAGGGTGTGCACCGTCTGGTGCTGGAACAGGTCCCGCGGGCTGAAGTGGATACCCTGTTGCCGTGCACGGCTGACCACCTGGATCGACAGGATCGAATCACCGCCCAGCTCGAAAAAGTTGTCATTGAGACCGACCTGCGGAACGTTCAACACGTGGCTCCAGATACCGGCCAAAGTCAGTTCCAGCGCGTTGCCTGGCGCCACGTACTGCTGACGGTTCAGCTCGGGGTCCGGCGCCGGCAACGCGCGGCGATCCAGTTTGCCGTTGGCGGTGAGCGGCCAGTGAGCCAGCAGGATCAGGTGCGTTGGCACCATGTAGTCCGGCAGCTGGGATTTGAGCTGAGCCTTGAGCGCGTCACGCAGCGAGGCCTGTTGCAAGTCATCCTGCGCGGCAGCATCGGTCAGCACGTAGCCGACCAATTGCTTCCCGCTGGGTGCATCAAGTGCAAGCACCACCGCCTCGCGCACGGTTTCATGCTCGAGCAAACGGGTTTCGATCTCGCCCAGTTCGATGCGGAAGCCACGGATTTTCACTTGATGGTCGATACGTCCCAGATACTCCACCAGTCCGTCGTCACGCTGGCGAACCAGGTCACCGGTGCGATACAGGCGCCCGCCATCGGCCGCAAACGGGTCTGCCACAAACCGCTCGGCCGTCATGCCCGGACGCCGGTGATACCCCTGCGCCAGACCGGCACCGCCAACGTACAACTCGCCGCTGGCACCTTGTGGCACCAGGGCCAGGTCGGCATCCAGGATGTAGGCCACACGAGCGCCGATCACGCTGCCGATCGGCACACTGCCCAGGCCTTCTTCCAATTGCTCCGGAGCCAGGCTGGCCAGCGGCATGACCACGGTTTCAGTCGGGCCATAGGCATTGAAGAACAGGCTCGGCTTGAACGCTGCACGAATGCGCTGCAGGTGTTCGCCAGTCAGTGCTTCACCACCGGTGATGCACATGCGCACTGGCAGGGTTTCGTTTTGGGTGGCCAGCCATTGCGCCAGTTGGCTACCGTAGCTCGGCGTGAAACCGAGAACGTTGATGTGGTGCTGGCGAATCAAGCCGCAGATTTCTTCCGCATCCCACTGTCCCTGAGCGCGCAATACGACCTGCGCGCCACTCAACAACGGCACGAGCAAGCGCTCGGTGGCGGCGTCGAAATTGATGGAATAGAAATGCAATTCGCAATCGTCCGGGCGCATCCCGAAGCGTTCGATCACGGCACGACAATGCATGGCGATTTCGCCGTGGGACACCACCACGCCTTTCGGTCTGCCGGTGGAACCCGAGGTGTAGATCAGGTACGCCTGATGCTGCGGCAGGCTGATGAATGGCAGCTCACTGGCCGGGTAATTCGCCAGTTCAGCGGCATCGTCTTCGAGGCACCAGCGCGCCACGCTCGCCGGCAGTTGGCCAAGCGCCTTGAACATCGCCGCATCGCTGAGCAGCAAACCGATGCCACTGTCTTCGATCATGTAATGCAAACGGTCCAGCGGATACTCAGGGTCCAGCGGCACATAGGCGCCGCCGGCCTTGAGGATCGCCAGTAGGCCGACAACCATGTCCAGCGACCGTTCAAGCGCCAGGCCGACGCGCACTTGCGGGCCGACACCGCGCTCGCGGAGCATCCAGGCCAGGCGATTGGCGCGACTGTCGAGTTCGGCATAGCTCAGGGTGTGCCCGGCGAACGTCAGTGCGGGCGCGTCTTTTCGAATCAGTGCCTGCTCGCTGAACAGGTGATGAATGCACTGGTCAAGACGATGCTCCCCCGGTTCGACACCAAGGCTGTCGAGCAACTGTTGCTGCTCAGTGGCTTCCAGCAATGGCAAGTCGCTGAGGCGCTGTTGCGGATCGCTGAGTAAGGCTTCGAGCAGGTTGCGCCAATGCCCGGCCATGCGCGCAATGCGTGGTTCGTCGAACAAATCGGTGCTGTAGGTCAGGCAGCAACCGAGCCGATGATCGAGGTCGGTGACTTCCAGATTAAGGTCGAACTTGGTCGCACGCGCATCATTGGCCAGGTACTCGACGGTCATGCCCGCCAGGGTACGACTCTGCTGGAATTCCCAGCGCTGGACGTTGCACATTACCTGGAACAGGGGGTTGTAAGCCGTGCTACGCGGTGGCTGCAAGGCTTCCACCAAGTGATCAAACGGCAGGTCTTGATGGGACTGGCCTTCGATGACGGCATGGCGGACCTGATCGAACAATTCGCCAACGGACATCTGGCCGTCGAGCTGGCAACGCAGCACCTGTGTATTGAGGAAAGCCCCAATCAGCCCTTCGCTTTCCGGACGAATCCGGTTGGCCACCGGCGCGCCAATGCGCAAGTCGGTCTGGCCACTGTAGCGGTAAAGCAGCACCGCCAATGCGGCCGTCATGGTCATGAACAGGGTCAGGCCGTTCTGCGCATTGAAGGCTCGAACCCGTGCGGCAAGGTCATCACTCAAGTCGAAACGGAACAACTCGCCCTGATGGCTTTGCACCGGCGGACGCGGGCGGTCGGAGGGCAATTCCAGCAATGGGTGTTTGCGACCCAACTGCCCGGTCCAGTAGTCCAGTTGACGCTGGCGTTCACCAGACTCCAGCCACTGACGCTGCCACACGCTGTAGTCGAGGTATTGCACCGGCAGCGGCGCCAGCGGCGATTCGCGGTCCTCCACCAGGGCTTCGTAGAGCGCGCTCAATTCCCGGGCAAAGATATCCATCGCCCAGCCTTCGGTGACGATGTGGTGCAGGGTCAGCACCAGGTAATGTTCCAGCTCGTCAGTCTTGACCAGGCACGCGCGAAGCAGCGGCCCGGTTTCCAGATTGAAAGGTTTGTGCGCTTCGTCGTCAGCCAGTTGCTGGACCTGCCATTCACGACCTCCAGCATCCAGCGCAGTGAAATCCTTAAACTCCATGCGCATGCCGATGTGCTCATGCACCTGTTGCCTGGCCACACCGTCGACGCTCGGAAACGTGGTGCGCAGGGTTTCGTGGCGCAGGATCAACGCCTGCAACGCCGCCTCGAAGCGCCCGACATCCAGCACCCCGCGCAATCGCGCCATGCCACCGACGTTGTAAGCCGGGCTGTCCGGTTCCATCTGCCAGAGGAACCACATGCGCTGCTGGGAATAGGACAAGGGCACCGGTTGGCTGCGGTCGACTTTTTCAATCGGTGGTTGCTGGTTGGTTTTGCCACTGGCCTGGATCAACCGGACCTGTTCAGCAAACGCACCCAGCTCGCTGTTCTCGAACAACGCTCGCAACGGTAACTCGACATCGCAGGCCTGACGTGTGCGAGAAATGATTTGCGTGGCGAGCAACGAATGACCGCCCAGGGCAAAGAAGTCGTCGCGCAGACCGATTTGCGCAAGACCCAGCACTTCGCGCCAGATGCCGGCGATCTTTTGTTCCAGATCGCTGACCGGTTCGACGTGCTCGCGAACCTGCCAGTGCGGTTCAGGCAAGGCCCGGCGATCGAGTTTGCCGCTCGGGCTCAGGGGCATTTCGTCCAGCCGCATCAATTGCGCCGGGACCATGTATTCAGGCAACTCGGCCGCCAATGCGGCGTGCAGGCGCTGGTTTTGTGCATCGATTTCTTCGCAGAAACCCGTGCTCGTGTAATAGCCAATCAACTGTCCACCGGCCGACGTTTCACGCACCAGGACGACGGCTTGAGCGACGCCGTCCTGAGCCAGCAACCGCGCCTCGATTTCTTCCGGCTCGACACGAAAACCGCGCAACTTGACCTGCTGATCGAGACGACCGAGGTATTCGATAACGCCCTCTGCGGTCCAGCGTGCCCGATCGCCGGTGCGGTACAGGCGGGCGCCCTGCTCGCCCAGCGGATCCACGACAAAACGCTCGGCGGTCAACGAAGGACGTCCCAAATACCCTCGGGCCAGACCGATACCACTGATGCACAACTCACCCGGCACACCGGCCGGCACGGGATTGAGTTCGTGGTCGAGCACCCGGCAGACAACGTTGTCCAACGGTCGGCCAATCGGCGAACGCTCGCCGTCGGCGAAGGTGCACTGCCAATGGGTGACGTTGATCGCGGTTTCGGTCGGGCCATAACGGTTGTGCAATTGCACCGCTGGCAGCTGTTCCAGCACGCGATTACGCAGCTCCGCGGGCAATGCTTCACCCCCGGAAAATACCCGGCGCAGGCTGGTGCATTCGGCGGTGAGCGGTTCGTCGATGAACAACGAAAGCAGCGAAGGAACGAAGTGCAGTGTGGTGACGCCGTAGGCTTGAACCAACTGGGCAATGCGGTGCGGGTCGCGGTGTTCGCCAGGGCCGGCGATCAGCAAACGTGCCCCCGTTATCAGCGGCCAGAAGCACTCCCACACCGACACGTCAAAACTGATCGGCGCCTTTTGCATCAGCACGTCGGTATCGTTCAGGCGATAAGTGGACTGCATCCATTGCAGCCGCTCGGCGAGGGCGGCGTGGGTATTGCCGACGCCCTTGGGCTGGCCGGTGGAACCGGAGGTGTAAATCACGTAGGCCAGGTTGTCGCCGTGCAAGTGCAGGCCCGGTGCGTGACTCGGCCAGCTTTCCAGGTGCAGGGTGTCCATGGCGATCACGCTGACGCCTGCGGTGGCCGGCAAGCGATCGAGCAATTCGGTCTGGGTCAGCAGCAATTCAACGCCGCTGTCGCTGAGCATGTAGGCCAGGCGTTCGGCGGGGTAATCAGGATCCAGTGGAACGTAGGCGCCACCGGCCTTGATGATCGCCAGCAGGCCGATCAACAGCTGCGGCGAACGCTCGGCGGCAATCGCCACGCACACATCCGGGCCGACGCCTTTGTCACGCAGGTAATGCGCCAGCCGGTTGGCCTGGGTGTGCAGTTGCGTGAAATCCAGGCTGCCGCCGCCCCAGATCAGCGCGATGCGCTCCGGGGTCAGCCGCGCCTGCTCGCTGAGTTGTTCCGGGAGCCACTGGCTGGCCGGTGTACACGGTGCAACGCTCCACGTTGCCTGGTGTTGTTGCTCGCTTGGTGACAGCAGCTGCAAGTCACCGATGGCGCTTTGCGGTCGCTCGCAAACGTCCCGCAGCAGGGTGCTGAAATGCTCCGCCAGGCGCTCGATGGTGGCGCTGTCGAACAGCTCACTGGCGTAATCGAAGGACAGGCGCAGACGCCCTTTGGCATCTTCTTCGCTGTGCAATTGCAGGTCGAACTTGGCTTCACGACTGTGCCACGGCAGTTCTTCTGCCAGCAATCCAGGCAGCCGGCGCAGCGCGCTCAGGTCACGCTGCTGATGGTTGAACATGACCTGGAACAGACCTTGTTCCCGAGCATGGGGGAAGGTTTCGAGCAGCTGTTCGAACGGCAAGTCCTGATGCGCCTGGGCGCCCAAGGCCGCGTGACGGGTTTGCGCCAGCAACTCAACGAACGGCAGCCGCGCATCCACCTCGGCGCGCATCACTTGGGTGTTGATGAAGAACCCGATCAGTCCCTGTGTTTCCAGTCGAGGACGGTTGGCATTGGGCACGCCGATGCGGATGTCGCACTTACCGCTGTAGCGATGCAACAGACTCTGGAAGGCGGCAAGCAACAACATGAACGGCGTCGATTCATGGGCATGGGCCGTCCGGCGAATGGCGTCGCTGAGGGTCGTCGCCAGCTTGATCGAATGACGGGCTGCAGGTTGGCTTGGCTTTTTTGAACGGGGATGATCAGTGGCCAGATTCAGGGTCGGATGTTCAGTCCCCAACTGCGCTTTCCAGTAGGCCAATTGTCGCTCACCCTCCCCTTGTGCCAGCCATTGGCGCTGCCAGCTGCCGTAATCGGCGTACTGGGTCGACAAGGGGGCAAGCGCTGCGGTTTGCCCCTGGGAGGCGGCGGCGTAGACCCGCGAGAACTCGTCGATCAATACGTTCAGCGACCAACCGTCGGCGATGATGTGGTGCATCGTCACCAGCAGCTGATGGTCCTCATCATCCAGGCGCACCAGGGTCACCCACAGCAGCGGACCTTTCTCCAGATCGAATTGGGTATGGGCTTCGTCTTCACGAATCTGCTGCGCGCGCGCCTCTCGCTCGCTGGCTGGCAAGTCGCTGATGTCGATCAGTTGCAGGTTGAACGCGCCGGGCGCGTCGATCTGTTGCAGCGCCACGCCATCACGTTCGAAGAAGCGCGTGCGCAGGGATTCGTGGCGTTCGATCAGTTGCTGGAAACTGGCGCGCAGTGCGTCTTCGTCCAGTTCGCCACGTAAACGCAAAGCTCCCGGAATGTTGTAAGCGCTGCTCTGCGGGTCGAGCTGCCAGGTGATCCACAAGCGGTTTTGCGCAAGGGACTGCGGCATCGGTTCACTGCGCGACAGCGTGGAGATTGCGCCTTGAGCCAGTCCGCCGTCCTGTTGTTGGCGGGCGACGGCGTCGGCGAATGCGCCCAGGGTCGGGGCCTCGAACAACAAGCGCAGGTTCAGCTCAAGACCGAGTTCTTCACGCAGCCGCGCGACCACCTGAGTCGCCGCAATGGAGTTGCCACCGAGCAGGAAGAAGTGATCATCGGCCTCGACCTGCTTCACCTGCAATTGCTCGCACCAGATCTGACCGATCAGGGTGTGCAGCTCGACAGCGAACTCGCTTTGCCCGACCCTGGCGCTGACCGCTGAAGGAAACAGCGCGTAATGGTCGAGACTGTCGTCCGCCAATCGAATACGGCACGCCGCTCGTTGCAACTTGCCGCTGGAAGTTTTCGGCAGCGCACCGGGATTGAGCAACGCCACGACGCTTGGCGCCTCTTGATACGCCTCCGCCACCGCTTGGCGAATGGCTTTGATCAACGCTTCGGGCGGCAGGATCTTCTGCACGCTGCGGCTGATTTCCGCGGCGATCCCGATGCCCTCCTGACCGTCGACCGTGACGGCAAACGCGGCCACCCGACCTTTGCGCACGACCTCGACTTCGCGTTCGATGGTCTGTTCGATGTCTTGCGGGTACAGGTTGTGACCGCGAACGATGAGCATGTCTTTCAGACGACCGGTGATGAACAGTTCGCCGTCGCGCATGAACCCCAGATCGCCAGTGCGCAGCCAGGTGCGCCCGGCGTGCTGGACGAAGGTCTTGGCGCTGGCTTCGGGATTGCGCCAGTAGCCCTGGGCGATGCTCGGACCGGCGGCCCAGACTTCGCCAACGCTGTTGTCAGCCAGTTCGTTGAGCGCCTGCGGGTCGACAATCAGCACCGCGTGATCCGGCTGGCTGATGCCGCAACTCATGATCGAACTGCCCTCGCCCGGCTCGGCCCGATTCTGCGCCAGCGCTTGATCATCGACGCGCAGAGTGCCGATGCCATGGCCGCGTGGGCTGCCGGCGACGAACAGCGTCGCTTCGGCCAAACCGTAGGACGCCATGAAACTGTCCGGGGTAAAACCGCAGGCAGCAAACTTGGCCGCGAAGCGTTCCAGGGTGTCGAGACGAATCGGTTCGGAACCGGAATACGCCACGCGCCAGCCGCTGAGATCAAGCCGTTGCAGTGCCGACTCGCTGACCCGCTCGCTGCACAGGCGATAAGCAAAATCCGGCCCGCCGCTGATGGTGCCGCCGTACTCGCTGATCGCTTCGAGCCAGCGCAACGGCCGACCGAGGAAGTACGCCGGCGACATCAACACGCAAGGCACGCCACTGAAAATCGGCTGCAACAGACCGCCGATCAAGCCCATGTCGTGGTACAGCGGCAACCAGCTGACAATCACATCGTCGGGGTTCAGATCAATGCCGAAACCGTGGCGAATCAACAACTCGTTCGCCACCAGATTACCGTGGCTGACTTGCACGCCTTTGGGCAGCGCCGTGGAACCGGAGGTGTACTGCAGAAAGGCAATGTGATCGGCCGGCAGATCCGGCGCGCGCCAGCTATCCGCCAACGCCGGGGCGAGGCTATCGACGCAGAGCAACGCTGGCGCACCTTCGATCTGCAACAAGGCGTCGCGCAGACTCGTACTGGTCAGCAGCAGCCGTGGTTCGGCATCGCTGATGATCGACAGCAAGCGTTCCTGATGATGACGGCGGGTTGACTCTGGCGGATACGCCGGGACCGCGATCACGCCGGCATACAGGCACCCGAAGAAGGCGGCGACATAGTCCGGGCCGCTTGGAAACAACAACACTGCGCGATCGCCAAACTCAGCCTCGGCCTGCAGCGCCCCCGCAATGACCCGGGCCCGCCGATCCAGCTCGCGATAACTCAGTACCACCGCTTGATCCGGGGTTTCGGCGAGAAACCGCAAGGCCACCCGATCCGGCGTCAGGGCCGCGCGGCGCTGAAGGGCTTGGACCAGATTGCTTGGGAGTTCGAACGCGTCGGTCATGGGGTTTCCTGCCAGATGTGGGCTTGCAAATGGAATCGGTTTTCTTACGTCACGCCCCATTCGAGGCATGCAGGACGCGGTCTTCGCCGACCGCGCAAGGCATTGGGAATGCTGATTTGGCCAGGGCTGTACGTCCGAGCCATTCACCAAGGAGAACGGATGGGATCTTGAAATAATTAGTCATACGGCCGATCGCCAACGGGGCTGGCGTGCGTCAGCGTGTCGCAGTTCTCAAAACGCACCTTTGCGGAGCATTAATTCTCTTTCTCAATTGACAATCATTATCATTCAACATAATTTGTCGCTCGATGTGTAGGGCAGCCCAGATCTTTCGCGCCGCCCCACTAACCTCTTTGCAGCAGGGTGTTTTCCATGACGGAACAAGTATCCACAAGCAGGTGCGACTCACCGTTACTTCAGGCATTCGTCGACAATCGACTGATTCTGGTCAAGATTGCAGCGCGCATTACCGGTTGCCGGTCCCGCGCTGAAGACGTGGTGCAGGATGCGTTCTTCAGGCTGCAATCCGCACCGCAGATCACATCGTCCTTCAAGGCGCAGCTCAGTTACCTGTTCCAGATCGTGCGCAACCTGGCGATCGATCACTACCGCAAGCAGGCGTTGGAGCAGAAGTATTCCGGCCCTGAAGAGGAAGGGTTGAACGTGGTGATTCAAGGTGCTTCGCCGGAAACCTCGCACATCAATTTCTCGACCCTGGAAAACATCGCCGATGCGCTGACGGAGCTGCCGACCCGCACCCGTTACGCGTTCGAGATGTACCGCTTGCACGGTGTGCCGCAAAAAGACATCGCCAAGGAACTGGGCGTCTCGCCGACGCTGGTGAACTTCATGATTCGCGATGCGCTCGTGCACTGCCGCAAGGTGTCGGGGAATCGTGCGGACACGTTTGCTCGTCGCTGAAACCTGCAAATTTGCGTCGCCCCTATCGCGAGCAGGCTCACTCCTGCATTAAATCTGCGGTGTTCACGGATTTCGTGTTCACAACAGATTCAAGGTGGTGAGCCTGCTCGCGATGGCGGCCCCGGGATCAATCATGATCCCGAGCCTCACACCTCAAACCAGCTCACACCGCTCAAAAAACCGCTCGCGCCCCAACACCATCAACGCGGCGCGCTTATGCGGAAAGTCGAACTCTTTCTCGCAGTAAAAACGCTGCGCCTGCAGGTACTCGATCATCTTTGCGTTATCCGCACGCGGCTCGGCGACTACTCGCTGGGTGCGTGGATCATCGAGAAACAGGTAGTGCGTCAGCGCCGATAACCAGCTCGCCACCTTGTGTGGGCCACGGTGTGTTTCTTCACCGACCAGCATGTGGATACCCCGGTCGTAATCGGCGGCGTCATAGAACGGCGCGATGCGATCTTCCTTGGCCCAGTAGGCTTCAAAATAGGCAAATGGCTGATCATCGAAACAACCGATCAACGTCAGCGTGTGCGGGTCGGACTCGAGTTTGCTCAGGTATTCGCGATGCTGTTCGAGGCTGCCCTCCTCCTGCCAGAAGCTCGCCACGCGCGCACTGTTCTGCCAGCGATTGAACCGCTCAAGATCGTGGTCAATGTCAACAGTGCGTAACGAGATCCAGCCGCCCAGTCGCGCATCAAACCGGCGATACACCTCACCATGGGGTTTCACCGCGCGCAACGGGTGGCGCTTGCCGGCGCTGATGATCATCTGCCGGGGAAAACTGTGGGCCCGCGCTTGCGTCAGCCACGGCTGGGTCAGTTGCCAAAACAGTGCGCGCTCGCAGCGGTACTCACCGGGTACGTCGGTGGTGATCAGCAAGCCGCTGAGCAGCGCCTCATCGGGCACGTCATCGAGCAACCAGGTCAGGCGCTGGCAAGCAGGGTCGCGGGCGAACAACCAGTAACAGGCGGCCCGGATCGCGTCGGCGTCCGGGCGTTTGAAGCCCTCCTCGACCTGCACCTGTAACTCAGGCTTTGGATTCAGACGCAGATGGATCAACGGCTGTCCCGCCAGGCTGAGGACCAGTCGGTTTTCGGTTTCATCCGCTACAAGATGGCTGCCTGACGGTAAAGCCAGGGCGATCAGGTCATTCAGAATTGGCATGGGAGCGCTCACGATAATCGTCGACAGTTCAACGAGGTGACGTGAGCCGGTCAGGGAAATTTAAGAGAAGTCGCGAATTCACGACCCATGGCGCAATTCAGTTGCCAGGCACCGGCACCACGGCGATTTTGTAGGGCGAAAAAATCCTCAGCATCGCGCCGTTATCGCGTAAACCTTGCAGCAACTTGCCAAAGGCTTCGCCACTGATGGGCGCAGAGGGCCGCAGGATCGCGTAGTGGTGATAGACCTGATCGACGCGGTCGGACACCAGTAACTGATCGCCGACTTTGTCGTTGCGCAACAGGTAATCACTCAGGTAAGAGCGTGTCACCAGTGCGATGTCTGCGCGGCCCCGCAGGACCATCAGCAAGTTGCTGTCATGGGAATAGGTCAGCGTCGCGTTGTAGTTGTGCGCCAGCAATTTCGGGTCGGCATTGAAGTTGGCGAACTCGTAGTGATAGCCGCTGAACAACGCCAAACGTTTGCCGGCAAGGTCGGAAAAATAGGACTGAGGTCGGTCGGGCTGGCGTTGCGCGACAAAGATTTCGGCATCTTCCAGCCCCATATCGACGGTGACGTGGGGAATGTCCTTCCAGCCCCAATCGGGGTTTTCGAAAATCGCCATGTCCACCCGACCTTGCTTGAAGTCCCCGAAGCGGCGGGGAATCGAGGTCGGTACCAACGCAAACTGGTAGTCGGTTTGCGAGGCGTTGAGGGCCTCGATCAATTGCGGCAACAGGCCGGTGTCGGCCCCCATCTCGGGGCGCACGGTATAAGGAGGAAAATGGGCAGCGCCGACGCGCACCAGCTGTCCAGCCTGGGACGGCACTGTCCATGACACAGCGAGCAATAACGCCGCGAGCGCCGCCAGTGAAAATCGCGAGGCCGTCTGAATTGGCGAGCACATCAAACAACCTACTCCCGAAAATGACACATCAATGCATTCAAACTAGGCGGTTTCACCCACTTAGCCAGTTTCCTACTGGCCAAATAGCACTATTGTTCCTCTTCCAGCACCAGAATCAACGCCTCATCGGCTAATTGATCAAGGCTCATGCTGCCACCGGCACGGAACCAAGTGGTGGTCCATGACAGCGCACCGGTCAGGAACCGGCGGGTAATGAATACATCGCCGCGAATGAAACCGGCGTCTTTGGCCTCGCCCAATACTTGCAGCCAGAGGTCTTCATAAATATCGCGCAACGCCAGAACTTGCGCCTGGCCTTCTTCGGACAACGAGCGCCATTCATACACCAGCACCGCCATGGCCTCGCCGCTGCCGCCCATGATCGACTGCAATTCGCATCGGATCAGCGCCAGCACCCGCTCGCGCACACTGTCGGACTCGGCCAGTGCCGCGCGCATCAGCGCAGTGTTGTAGCGAATGGTCTCTTCCATCACCGCACGCAGGATTTCGTCCTTGCTTTTGAAGTGATGAAAAATGCTGCCCGACTGAATGCCCACGGCGCCCGCCAGATCACGCACCGTGGTGCGCTCATAACCTTTGTTGCGAAACAGGTGAGCCGCCACTTGCAGCAGTTTGCCGCGGGCGCTGTCCGGGTCGGTCAACTGGCCGTTGTCGACCAATTCGCGCATGACCTTGAGGGCTTTTTGTTCGTCCACCCGTTCTCTCCTACAGTCGTTCAATCAAATACGCCCATCGCCACTAAAACAGCGGGGTTGCGCGGGCAATTTAAGCTGGCGATGACAACCAAGCAAGCGCTTGGGAAGAAGTAAATCGAGGCATTTACAAACCAAGCGCTTGCTTGGTAGTCTCGAACCACTGCTGTCGGAGGTGACTATGGAGATGACTGTGCCTGAAACCATTCGCATCGGATGCGCCAGCGCGTTCTGGGGTGACACGTCGACTGCCGCTGCTCAGTTGGTGGAGGGAGGACGCCTGGACTACCTGGTGTTCGATTATCTGGCCGAAATCACTTTGTCGATCATGGCCGGCGCGCGGATGAAAGACCCGCAGGCCGGGTACGCCAGCGACTTTATTGAAGTGCTCAGCCCGCTCCTCCCACAGCTCGCCGAGCAAAAAATCCGCGTCATCAGCAATGCTGGCGGAATCAACCCGCAAGCCTGCGCCGCCGCCCTGCAAGCGGCCTGCGACAAGGCGGGCGTGGCATTGAAGATCGCCGTGCTGCTGGGCGATGACTTGCAGCCACAGTTCAAACAGCTGAGCACTCAGGGTTTGCGTGAAATGTTCACCGACGCTCCGCTGCCAGCGATGTGCGTCTCGACCAATGCCTACCTCGGCGCACCGGGTATCGTCGAGGCCTTGCGGTTGGGCGCGGACATCGTGATCACCGGACGCGTGGTCGATAGCGCCGTGGTCAGCGCTGCGCTGGTGCATGAATTCGGCTGGTCCTGGCACGATTACGACAAACTCGCCCAAGCCGCACTGGCGGGTCACCTCATTGAATGCGGCGCGCAGTGCACCGGCGGCAACTTCACTGATTGGCGTGAAGTACCCGACTACGAACACATCGGTTTTCCCATCGTCGAAGTCAGCGCTGACAGCCAGTTCACCGTGAGCAAACCCGAAGGTTCCGGCGGCCTCGTCACCCCGCTGAGCGTAGGTGAACAGATGCTCTATGAAATCGGCGACCCGCAGGCCTATCTGTTGCCCGACGTGGTCTGCGATTTTACTCAGGTCAAACTGGTGCAGCAGGGCAAAAACACGGTGCAGGTCCACGGTGCCAAAGGCTTGCCCCCAACCGATCACTACAAGGTCAGCGCGACCTACCCGGACGGTTTCCGTTGCACCGCCAGTTGCCTGATCGCCGGCATTGATGCGGTCGACAAAGCCCGCCGTGTCAGCGACGCGATCATCAACAAGACGGCGGAGATTTTCCTCCAGCGCGGTTGGGCGCCGTATAGCGAAGTGAACATCGAGCTGCTCGGCAGCGAAGCCACTTACGGTCCTCATGGCCAGCGTCAGGACAGTCGCGAGGTGGTGATCAAACTCGCGGTGCGCCACCCGAACAAACAGGCGCTGATCGTGTTCTCCCGGGAAATCGCCCAGGCCGCTACCGGCATGGCGCCAGGGCTGACCGGGATCGTCGGCGGTCGGCCGACGGTGTATCCGGTGATCCGGCTGTTTTCGTTTTTGATCGATAAAACCGCCTGCACTCTGGCCATCGACCTGGCCGGAAAACGCCACCCTTGCACCCTGCCCGACGGCGATTTCCTCGACACCGATGATTTGCCTGTGCCCCTCGACCCGCCCAAACCTGCCGGCCGCGCTGACGCCAGTGTGGCGCTGGTGAAGCTGGCGGTTGCGCGCTCCGGAGACAAGGGCAATCACAGCAATATCGGGGTCATGGCCCGCGCGCCGGAGTACCTGCCGTGGATCGCCGAAGCACTGACGCCGGAGGTGATCGTGGACTGGATGAGCCATGTCCTCGACCCGGTCCACGGACGTGTCGAGCGCTGGTATCTGCCGGCCACTCACAGCCTTAATTTTCTCCTGGAAAATGCCTTGGGCGGCGGTGGCGTGGCCAGCTTGCGCATCGATCCACAAGGCAAAGCATTCGCTCAGCAACTGTTGGACATCCAGATTCCGGTGCCGCAAAGCATCGCTGACCAGGTCAACTAGAGGACCACCACCGTGGCCTACGATTCGATATTCAAAACCGATCTGTTTGCGGGTCAAACCATTATCGTCACCGGCGGCGGTAGCGGTATCGGACGCTGCACCGCTCATGAACTCGCGGCCCTTGGCGCCCATGTGCTGGTGGTCGGGCGCAAAGTCGACAAGCTCAAACAGGTTGCCGCCGAAATCGTCGAAGACGGCGGCAAGGCTGACTGGCACGTGTGCGACATACGCGAGGAAGAAACGGTCAAGCACCTGGTCAGCGAGTTGATCCGAGAGCACGGGCCTATCCATGGCCTGGTCAATAATGCGGGGGGACAATTTCCCTCCGCACTCGCTTCGATCAATCAGAAGGGTTTCGAAACCGTGATGCGCACCAACCTGGTGGGTGGTTTCCTGATGGCCCGGGAAGTGTTCAATCAATCCATGAGCAAGCATGGCGGCGCGATCGTCAACATGCTCGCGGACATGTGGGGCGGCATGCCCGGCATGGGCCACTCGGGCGCCGCACGTTCGGGCATGGACAACCTGACCAAGACCGCCGCGTTCGAATGGGGGTATGCCGGCGTGCGGGTGAATGCGGTGGCGCCGGGCTGGATCGCGTCGAGCGGTATGGACACCTACGAAGGCGCGTTCAAGGCCGTCATCCCGACCTTGCGCGAACACGTACCGCTCAAACGCATCGGCACCGAATCGGAAGTCAGCGCAGCCATCGTCTTTTTGCTCAGCCCCGCGGCGGCGTTTATCAGCGGCAGCACGCTGCGCATCGACGGTGCGGCGAGTCTGGGCGGTCGGGCCTGGCCGATTCACAAGGCGCAGAACAGCGAGTCCTATAACGGCTTTCATCGGGCGTACTTGCCCGATGTACTGCAGCCAGACGCCCCCAAGGACAAGGAATAAACCATGCCGGTCATCCAGTCGCAGGTGGACCCGTTCAGCGAACCGTTCGCCCGGAACCGCGCAGCCATGCTGGTGGGCATCGAGCATGTGCGCCAGCTCGAACAGAACCTGCTGAACAAGGCTGCCGAGGCCAAACCCAAGTTCGACAAGCGCGGGCAATTATTGCCTCGGGAACGACTCAACCTATTGCTCGATCCCGGCGCACCGTTCCTTGAACTGGCGAGCCTGGCCGGCTACAAGCTGCATGATGACAAGGATGGCAGTTCAGCCGGTGGCGGTTTGATCGCAGGGATCGGCTACGTCTCGGGCGTGCGGGTGCTGGTGGTGGCGAACAACAGCGCGATCAAGGGCGGGACCATTTCCCCCAGCGGGTTGAAAAAATCCCTGCGCCTGCAACAGATCGCGATGGAAAACAAACTGCCGGTGATCACCCTTGCCGAGAGCGGTGGCGCCAACCTGAATTACGCAGCGGAGATTTTTGTCGAGGGCGCGCGCAGCTTCGCCAATCAGGCGCGCATGTCGGCCATGGGACTGCCGCAAATTACCGTCGTGCACGGTTCCGCCACCGCCGGCGGTGCCTATCAGCCTGGGCTGTCGGATTACGTGGTGGTGGTGCGCGGCAAGGCCAAACTGTTTCTCGCCGGACCGCCGCTGTTGAAGGCCGCAACCGGCGAAATCGCCACCGACGAAGCACTGGGAGGCGCCGAGATGCACGCGCAAATCGCCGGCACTGCGGAGTACCTGGCCGAAAACGATGCGGATGGCGTGCGTCAGGTACGTGAGATTGTCGGTCTTTTGCCGTGGAATGCGCGACTACCCCTCGCCCAGCCCCGGCAGTATGACGAACCGCTCTACCCCATCGATGAGTTGCTTGGGCTGATCCCGGATGATCCGAAGAAACCCTACGATGTGCGCGAAATCATCGCGCGGATTGCCGACGCGTCGAACTTCCTCGAGTTCAAGGGCGAGTTCGATCAGCAAACCATTTGCGGTCACCTGCACATCCAGGGCCGCGCCTGCGGATTCATCGGCAACAACGGCCCGATCACGCCCAAAGGTGCGAGCAAGGCCGCGCAGTTCATCCAGCTGTGCGACCAGAGCCAGACACCGCTGCTGTTTTTCCACAACACCACCGGGTTCATGGTCGGGACGGAATCGGAACAGCAAGGGGTCATCAAACATGGCGCCAAAATGATCCAGGCAGTGGCGAACGCTCGTGTGCCTAAACTGACCATTGTCGTCGGCGGCTCTTACGGTGCCGGTAACTATGCGATGTGCGGCCGCGGTCTCGATCCCCGTTTCATCTTTGCCTGGCCCAACAGCCGCACGGCGGTGATGGGCGGCGCCCAGGCCGGCAAGGTGCTGCGTATCGTCACTGAAGCCAAGCAGGCCAAAGACGGATTGGTGCCCGACCCGAAAATGCTCGACATGCTGGAAACGGTCACCGCGCAAAAGCTCGACAGCCAGTCCACTGCACTCTATGGCAGCGCCAGCCTGTGGGACGACGGTCTGATTGACCCGCGTGACACCCGGACCTTGCTCGGCTACTTGCTGGACATCTGTCACGAGGCCGAAGTGCGGCCGCTGCAAGCCAACAGTTTTGGTGTAGCCCGCTTCTAAGAGCGATCAACGGAGAATAATAAAAATGATCTTCACCCAGGAACACGAAGCACTGCGCCGCACGGTCCGCCAGTTTGTCGATCACGAGATCAATCCTCACGTCGAAGAATGGGAAAAAGCCGGGCGCTTTCCGATTCACGAGATCTTTCGCAAGGCCGGGGATCTCGGTCTGCTGGGGATTTCCAAACCGGAAAAATTCGGTGGCATGGGCCTCGATTACAGCTACTCCATTGTTGCGGCAGAAGAATTCGGCACCATTCATTGCGGCGGCATTCCGATGTCCATCGGCGTGCAGACCGACATGTGCACGCCCACACTCGCGCGGTTCGGCTCCGATGATTTGCGCGAGGAGTTTTTGCGCCCGGCGATCACCGGCGAACAGGTCGGCTGTATCGGGGTGTCCGAAGTCGGCGCCGGTTCCGATGTCGCCGGTTTGAAAACCACCGCGCGCAAGGACGGTGACGACTACGTGATCAACGGCAGCAAAATGTGGATCACCAACTCGCCGAGTGCCGATTTCATCTGCCTGCTGGCCAACACCTCGGACGACAAGCCGCACATCAACAAGTCGCTGATCATGGTGCCGATGAACACGCCGGGGATCAGCCTCAGTTCGCACCTGGACAAGCTCGGCATGCGCAGTTCGGAAACCGCCCAGGTGTTTTTCGACAACGTGCGCGTGCCGCAACGCAACCGCATCGGCCACGAAGGCGCGGGCTTCATGATGCAGATGCTGCAGTTCCAGGAGGAGCGGTTGTTCGGCGCGGCCAACATGATCAAGGGCCTGGAATACTGTATCGACAGCACCATCGAGTACTGCAAGGAGCGCAAGACCTTCGGCAATGCGCTCATCGACAATCAGGTGATTCACTTCCGCCTGGCCGAGCTGCAAACCGAAATCGAATGCCTGCGGGCACTGGTCTATCAGGCGACCGAGCAATACATCAAAGGGCAGGACGTCACTCGCCTGGCGTCCATGGCCAAACTCAAGGCCGGGCGCCTGGGACGCGAAGTCAGTGACAGTTGCCTGCAATACTGGGGCGGCATGGGCTTCATGTGGGACAACCCGGTGGCCCGGGCGTATCGCGATGTGCGTCTGGTGTCGATCGGCGGCGGCGCCGACGAAATCATGCTGGGGATCATCTGCAAACTCATGGGCATTCTGCCGGGGAAAAAGAAATGAGTACCTTGCCGGATTGCCAGACGTTGCTGCTTGAACCGCATAACGGCGTGCTGCACATCACCCTCAATCGCCCGGAAAGCCGCAATGCCATGAGCTTGCAGATGGTTGCAGATTTGCGCGCGGTGCTGGCGGCCGTGCGCGATGACCGACACATCCGTGCATTGGTGATCGGCGGCGCCGACGGGCATTTTTGCGCCGGTGGCGACATCAAGGACATGGCCGGCGCCCGGGCTCAGGGCGCGGCAGGTTTTCGCGATATGAACCGGGCATTTGGCGCACTGCTGCAAGAGGTGCAACACGCCCCGCAAGTGGTGATTACCGTGCTGCAAGGTGCAGTGCTGGGCGGTGGCCTGGGCCTGGCCTGCGTCAGCGATGTCGCATTGGCCGCTCATCAGGCGCAGTTCGGCTTGCCGGAAACCAGCCTCGGTGTGCTGCCGGCGCAGATTGCCCCCTTCGTGGTCCAGCGCATCGGCCTGACCCAGGCACGACACCTGGCGCTGACAGCAGCGCGTTTCGACGGCACCCATGCGCGGCGTATCGGTCTGGTGCATTTCGTCGAACATGACGCCCAAGCCTTGGCCGAGCGCCTCGACGAGGTGCTGGCGCATGTGCTGTGTTGCGCGCCGGAGGCGAATGCACGCACCAAACAACTCCTGCTGGCGAGTGCCGGGCAACCTTCAGATACCTTGCTCGATGACGCGGCGCAGTGGTTCAGCGAAGCGGTGACCGGGCGTGAGGGCGTCGAGGGAACGATGGCTTTTGTGCAAAAGCGTAAACCGGGGTGGGCACCCTAAGAGCATCGCGGGCAAGCCCGGCTCCCACAGGTTCTGTATTGCCCCCACAGACTCTGTACTGGCCCCACAGACTCTGTATTACCCCCACAGGCTCTGTATTACCCCCACAGGTTTGAGTGGCAATGAAGTTTTGTGAACAGCACTGAACCTGTGGGAGCCGGGCTTGCCCGCGATGAGGCCCTCGAATTCACCGAAAAACAAAAGGGAAACCCACATGCCCGCGCTCAAAAAAATCCTGATCGCCAACCGCGGTGAAATCGCCTGTCGCATCCAGCGCACCGCCCAGGCCCTGGGCTACCGCACCGTCGCCGTCTTCAGCGATGCCGACGCCGACGCCCTGCATGTGCAGATGGCCGATGAGGCCGTCAACATTGGCCCGGCGCCGGTGCAGCAATCCTATCTGAACATTCCAGCCATCATCGAAGCTGCGCGGCGCACGGGTGCCGACGCGGTGCATCCCGGCTACGGTTTTCTCTCGGAAAACGCCGGGTTCGCCCTCGCCTGCCAGGACGCCGGTCTCACCTTCATCGGCCCCAGCCCCGAAGCCATCGAACTGATGGGCAGCAAGCGCCTGTCGAAAATCGCCATGATCGACGCGGGTGTGCCGTGCATCAAAGGCTATCAGGGCGCTGCACAGGACGACGCCACCCTGAGCCGCGAGGCGCAATCGATCGGCTATCCGCTGATGATCAAGGCCAGTGCCGGCGGTGGCGGGCGCGGCATGCGTCTGGTACACGACGAAAACGACTTGCTGGAACAGATCCGCACTGCACGCTCCGAGGCGTTGAACGGTTTCGGCAGCGACGAGTTGATCCTCGAACAAGCTTTGATAGACCCACGCCATGTCGAGGTGCAGCTGTTCGGCGACCAGCACGGCAACCTGATTTACCTCGGCGAGCGCGACTGTTCGATTCAGCGCCGACATCAGAAGGTTATTGAGGAAGCGCCCTGCCCGGTGATGACGGCCGAACTGCGCCAGACCATGGGCGAGGCGGCGCTCAAGGCCGGTCGTGCGGTGAATTACGTCGGTGCCGGCACCGTGGAGTTCCTGCTGGATGCGCGGGGGCAGTTCTACTTTCTGGAGATGAACACACGGCTGCAAGTCGAACATCCCGTGACCGAACTGATCACCGGCCTTGACCTGGTGGCCTGGCAGTTGAGGGTCGCCGAGGGGTTGCCGCTGCCGCTTCGCCAGGAGCACGTGCAACTCAACGGCCATGCCATGGAAGTGCGTTTGTACGCTGAAGATCCGGCGCAGGGCTTTCTGCCGCAAACCGGCCGTGTCACCGCGTGGGAGCCGGCGTTGCAGGCGGGTGTGCGGATCGACCATGGTCTGGTCGAAGGCCAAATCATCAGCCCGTTTTATGACCCGATGCTCGGCAAGATCATCGCCCACGGCGCCACACGGGAAGAGGCGCGGCGCAAGTTGCTCAGGGCGGTGCAAGACAGCGTTTTGCTGGGCCTGCACAGCAATCAGCGTTTGCTCGAAGGCTTGCTCGAGCACCCCGCGTTTGTCAGTGGCGATTTCAGTACCGGATTTATCCCGACCTGGTTCACCGACCATGCCTGCCTGCAGGCGCAGATACCGACCAATGAACAATTGGCTATCGCGGCCGCGCTGTTTTATCACGGCTCTGCGAAGGTACATTCGTCTTCCCTGCCGGGTTGGCGCAACAACGCCAGCGTCCCCCTGCACTATCGCATCGGCCTGGGTGAGCAGGAGTGGGTCGTTGAATTGAACGCCGTGCCGGGTGAGCTGTACCGGATTCAAATCGCTGCTCAAACGCTGAACCTGAAGGTCATTGAGTGCGACGGGCGAACTGCCATCCTGGAAATCGATGGCATTCGGCGCCGGCATATCTACCGTCTCGACGCTGGAGAACTGTGGCTGTTCACGGGGCCTGGCAGCCTGCGACTGGTCGATCGTACGCAAGCGCTGGTCAGTGCTCAGGTCAGCGTCAGCAGCGGCACCCTCAAGGCGCCGATGGATGGCGCCATTGTCGATGTGCTGGTCAGTGAGGGCAGCACCGTCGTCAAAGGCCAGCTGCTGGTGGTGCTCGAGGCCATGAAGATGGAGCATCCACTCAAGTCGGGGATCGATGGCGTGCTCAAACGCTTGCAAGTCAGCGTGGGCGATCAAGTGAAAAATCGACAGATTTTGCTCGAGGTCGAATAAGCCGCTAGGCGGATCCGCCGGGTTTGGCTACGCTCAAGCCCTATCAAGACGCGGATACCAGGAACCCTGCGATGCCCCATTGGCTGGTCATTGATCTTGAAGCCACCACCGACGAGGGTGGTTGGCCAGTAACAGAAATGGAAATCATCGAAATAGGCGCCACGCTGGTGGACCGTAAAGGCCGAGAGCTGGATCACTTCCAGCGCTTCGTGCGGCCTTTGCGTCGACCCTTGCTGACGCCGTTTTGTCGTGAGCTGACGCACATCACTCAAGCCAATATCGATGTTGCGCAACCGCTAAGCGAAGTCTGGGCGGCGTTCGAACGCTGGCTGGGCCAGCATCATGAACGCCTGGAAGGCTGGGCCAGTTGGGGGGATTACGATCGCAAACAGCTGCTGCAGGAATGGCAACGCCTGCAACTCGACAGCCTGCTGAGCCGCGTACCGCACATGAACCTCAAACAGCGCTTTGCCAAGGTGCGTCGACTGGAAAGGCCGTTGGGCCTCAATGGCGCCCTGCAACTGGCCGGCATGCAGTTCACCGGGCAACAACACCGGGCGCTGGAAGATGCGCGCAATACGGCGCGCTTGCTGCCGCTGATTCTCCCCGCCTAGAGAGGTGACGGCGCCGAGGGCCTTGTGCATACTGGCCGGCCCTTTTAAGCCCTTTTCGAGGAATCGCCCATGTTTAAAGTCAACGAGTACTTCGACGGCACCGTCAAGTCGATCGCCTTTGGCACTGCAGAAGGTCCAGCGACCATCGGCGTCATGGCTCCGGGCGAATACGAATTCGGCACCAGCCAGCGGGAAATCATGCACGTGGTGACCGGCGCCCTGACCGTCAAACTGCCTGACAGCACCGACTGGGAAACCTTCGCCGCCGGCAGCCAGTTCAACGTACCCGCCAACAGCAAGTTTCAGCTGAAAGTGGCTGTCGACACGGCTTACCTGTGCGAATACCGCGGCTAAAACCCCGGGTTTTCACAGCGATAAAAAAATGCCCGCATCCTTCGATGCGGGCATTTTTCATTCCGGGTAGGGTTACTCGAGGATGGTCACCGACATCCCGACTTCAAGCCGGCCATTGCTGTCGTTGACCAGGTTCTGGCCGAACATCGCACCGTCGGCTTCAGCACGGTACTTCTGCAACATGGCCAAGGGTTCGCGGTCTTCGCTGCGCTCACCGGTCTGCGGATCGATGGTGGTCAAAATGCAACGTGCACAGGGTTTGACGACACGAAATTCAACGTCGCCGATGCGGATGCGCTTCCAACCGTCTTCGGCATAGGCTTCGGCGCCCTCGATCACCAGGTTTGGCCGGAAGCGCAGCATTTCCAGCGGACGGCCCACTCGATGCGACAAGTCGTCCAGGGATGCCTGTCCGATCAGCAACAGCGGGAAGCCATCGGCGAAGGCCACTTGATCGTCGTCTTTGCCGTAACCGGCCGACGTGGTCCTGGCACGCTCCAGCGGTACCTGCACCAGGCGAGTGGGTTTACCCACGAACTCACTGACCCACGCGCCCGCCTCATCCCCCGCATCCGGTACGCGCAGCGTGTCGCGCCAGAGGGTCACGCCACGCAATGGCGCACGATCGTCAGGCAGCGCGATATCGATGGGGTTGTAACCCGGAGCACTCAGGGTCAAGCCACCTTCGGTATTCCACAACGCGGACAACTGGCTCATTTTGGCCACCGCGCGTTGGGACAGAAAGCGCCCGCTGGCTTCGTCCACGAGCATCCAGCGTCGGTCGCCGTCCACACCCAGTTTGTCGAGATTGACCTTTTGCAGGGTCTCGCCCTTGCCGGACTTCAACGGATAACGATAGAGCGCGCTCAGATGCAGCATAGCCAGCTTCCTAGTAGGCAAAGCGCCACCCTATACGAGCTTCATCGCCGAATCAAAGGCTTGCTTGAGGGTTGATCGGGTCAGGCCGGAACTTCATCGCGCATCAACCGCTGGCGCACCACGTCCACGAGCTTGTCCGGCTGGAACTTGGAAAGGAAGTTGTCGCAACCGACCTTCTTGACCATCGAGTCGTTGAAGCTGCCGGACAACGAGGTGTGCATCACCACGTACAGGCCTCGCAGGCGCGGGTCGTTGCGGATCTCGGTGGTCAGGCGATACCCGTCCATTTCCGGCATTTCCGCATCGGTAAAAATCATCAGCAGCTTGTCCGTCATGTTCACGCCGGTGTCAGCCCAGGCCTTAAGCATGTTCAGCGCTTTCAAACCGTCGCTGGCGATGTGCATTTTCACGCCCAACTGACCTAGCGTGTCGCGCAATTGCGACAGGGCCACGTTGGAGTCATCCACCAGCAATACTTCACGGCCACGGGCGCGTTCGAGCACCGGGTCTTCGAGTTTTTCACGAGACACTTTGGCGTTGTACGGGACGATTTCCGCCAGGACCTTTTCAACGTCGATGATTTCCACCAACTGATCGTCGACCTTGCTGATAGCCGTCAGATAGTGCTGGCGGCCGGCACTGGTCGGCGGCGGCAGGATGGCTTCCCAGTTCATGTTGACGATGCGGTCCACACCGCCGACAAGAAACGCCTGCACCGAGCGATTGTACTCAGTGACAATGATGGTGCTGGTAGGGCTTGGCACCAACGGACGCATGCCAATGGCCTGGGACAGGTCGATCACCGGCAAGGTTTGCCCACGCAGGTTGACCACGCCACAGACAAAAGGATGGCGCTGGGGCATCAGGGTCAGTTTCGGTAACTGCAAGACTTCCTGAACCTTGAACACGTTGATCGCAAACAACTGGCGCCCGGCCAGTCGGAACATGAGGATTTCCAGGCGGTTCTCACCCACTAGTTGCGTGCGTTGGTCTACCGTGTCGAGAATGCCGGCCATCAATGACTCCTGAGCTTGTTCTGTGAATTCACTAAAGAGGGTTATCGGCTGTTTAAAGCAGACCTTGACCCTATTGCAAAATGCCACTCTCCAGCATTGATGTCACATTAACATCATGCTCTACTGATGACGCGACTTCATCTGCTCTACTCCCTCGCGGCGCGACAACTTTTCGCTCGCCAGGTTCCCCTGTGTAAGGGATTCCCTTACCCACAATCAGGCCTAACCTGATATTCGCCATATCCGATAGCTATTAATGTGACGCCATTCTCATTGCATGAACGGAGTCAGGCTTTTGTGTGCGATCGCAGGTCAGTGGCCATCCAGCCGTTCGAGTTATCCGGCATACGCCTGGACGGGCTGGGACACTTACGCGCATGTCGATACGCACGGCATTTCCTCTTTTGACATGACGTTGTGGAGCCAGCATGCAAATCGACCATAAAGAGTGGGCGCAACGGTTTCCGGAATTCCTCGTCGAGGCTCAATTGCTCTTGGCCAAAACCGAGGAGTGCCTCAGTCATCTGCAACTGATCAGCAATGACAGGGACGCCATCGATTGCATGCTCAGCACCCTGCTCAAGCTGGCCAGCAAGGCAGATGCAATCGCTCTGGCAGCCATTTCAGAGTTTTCTCTGCATATTCACGAACTGCTCAACCACGCGCAAAACCACATGCAATTGCATGACGAGGCCTTGGCTGCGCTGAAAGACTGCCTGACGCTGATTGCCTGGCAGCTCGAGCTTATCGACCAGAAGACGGGCCAGCTCAGCCTGGATGACAGCGAACAGATATCGCTGATAGAAACGTTTGCGTTTCAAGTCGGGCACAGTCAGTTTCAGCCGATGCCCACCTCTTTCCCGTTTACCCTCGTCCCCCCTTTGAAAGCGCAGGCTTGATCGATCGCCTGTTTTTTATGCGGTGTCAGGTAGTTTTAAACGTTCACGCTCAGCGTTGATTTTGAAGTGCGCGATGTCGTCATTGAAATTTCATACCTGTTCACGACATCTTGAATCAATGTGTTCCTGCCAGAGAGTTCTTCTACAGAAAGAGCCCCTCGAATAAACATGTTTACCCAATGTTTAAAGCCAACTACCCCGCGCGACCGACGGTATCTTCAGTGGTATTATGCCGACCGTTAATTGACGTCAATTAATGGCACCCTGTTTCCATACCGAGATCCGTCATAGCACCAGACGATCTTCCCGCAGCGAACATCCATTGGCTCCATCTCTATGTACGCCAACCTCAAGTCAATCACCCAGTGGCCACCCGTCCCCGTGACCGTACGCCGGCTTACGCTGCTGCTGTGTGCCTGTTCGACGCTTGGTAGCCTGGTGATTTACTGCTCATCCATGCCTTTTCCGCTGGGCCTGCTGATACTGAATGCTGCGGCATTGATCGGATTAGCGGTACAGCATCACCTTTCAAGTTCGCTCATCAAGTTTCAACCGCAGGAACTGGCCGACCGGTTGCTGGAGGTTCAGGAAAACGAACGTCATCGGCTCAGTCGCGAACTGCACGACGATATCGGCCAGTTGCTGACGGCGGCAAAGCTTCAAAGCGACTGGCTCAAACGCCGGATACCCGAAGAACTCGCTGCGCATTGCTCGGAACTCTGCGACACGCTGGAAGAAACCCTGGTGAAGGTTCGCGACGTTTCGGCCATCCTGAATCCCAGGCAACTGGCGAGCCTTGGGCTGGAAGCCAGTCTGCGTGCCCATCTGCTCAAGACGCTGGCCAACACCTCAGTTAACTGGAGCCTGGAGTGCCATCAAAGGCTCATCGGCATACCTGAGGAAACCGCCGTCGCCGTCTTTCGAATTACTCAGGAAGCGGTGACAAACATCCTGCGCCATGCCCAAGCGAAAAATCTGCTGGTCAGCCTGCAACGCTTACCGCAGGGTTTGACGCTGCTGATCAGCGATGACGGAGCGGGGTTTGCACCCTCGACGGATCCGGGGCGTGAAGGTCAACGCGGAATGGCCGGAATGTCGGAGCGGATCGAACAGTTGGGCGGCACATTGGCAGTGATCAGCAAGCCGGGCAACGGCACCCGGATCGAAGCACTTTTCCCTTGGGCCCCTCGAGCACTTGAACGGGCCAGTACCCATAAGGTTATGCGTTGACTTGTAACTTACTTCTGGTGGATGACCACTCGCTCATCAGGGCTGGCGTGCGCGCGCTGGTGCTGGATATTCCCGGTTATGCAGTGGTCGGTGAAGCCAATGACGGATCGCAATTGCTCGAGATGGTCGAGCAACTGACGCCAGACATTGTCCTGCTGGATATCTCCATGAAGGAAACCGACGGTCTGGAGGCCTTGCAACGCCTCAAGCGCGTGCGCCCCCAGAGCAAAGTATTGATCCTCTCCATGCACACCGACCCGGCACTCATCATGCAGGCACTGGAGTCTGGCGCCCATGGCTACCTGCTCAAAGACACCACCGCCACCGAACTCGAACATGCGCTGGAGGCCCTGCGCAACAACGAGCGCTACCTGAGCCCGGCGATCGCGCACACGGTCATCAACCAGGCATTGATCAGCTCCCGGACAAGTCAGGCGGAACCTGTCGTCACGCACAACCTGACGGCACGTCAGCTTGAAATACTGCGGTTGATTGTCCGGGGGAAATCCACCCGTGAAATCGCCAACGGCCTCGGCCTGAGCATCAAGACCATCGAGACCCACCGCTCGCAGATCATGAAACGCCTGCAAATCTACGACGTAGCCGGACTGGTGCTGTTTGCGGTGCGCGAACAGATCATCAGTCTGGACGATTAGCGATGCCTGGAGCACTCAACAGCGGTGAGTGCTCGGGTAGATGCACCCGCAGCGCCCCCGCTCGCGCCGAGAAGCGCAGATTATCGCCTTCCAGCGGTTCGCCATCCAGATTGATGTAAAGACCTTCCGCGACTTTGATCTCGACCCAGGGCAGGCGGGCTCGCACAAACATGTTGTCGATACCAAAGCCATCAGCCAGCAGGTTTTTCAAGGTGCCAACCAGTTCCTGAGGTGCAGGCAAGATACTGATATCCAGCAAGCCATCATCGGCCAGCGCATCAGGGCACAGGACATGCCCGCCGCCTGCCTGTCGGCCGTTGCCGATACCCAAGGCCAGTAACTCGCCCTGCCAATGAAAATCCGGCCCCTGCAACTCGCCGTAGGCCGCATGCAGTTCACTGAAGCGTGACAAGCCGGTGAACAGATAAGCCGCGCCACCGAGGACTTTTTTCAGGTCCTCAGAGGTGTTTGCGGTGACCTGGCTGCCGAAGCCGCCAGTGGCCATGTTCAGGAACACCTGTCCGCCGACCTCGCCCAGGTCAATGGCTCTCGCCGGAGCATCCAGAAGGTCCAGCGCTTGATCGGGTTCCAGAGGTACGCCGGCGGCACGAGCAAAATCATTGGCGGTGCCCAAAGGCATCAGCACCAGGCTGGCCTCCGTCGAATGTGCAGCCATGGCTTCGGCGATATCGCGCAACGTGCCATCCCCTCCTCCGGCGATGATCTGCTGATAACCCGCCGTCAGCCCTTCATCCACCAGCCGTTGCGCATCACCGGCCTCCCAGGTCACCCGAACGGCCAACTCCCAGCCCTGCTGGCGTTTGCTTTCAACCGCCGCACGAACCTCTTCGTTGAGCGCTTGCTTGCCATGCAGAATCAACAGCGCCTTGCGTTCGCTCATCGCGTTCTCTCCCAGAAATGAATTCCGTATGGCAGTTGTGACCTCGGTAGCGCGTAAAAAAGCCGCAAGGATTCGAATTATTTAACGGAGGGCGGGCTCGCGTCCTACAGGACGGGGTTTTTTCTTACAAAACGTGAGGAATCGGCTCAATTGACCACTGAGGATCGTTGGTACAACTTGGCGCCTTCTGTTGCCCGCCGTAAAAGGAGAAGTAAAACATGGAACCTCGCACCGTTGATCTGCAGGCCCAACTCGAAGGCATGCGCCGAGACATGGACGTCATCCGTCAGAACGTCAAGACCATCAAACACCGGCTCGCCTATACAGCTGGTGGAGCCGTTGTGGTTCTCGGCGTGCTGGCCTGGATCGCCAACAGTCGTTTCGAGCAGATCGTAGCGCTGCTGGCTCGATAGCGGGCAGCCCTCAAACGCAAAACCCGGCCAATCGACCGGGTTTGCCTTGGGCGTACATCAGCTATCAGCCCAGTACTTCGCTCAGCGGGATAAAGCCTACAGACTCACCCTCGGCCAGCGTGCGACCTTCCAGGACTTCAACCAGACCGTCCGCCCACGCTGCGCTGCGCAGCACACCGGAACTCTGATTCTTGTAGATGATTGCCCGGCCATTCACCAGACGCCCGCGCAAGTACTCGCGACGATTGCCAGCCTGAGGCCACGCAAACCCCGCCGGCACCTGAAACTTCAAGGGTTCGACGTCCTGCACGCCCTGACGGCGCAATAGATACGGCCTTGCCAGCAAGGCAAAGGTGACCAGGGTCGATGCCGGATTGCCCGGCAATCCAATCACCGGTACGCCCCGAAAATGTCCGAATGTCAGCGGCTTCCCAGGCTTGATGGCGAGTTTCCACAACGTCAACTCGCCCTCTTCTCGCAGCGCGATCCCGAGAAAATCAGCTTCCCCTACCGAGACACCGCCGGTGGAGAGAATCAGGTCGACATCATTCAATTCGCCCAGGCGAAGACGAGTCGTCGCAAGGTCATCGGGAAGAATACCGGCGTCGATCACCTCACATCCCAAACGCTGCAACCAGCTGCAGAGCAACACTCGATTGCTGTTGTAGATTTGACCGGGACCCAGCGCCTGACCTGGCTCAATCAATTCATCGCCAGTGGACAGCACTGCAACGCGAACTTTGCGAATCACATCCAGCTCAGCGCACCCCAGTGAAGCCGCCAAGCCTTGCTCGATCGGACCCAATCGCGTGCCGGCAGGTAAAACAAGTTCACCCACCGTGGTTTCCTGACCTTGCGGCCGAATGTTTTGACCCACCGTCATGGCTTCGGTAAACCGTATCCGCGCGTCCGGCTGAACCTCGGCGTTCTCCTGCATCTCGACGCAATCGGCCCCTGCCGGAACAGGCGCACCGGTGAAGATTCTGGCACAGGTGCCTGGCTGCAAAGGTTGCGGTGCATTGCCTGCAAAAACCTTCTGGCTCACCACCAGCGGCTCGCCGGTCCAGTCGGACACCCGCAAGGCGTAACCATCCATGGCACTGTTGGGCCAAGGCGGTAAATCCAGCGTCGAAACCAGATCATCGGCCAGCACACGGCCCTGAACCTGCGCCAACGGCAAGCGCTCACGTTCGACAATCGGCTTGGCTTCAGCCATTTCCAGCAAACGCGCCAGCGCCACCTCGACTGGCATCAGGCTACCGGCTTTGCCCGGCTTACCCGCGGGATTCACAGGGAGCCGCCTGTTTCAGGTGCGCGACGAAGTTGCACGGGCGGTGCCGTGAATCCAGCTGCTCAGCCAAAATGCCATCCCAACCGGTCCGCACGGCATTGGTCGAACCCGGCAAGCAGCCGACCAGCGTGCCATTGGCCAGACCCGCCAGGGCGCGGGACTGGACAGTGGAAGTGCCGATGTCGGCGACCGAAATCTGCCGGAACAGCTCGCCAAAGCCATCCACGTGTTTGTCGAGCAGGCAGCTCACTGCTTCGGGGGTGCTGTCGCGCCCGGTAAACCCGGTGCCGCCGGTGATCAGCACGACCTGGACCACGTCATCGGCGATCCAGGTGGCGACTTGCGCGCGTATTTTGTAGAGATCATCTTTGAGTAAAACCCGCTCAGCCAGGTTATGGCCGGCGGCGATCAAACGGTCAACGAAGACCTGGCCGGAAGTATCGGTTTCCAGGGTACGGGTGTCGCTGACCGTCAGCACTGCGATATTGAGCGGTGCGAAAGGTACATCAGCCTTGGCTTTCATAGGCTCGTCCAGTTGTAGGAGAAACAGCCCGGTGTTATATCACAGCGCTCCCTTTTTTCGCCGCCCCCATGGAGACCGACCATGACCTTGAACTCGGATTTGCCACCCTGCTCCATTCTCCTGCTGGCGGGTGGTCGCGGCCAACGGATGGGGGGGCAGGACAAAGGATTGCTGGAATGGCATGGCGAGCCGTTGATTGCCCATCTGCAGCGCAAGACGCGATCGCTGAGCGATGATCTGATTATCTCGTGCAATAGGAACCTGGAAAAATACGCGCCCTACGCCGATCAATTGGTGCATGACGATGAAGGTAGTTTTCCGGGGCCATTGGCCGGTATTCGCGCAGGGTTGAAGGCCGCTCGCCATGCGTATTTGCTCGTGTTGCCATGCGACGTACCGCGCATCGATGCACGGCTGCTTCATGACATGCGCAAATCCGCCAGCCTGCACCCGGAAAAACCCTTGATGCTGCGCCACGGTGAGCATTGGGAACCGTTGCTGTGCGTCATTCCCGTGGCGCTTCGCGATGCCTTCGAAAATGCTTGGGACAATGGCGAACGCAGCCCCGGTCGAATTATGCGCGAGCTAGACGCGACGGCCCTGCAATGCCCGGATAACGACCCGCGCCTGGCTAACCTCAACACACCGGAACTGTTAAGCATGCAACCCAATGTGTCAGACTGACACTAGCCAAGGAACTTGCACGCGTTGTATACGTCTACAAGCTCAGTAACCAAAGAATTCATATCGGAGACACACTCATGACTCAACGGACCCTCGCCACTTTCATGCTCGCACTGGGCCTAGCGACCCTTGCTGGTTGCTCCTCGCCTACCGTGATCACCTTGAATGATGGTCGCGAAATCCAGGCTGTCGATGCGCCAAAATACGATGAAGACTCAGGTTTCTACGAGTTCCAGCAACTCGACGGTAAAGAAACCCGCATCAACAAGGATCAGGTTCGCACCGTTAAAGAGTTGTAAGTGTTGCGGTGACACCCGATGCCAAAAAAAGCCCGCGTAATGCGGGCTTTTTCGTGGATGAGGGAAAGTGCTCACCACTGCAGGGTAATTTCACTTTCGAAATCACGTTCCTCGCCGGTGATCGGGTCTATGAATCGCAATCCCTGGGCCAGCAGCTTCAGTGGGTTGGCGTAGTCATCTTCGACGTCTTTAAGCACCTGCGGATAGAACGGGTCGTTGCAGATGCTCGCGCCCAATGCGGTCATGTGCACCCGCAGCTGATGTTTTTTGCCGGTCACCGGGTACAGCGCGTATCGCCAGAGATCACCGTGCTTTTCCCTGACGTCGACGGCCGTCTCGGTATTGCTGGCACCGGGCCCCTCCTGCATGCGGAAGAAAGGCTCGCCATCAATGAGCCTGCTTTTATGCACCAGCGGAAATGTCAGGTCAGGCAAGGCACGGGCGATGGCTTCGTAGCGTTTTTCGATGCGACGTGTCGGGAACAGTGACTGATAAGCCGAACGACTCTGCGGGTTCGCCGAAAACAGCACCAGCCCCGCCGTATGGCGATCAATGCGATGCAGTGGCACGAGATGCGGGTTATCCAGTCGACGGATCAACCGCCGAAGCAACGTTTGCTCGACGTACTCACCCGCCGGCGTCACCGGCAGAAAGTGCGGCTTGTCCGCGACCACCAGATGCTCATCTGCATACAGAATCGACTCGATCACCGGAATCGGTTTCTCGTCCGGCACTTCCCGAAAATAGTGAATGCGCAGACCTTCCTTGTAGGGCAGGTCAAGCGCGATGGGCAGACCTTGACCGTCGAGAACCCGACCTCGGGCAATTCTGTCCAGCCACTGTTCACGGCCAATAGCGCTGAAGTGCTCGCACAGGCAGTCGAGCACCGTCAGCCACGACCCGGGCGGCAGGTAGAGTGTGCTGGCCTGACTGTGCGCAGCCGAAAAAGTTGAAGTGGACATACGAAAGCTCTAGAGGCTGATGGCCGGCATTATCCAGCAGCTGCCCATATGAACCTAGTGGAGAATCCCTACGCAGGTATCTGCGCACGAGCTGCCGCCTCAGTGAATTCCTTGAGCCAGCGCAATACATCAACGGCCTCCCAGCGACCGGGATCGTAAAGCGCGTACATCAATCCCTGATACCCCACGACATCCAGTTGCCGGTGGTAACCGGCACGCTGGAACAATGCCTCGATTTCGGCGAAGCACGTATTGAAATGCAACTTGTTGAACGGGGTTTTCCCTTCCGTGACCAGGCCGTCCAGGCGCAATTCGAGGACCGCCTCGCGCACGACATCCGCCGACATTCGGTTCACGCTGTTCTTCAATTGTTCGACATTGACCATGACTCATCCTCTGACTCGCGGGATCGTCCCGCAAGACAGGCGATCCGAATAACTGTACAGGCATACAGTAACCGAATCACCGTCCATTCGCCAATGGATCAGACACTGACCGCGACGGATGGGAAAGAATCAGCGCAGGAAAGCCACGACCTGCTCGGCATCGAATGGCCAGTCGAGCTCGGCACCGGTATCAAGACGGCGCAGGACCGGAATACGCAAACCGTAGTCTTCGATCCAACCTTCGTTTTCCGCAATATCCACCAACTCGACCATCAAACCGTGCTCGACCAAGGGCATCAGTTCTTCTTCGGCCAGTTCACAGAGATGGCAACCCAGGGTGCCGAACAGCTGACATTCAGGAGGCATGACTACAAGTCTCGGCAAAGTAGAGGTTCATTCTAGGCCCGCGATAAAAAGCAGTCGAGACGACGGCTCAAGCTACCGCGCAATGGCCGTTGCGCAAGCGCTCTGCGATCCGCCGCCGACCCTGATCAATCCTGACTGACAGCGCCAATCTTGTGCACCGACAAATCCGCGCCGTAATACTCCTCTTCCTGGCTCAGGCGCAGTCCATGAAGCGCCTTGATCACGCCATAGACCGTAAACCCGCCGACCAGCGCCACGACCACGCCGAGCGAGGTCCCGATCAATTGGCTGATCAGGCTGACACCGCCCAGTCCGCCCAATGCGCTCTGCCCGAAAATGCCGCAGGCAATCCCGCCCCAGACACCGCACAGACCATGCAGCGGCCATACACCCAGCACATCGTCGATGTGCCATTTGCCTTGAGCAGCGGTGAAGCACCAGACAAACATTGCCCCCGCTATCGCGCCCGTAATCAATGCGCCAACCGGGTGCATCAGATCGGAGCCGGCGCAGATGGCCACAAGTCCGGCCAGCGGACCGTTATGCAAAAAGCCCGGGTCATTGCGTCCGACGATCAACGCGGCCACGGTGCCGCCCACCATGGCCATCAGCGAATTCACCGCGACCAGGCCGCTGACGCCTTGCAGGGTTTGCGCGCTCATGACGTTGAACCCGAACCAGCCAACGATCAGAATCCACGAGCCCAGCGCCAGAAAGGGAATGCTCGAGGGTGCGAATGCCACCAGGCGTCCGTCGCGATAGCGCCCTTGCCTCGGGCCAAGCAGCAACACGGCCGCCAGCGCCAGCCAGCCGCCCATGGCGTGCACGACCACCGAGCCCGCAAAGTCGTGGAAACCGGCACCGAAACTCGCCAGTAACCACGCCTGAAACCCGTAATTTCCGTTCCAGACCATGCCTTCGAAAAAAGGATAGATGAACGCGACGATCAACGCCGTCGCGCACAGCTGCGGGACGAACCTGGCACGTTCGGCAATGCCGCCGGAAATAATCGCCGGTATCGCCGCCGCAAAGGTCAGCAGGAAGAAAAACTTTACCAGGCCATACCCGTGGTCGGCAGTAAGCACCGCCGCCGGTTGCATGAACGTCACCCCATATGAAATCCAATAGCCTATAAAGAAGTAGGCCAATGTCGAAATCGCGAAGTCACTGAGGATTTTCGATAGCGCATTGACCTGGTTCTTTTGTCGAACCGTGCCAACTTCGAGGAAGGCAAATCCGGCGTGCATCGCCAGCACCATGACCGCGCCGATTAGAATGAACAGCGTATTGGAGCTGTGAACCAGACCGTCCACAGCGCTTTGCAAATTTTCCATGGGTTGGCAGACCTGAAGGCTAAAAAAGCACCAAAGCAGTTCGCGCAGACAATTCGTGCACCAAGTTGCGACTCAACGAGTCTTCATAGAGGTCCTCGAGAGCCGCTTTGGCGCACAAGGCCGGAACCTTTGCGCGCGTTTTCGTTATTTGAGATAAGGTTTCGCCCCAATCATGCTCACCAACAGCGCGATAGCGCAGACTGGCGCACCAACTCATAGCAAAAGCTGTACCAGTGATTTGTACTGAACCTTCGCGCAAGGCTCATACTCGAACGCAACAGAAGCCACTTACGGAGATCACCAATGGCCAGCATCAAGGCAAAGACTGCTCAAGAAATCCTGATGAACGATTTTCAGACCCTGGTGCACGATACCGAGCGGTTGCTCGAACACACCGCCTCCCTGGCCGGTGACCAAGCCGATGAGCTGCGTGACCAGATTCACGACAGTCTTTTGCGTGCACGGGAAACCTTGAAGCTGACTGAAGATTCACTGCGCGAGCGTGGTGCGGCTGCTGTGACCGCCACGGAAGATTATGTTCAGGCCAACCCTTGGCAATCGGTCGGTATTGCGGCCGGCGTGGGTTTCCTGATTGGCCTGCTGGCCACTCGGCGCTGATATGGCAATCGGCGAATCCGGCTCGTCGGCGACGGGCCCAAGCTCCTCACCGCGGCGCCTCGGTGCCGCTTTCCTTGGACTGCTGCACAGCCATGTCGAGCTATTCGGCATTGAACTGCAGGAGCAGAAAGCACGCACAGTAAGCCTGTTGCTGTTCGCAGGCCTGTCGCTGGTTTTTGCCTTGCTGTTGCTGGTGGGACTGTCGACGCTAGTGATGATCCTGTTCTGGGACACGTACCGCCTGCCTGCCATCATTGGACTTTGTGTGTTCTATACCTTGGCAGCAATCTTCTGTGCGATGCGTTTGAAAGCGGCGATTTTCGACGAGTCCTCGCCTTTCCACGGCACGCTTGAAGAGTTGGCCAACGATCGGGAGCGCCTGCTGCCATGAGCCTGCCTGAACTGCCTCATAACAACTCGCGCACAGAAATGCGCAAGGCCCTGATCCGCCTGCGTATGGAAATGCACCGGCAGGAAATTCGTCATGAATCCCAACAATTGCTGCAGCCTTTGCAGCGCGTAAGAGGAATGACGCAGAGCCTGCAAGGTGGTTTCGGCATCAAGCACGCCCCGCTATGGGGCGTGGCGGCCGTAACACTGTTGGGTTTTCTGACGGGCAAAGGCGCCAAGAGCGGCGGAACCAGCAGCGTAACCCGTCTGGTTCGACTGGGTGCCACATTGGGGCCGCTGATCAAGCTTGTCATGCAAGGCTCATCGCGCAGGCCTTGATGCCATCATCTGGCTGCATTCTTGCAACATCACAGGATTGAACCTCTTTATCGAGAGGTTTAATCCTGTGTGCCTACCCTGTGCCCAGGTATCAAAACAATACTTTACTAAGGAGGCCTCGTGATCGACGGGCAACCGCTCGCCTGCTTTCAGCCGTTCATCGATACCGCCACTGGCCGCATAGCAGGTGTCGAAGCCTTGGGTAGACTGCGTCATCCGGACGGTCATCTTGCCTCGGTTGGCCCCTTGTTTGCCGATCCCCGAACACCTGCCATCGCTCTGCGACGACTCGATCGCCACATCCGTGAAAACGCCCTGAGCCGCCTGCACGAAGCGCCGGCGGACTGGTTTCTCAGCCTGAACATGTCGCCGCGGTGGATCAATCGCCTGCGCCCGGATCAGTCGCTCCCAAGCCTTAAACAACTCGCCCGATACGACGTCGACCCGCGTCGCATCGTTTTCGAGATCACCGAATTGGGTGGAAACATCCAGCGATTGGCAGACGTCGTTGCCCGCTATCGGCAGGCGGGTGCCCGAATTGCCATCGATGATTTCGGTGCCGGGTACTCTCAGCTGGATCGAGTACTGGCCTTGCAACCGGACATTCTCAAACTGGACATGCGCCTGTTCCAGGCCGCCGCATTAGGTGGCCCCAGCAGTGACGTGGTTAAAGCTCTGGCGCAAATGGCGGAAAAAACGGGTTGCTGGATCATTGCAGAAGGGGTGGAGACCGACGCTCAGCTGAATTTTGCCCTGGAGTGCGGTTCGCGCTACGTACAGGGTTTTCTGTTCGCCCGGGCCGAAGAAGAGTTTTTTGCAACCGAGGCCTTTGTGAGGCAATTCGCTCAACTTCGCCAGCGTTACGTTCAACAAAAACTGAGCGAACGCGGTCGTCTGATGATCATGCGCCAACAGCTCAGCGAGTTGATGTCCATTCTGCAGGCCTGGGCACACGCCCGGGCGCCGCTTAGCGCATTACCACAACTGGATGCGTTCCCCTGGCTGTTGCGCTTTTATCAATGTGACCGCCACGGCACGCAGCTGACGCCGAACCTCGAATGGCGAAACAACGGCTGGGAATCTGACAATCGCTACCTGGGTCATAATTGGTCATGGCGTCCCTACTTCTACCACTTGCTGGCGGAAGGTTGGGACGAGCGCCGGTTGACGCTTTCCAACACTTATCGCGATGCCACCACGAACCAGTACTGCCTAACGGCCGGGCAGTTTTTCGATAACGGCGAGCGGCTGTTACTGATTGATATCGATGCTGTCGGACTGTAGCGAGCTGGACGCCTTAAAAGCCCTAAAAATAAAAACTCCCTACCTTCAACGATCTCCGCCCAAGCCATTAAATTGGCGAGCCAAGTGCATCGCGTAGTTATCCGTCATACCACTTACGTAATCCAGAACCTGCATGATTGCGCCGTACTCTTTGGAGACACCTGACTGACTCTCCAGATTTTTCAGGTCCAGTCCGAAAAGCTCTACCACCCTGCGGGTCTTGGAATCAGCGACACCACCCTTTCTGACATACTCCAAGGCAGCAGAGCAACTCACATTGAGCAAGGTAGAGAGGGTGCTATAAGCCCCGATTTCCAACTCAACCTTACGCGGATGCTGAAAGATCTCATCTCGGGCAAGACCTTTGGCGGCGGATACACAGTCACGCACGTTCCTGTCACACAGATCCAGGATGCCTAACACTTTGCCGGTCATGATGTCGTTATGGTTATTCATGAAAGCAGCCGCTCCAGCATCTACAAAAGCTGAAATGACCTTTCCACGAACCATGGAAAGCCTACGCCCCACTTTCATACCCTGGATTTCTTTAACCAGCTGATTCTTTTGATGATCATCGAGGACCAGGCACAGAATCTCAAAGACCTTATCCCATTCAAGGATCCCCATCTCTACGCCATCTTCCAGATCAAGAATGGCGTAGCAAAAGTCATCGGAGACTTCCATCAAATTAGCCAGTGGATGTCGGCATCGCCATCCATCACCCAACTTCAACAAACCAGTCGCATCAGCGACTTCATTAAACAAATCCAACTCAGAACAGTAAATACCGTATTTGTTCTCGATAGGCCTCTGCTTGTTAACAGCATCACCCGCCAGCCAGGGGTATTTAATGAACGCCCCCAGTGACGCGTAAGTCAGGCGCATACCCCCTTCATAAGGATGATATTCCGAGGTCGTTAAAACCCTGAACCCTTGGGCATTACCTTCAAATCTACGCAAATCAGTAGCTTCGTGGAATGGCAAGTGTTCAATTAACTTCGCCCCCACATCATTGGAGAACCAGTGACGAATGGCTTCTTCACCTGTATGCCCGAATGGAGGGTTACCGATATCATGCGCGAGACAAGCAGTCTGGACAATATCACCAATATCAGACGCTGAATGTTGTTCAGGGATAAGTCTTTCATTCAGAAGTTCCTGGCCTACTCTGACTCCCAGCGTCCGACCCACACAAGCCACCTCCAAGCTGTGCGTGAGGCGATTATGAACATGATCATTAGTGGCAAGAGGATGCACCTGAGTTTTTCTTGCGAGACGTCTGAACGCACCGGAGAAAATAACCTTGTCATGGTCTGAGTGGAAAGGTGACCGGCCCAGCTCGGATTTAGGCGGCCGACCGCCAAGACGGGTGTTATTCAGCAACTTGTCCCAACTCATTCTTTCCATGCTCGCCTCTCAAATCAGTTACATAACGCCCAATGTAGCTCACTCACACCATATTTCAAAACACATTAACAAACACAAGCAACTTACATCATCAGTAAAAAATTATTAATATTTTCACCTCATAATAATAAGCTTTAAAATTTCAATATTATCTAAACACTACCTCGAATAGGGCATCCGTCCTGCGAACTGTGAGAAGGCGACAAAACAGTCATTTCACCCTCTGAAGTGGCTGATCTGCCTCTCCCAATCCAAAAGCCCTCAACGCACACGGAAATGCCCTACGCCGCATGTCGCGCAGGCTGATCGATTGCAGGTAAGTACTGCGAAATAATCACGCTCCGTCTGCTCGTCGGATCAAGTGTGAGTAGTCCCATGAATAAAAAAAATTTACGCATCTTGGTAGTGGAAGATCATCCCTTTCAGCTTAGAGCGATTCAATGTTTGTTGGAAAGTTATGGCTTCAGTCAAATCACCCTCACCGACAGCGCGGCAGGCGCGATGCAAAAGATGCTCGGAGTGTCGTACCCTTTTGATATTCTGCTGTGTGATCAATGTCTGCCTGATCTGTCCGGCCTGGACCTGATAAAAATGGCGAGCGACTTAAACCTGATCAGCCACGCTATCCTGCTCAGTAGTCTGACACCCATTGAACTGGACGAACTTGCCAAAGAAGCCAACACTCTGAAAATTCCGCTCCTGGGTTGTTTACAGAAACCTTTGAAACAATTAGAACTTAGAAACCTGTTGACCTCTGCATACTTATAAAATATTTAAGCAGACACTCTGAAAAACGATTTCACATCAGTTTTTCAACCCCGCAACCTCACCACGACCAATGCACTTAACCCACTAAAACTGTATCTACATCAATGAAAAAACCAGTTGACGCGTAGTCTATTTCTTATTCCCACGTAGGAATTATCTGATATTAACCCTGTAGGTCTACCGGTTCATGCGACACCCAGACTATCTGAGCTAAGGTGCGCGCTTTATTTGCGCTCGTATGGGATTTGATTATGAACTCCGTTTTTATTGTCGACGACCACCCTGTTATTCGTCTCGCTGTCCGAATGTTACTGGAGCATGAAAACTTCAAGGTTGTCGGTGAAACAGATAATGGGGTCGACGCCATGCAGATGATTCGCGAATGCGTACCCGACCTGGTGATTCTTGATATCAGCATTCCCAAGCTGGACGGGCTTGAGATTCTTACCCGTCTCAACGCGATGAACTCGCAGACAAAGACGTTAGTACTCACAGCACAAGATCCGACTCTTTTCGGAATTCGCTGCATGCAATCCGGAGCTTCTGGATATGTTTGCAAACAAGAAGCCCTGAGTGAACTGGTCAGCGCCATTAAAGCCGTATTGTCAGGTTACAACTACTTCCCAAGCGCAGCCTTGAATCCGGTTCGCTGTGATGATGTACGTTACGCCGAACTCGAACTCTTCAAATCAGTCAATGATCGAGAATTGATGGTGCTGCAACTTTTTGCCCAAGGCCGTACCAACAAGGAAATAGCCAAGGGCATGTTTTTGAGCAACAAGACTGTCAGTACTTATAAAAAACGACTCATGCAGAAACTCAAAGCCAAATCCCTGGTAGAACTCATCGAGATGGCAAAACGTAACGCGTTAGTGTGAGAGACAGGATGCCTAGTCGCACAAAGCAATTTTGGGGATGGATGAGCGCAAGTTTATGCCTGATCACCTCAGTCCACGCAGCACAGCCCGAAAGTGAGGGGTATACGCTACTTAGTCGAACTCTGCCTGGACACCTGCAAGTCCAGTTGGATAGCTCACAACAAGCGTGGGCTGGCAGTAGAACGCAACTCGTCCTCGGAACATCAGCCCCCGACTATCCACCCTTCGATCTGACCATCAGCAGCCACGAATATGAAGGGTTCACTGCCGACTATGCAGGTCTTCTCAGCGAAACGACGGGCCTGCCGATTGAGGTCAAACGCTACGCTTCCCGGGGCGATGCAATCGAGGCACTGGAAAAGGGTGACATCGATCTTCTCGGTACCTCGAACGGGTTCGAGGCGCAAAACACTGACGTCGTACTGTCCATTCCATACGCGGTCGATCAACCGGTACTGGTGACCCGGGAAGGAGAAACAAGATCCCTTGCCGAAGGACTCGCCGGTCTGCGGTTGAGTATGGTTTACCACTATCTGCCAATGGATGAAGTGAAGGCGTTGTACCCCAATGCCATCATCACATCCTTTCCTTCGTTTCAGAATGCAATCAACGCTGTAGCCTTCGAACAGGCGGACGTCTTTCTCGGCGACGCCATCTCAACCCATTACATGATCAACAAGGGCTACCTCAACAACCTGCGCATGGCCAACTTCGGTAAACATGAAGCGCACGGATTCAGCTTTGCGGTCCACAAGAACAACCCGCAACTGCTCGGCATCATCAATACGATACTCACTGCCATTCCGAGCAGCGAGCGAGAGAACATTGCCAAGCGCTGGGGCGCAGGCAGTGACATTCTCCTCACCGATCACAATTTGCAGCTCACGGATCGGGAAAAAACCTGGTTGGCACAACATCCTGTGGTGCGCGTGGTGGTCAACGAGGCATACGCGCCGCTGTCATTCTTCGACAGCAATGGAAACTTGCGCGGAGTCACCGCAGACCTGCTTGATCTGATCAGAATGCGCACCGGCTTGCGCTTTGATATCCAGAGCAGCCGCAACGATGGCGAGATGATCAAAAAAATCAGCGACGGCCAGGCTGATCTGGTCACCGCCCTGCTTCCCAGCGCCCAGCGTGAAACTTCTCTGAACTTCACCCGCCCATTCCTGCAGAATTCCTTTGTGCTGTTGACACGAAAAGCGGTCGACAGCCCGACCCAACTTGAGCAAATGCAAGGTAAACGCCTGACGATCGCCCAGGGCAATCCGTTGGTGGAGTACCTGCGTCGTGACTTCCCCGGGATCACATTGATCGAAACCCCCGACACGTTCAGCGCCGTTGAAATGCTGGCCGAGGGGCAGGCAGACGGGACGGTGAACTCATTGGTGATCGCCAACTATTTCATCGCCTCGCGAATCTTCGAACACCCTTTGCAAATCAGCACCACCATCGGCACCCGGCAGGCCGCGTTTTCACTGGCAACAGCCCGGGAATCCGAAGAACTCAACGCGATCCTGAACAAAGCACTACTGAGCATCGCGCCGGATGAACTGGGCGTCATCAACAGCCGGTGGCGTGGCTATTCGGCCTCAACACAAAGCGCCTGGCGCAATTATCACCGGCTGTTCTATCAAATCGTCATCGGTGCCGGCGTGCTGCTGATGATTTCCGTTGCCTGGAACGCGTACATGCGCCGTCAGATAAAGCAGCGTCAGGCTGCCGAGCGCGCATTGAACGACCAGTTCGAATTCATGCGCTCGCTGGTCAACGGAACCCCTCATCCGATCTATGTGCGTGATCGCCAAGGCTTGCTGCAAAGCTGCAATGACAGCTACCTCGAAGCGTTCAACGCAAAGCGCGAAGACGTCATCGGTAAAAGTGTCATGCAGGGCAACCTGAGCAATGCATTTGAGGCACAGGAGTATCAGGCCGACTACCAGCGTGTCGTGGCACAAGGCACGCCGCTGGTGGTCGACCGCGAACTGCATATCGGCGGTCGCCGGCTGACGATTTACCACTGGGTTCTGCCCTATCGCGACTCGAGCGGCGAGGTGCAGGGCATCATTGGTGGCTGGATCGACATCAGCGACCGACGACAACTGTTCGATGATCTGCGCTACGCCAAAGAACGTGCTGATGAAGCAAACAGGGCCAAGAGCACCTTTCTGGCGACCATGAGCCATGAAATCCGCACCCCGATGAACGCGGTCATCGGCATGCTCGAGCTGACCCTAAAGCGGATCGAGCAGGATCATCCTGATCGTCCGGCCATCGATGTGGCCTACAACTCGGCGAGGGATTTGCTGGCATTGATAGGCGATATTCTCGATATCGCCCGCATTGAATCCGGACACCTGAGCCTGAGCCCGGAGCGCGTGAACCTGCGAGAAATCGTCGCGTCGGTGGTCAGGATCTTCGATGGACTGGCTCACCAGAAAAATCTCGAACTGTTGCTGGATTACCACCCCGCCAATCCGGAAATCGATGTTGTGCTGGACCCGATGCGCTTCAAGCAGGTGTTGTCCAATCTGATCAGCAACGCCATCAAATTTACGGATCACGGCCAGGTCAGGATCATCGTCATCCTCCAGCCGAGCGGCCCTGACGAGGTACGGATGCACTTGAGTGTCGAGGACAGCGGCATAGGCATCAGCGAAGAGGATCAGCAGCGATTGTTCGAGCCTTTTGCCCAGGCAGACAATTGTGCACAGGCCGGCCGGGTTGGCGCAGGGTTGGGGCTGATGATCAGCCGCAGCCTGTGTGAAATGATGGGCGGCAGTCTGCAATTGAGCAGCCAGCCGGGCGCGGGGACACAAGTTCGGGTTTCGCTGCGTCTCGCCACACTGGTACAGGAGCAGGTCTTGGAGCCGGTCGTCGAGGCACCCCAAGCCACGAGAATGCCCTTGAACGTTCTGGTGGTAGATGACCACCCGGCCAATCGCTTGCTCATGTGCCAGCAACTGGAATTCCTGGGGCACCGTTTCAGCGTCGCAGAGGATGGTGAAGCAGCGCTCGAAGCATGGAAGTCCGAGCCTTTCGACCTGGTCATCGCCGATTGCAACATGCCAGTCATGAACGGTTATGAGCTGGTCCGCGCCATCCGCCGCGAAGAACAGCGCGCGCACCGTTCACCCGTCATCGTTCTGGGATTTACCGCCAACGCACAGCCGGAAGAAATTGAACGCTGCAAACAGGCCGGTATGGACGATTGCCTGTTCAAGCCGCTGACACTGACGGCGTTGAGCCAATGGGTCGAAGGCATCAGTCCCGCGTTTAGCAGTGCAGCGTTCAGTATCGAAGGGCTGCAGCAACTGACGGGGGGGAACCCTGCGATGAGCTTGCGATTACTCACTGAACTGCTCAGGAGCAATCGCCTCGACCGAGAAGAATTGCTGGGTTTAACCCGGTCCGGTGACCCTCAGTCATTTCTCGATATCGCCCACAAAATCAAGGGTGCCGCCCGAATTGTCCAGGCGACGCACCTGATCGACAGCTGCGAATCGCTGGAAGAAGCCATTCATCAAGCCTTTCAACCTGACGTAGTGACCGATTGCATCCTGGCGATGGAGCGCGCCATGCTCGAACTTGAGCAGGCGTTGCAACACCAAATAAGGCAGCACGACAACAGCACAATGGTGGAGCGTTAACTATGCTTGGACGCTAAGCAGTGAGTTAAACCTTTTGGAGAGATTGGCAATGCCCAGCCCACTGCGCCCGGACCCGCGACGATTCCCCCTGCATGTCCATATCAGCGTGATGTTCACGTTCCTCCTACTGCTCACAGGCGTGGTGCTTGGCCTTTTCAATTACCACCAAACCACTCAGATCATTCTTTCGAGCAGTGAAAGGCTATTCGAACGTATCGAGCAAGACGTTCGCACGGATCTGAGTACCACGTATCAACCCATCCGCCATTTGTTAAGTCTGCTGGCGGACAACCCGGCGACCCAGACGGCCGATCTTGGGCAGCGCCTGGCATTGCTCAAGCCTTTCAGCCAGTCGCTCAAGGACAACCCAAACCTGGCGTCGCTGTATTTAGGCTATGCCAACGGTGATTTCTTTATGGTGCGCCCTCTGCGCGCACCCGACCTCAAAGCGCTTATCAAGGCGCCAGAGGCCGCGGCGTTTCAGGTATGGAGCATTGAGCGACACCTGCCTGACAGCCAGGCCCTCTCCCAATCGCTGTTTTTCGATCAGGACCTCAAACTCATCTCCCGTCAGGGCAATCCTGAAGAGTCTTACGACCCGCGAACCCGCGGCTGGTTTTCCAGCGCTCTCGCCGGCCAGGAACAGATCACCACCAAACCCTATATTTTCTTCTCCACGCACAATATCGGCACCACGCTGGCGTTGCGCAGTGGTGAAAACGCAGTCTTGGGAGCGGACCTGACCCTGGCCGAACTGTCGGCGACCCTGGCCAAGCATGTCGTGACGCCCAGCACTGAAATCGTGCTATTCGACGCCGAAGGCAACGCCATTGCGTACCCCGACAGCAGCAGATTAATCACCAATGATCAAACCGCGCATTTGATCAAAGCAGCGGATTTAAGCCCCAGTCTCGGCGCATTGCTCAACAATCCCTCCAGAGGCAACCGGCTGGACGTCGCTGGACGGCAATGGATTGCAGCGCGCAGCACCATGCAGGAAGGAGGCCCCGAAGGATTGCAACTGGCCTTGCTGGTGCCCGAGGACGAGCTGCTCGTGGATGCTTATCGCATGCGCTGGCAAGGCGCGCTGGTGACCCTGGCCACGCTGCTGTTATGCCTGCCGCTGGGCTGGCTCACCTCAAGAGTTCTGGTCAAACCCCTGCGTGCGCTGGTGCAGGAAGCCGATGCCATCCGCAGTTTCGACTTCAACTTTCCTGCCGGCAAGGGCTCTCCGGTCCTTGAGGTGGACCAGTTGAGTGTGTCGATGGCGCGCATGAAAGACACCTTGTCGAGCTTCTTCCAGATCACCGATAGCCTCAGCGCCGAGACCCGCTTCGCGCCGTTGTTGCAGCGGGTGCTGTTCGAGACGGTGAAAATCGGTCAGGCCCAGGCCGGCTTGATCTACCTGCGGGAGAACGATGGCGATCGACTCGAGCCCCACGGACTGGTCATCAACGATACCTCGCAGGCGTTGCTATCCTTCGGTATTCAGGGACGCGATCCCCAGTCTTTACAAAGCCCCGCATGGCTACGGCAACTTGCCCAGGCCAACACGCTCGTGACCAGCCTTGGTTACGAAGAAGCCGGTGATCTGAGCAAGGTGCTACTGGCGATGGAATGCCCTCGGGTACATCTGATCGGCATTCGGCTGCACAACCGTCACAACGAAACCGTCGGCTTGCTCATCCTGTTGTTGGCAGACAGTGGCAACCAGAGCGATCTGGAAAAGCTTCGCCCGGACCGCATCGCGTTTCTTCAGGCCGTTTCCGGTGCGGCGGCGGTATGCATTGAAAGCCAACGCCTGCAAACCAGGCAAAAACAACTGCTGGACTCATTTATCCAGCTATTGGCCGGCGCGATCGACGCCAAGAGCCCTTACACCGGCGGACACTGCCAGAGGGTGCCGGCACTGACCCTGATGCTTGCTCATGCGGCGGCTGCCAGCGAGGCACCGGCGTTCAGCGACTATCAACCGAGTGAAGATGAATGGGAGGCGCTGCACATCGCCGCTTGGCTGCATGACTGCGGCAAGGTCACCACGCCGGAATATGTGGTGGATAAAGCGACGAAACTGGAAACCCTGAACGACCGAATCCACGAAATTCGCACCCGTTTCGAAGTGCTCAAGCGCGATGCCTGGATCAGTTACTGGCAAGCCATGGCCATGGGCGGAGACGAGCAACAACTGGCCAAGCTGCGCGATGCGAGTCTGGCGGCGCTGGATGATGATTTTGCATTTGTTGCCCGCTGCAACCTGGGCGGTGAGGCGATGGCAGAAGCGGATCTGCAACGGCTTGGCAAAGTGGCGCAACGCAACTGGACGAGAACGCTGGATGATCGGCTGGGGGTTTCCTGGGAGGAAAACCGGCGACAGGCACGAACGCCGGCACCGAGCCTGCCGGTCAGCGAACTGTTGCTGGCGGACAAGCCCGAGCACCTGCTCGAACGCGCCGACAGCGAATTGATCCCCCCGGACAATCCGTGGGGGTTCAAGCTCGATGTGCCGCCTTACAAGTACAACCGGGGCGAACTCTACAATCTGAGCATTGCCCGAGGCACGCTGACCCGCGAGGAGCGTTACATCATCAATCATCACATGGTGCAGACGATCCTGATGCTCAGCCACCTGCCCTTCCCTGGTCACCTCGGCAACGTGGCGGAGATCGCGGGCGGTCACCACGAGAAAATGGACGGCACAGGCTATCCCAAACAGTTGAAGCGCGAAGAAATGAGCCTGCCGGCACGGATGATGGCGATAGCCGATATTTTCGAAGCCCTGACCGCTGCCGATCGCCCTTATAAAAAGGCCAAGTCCTTGAGCGAAGCGTTGAGCATCATGGCGATGATGTGCCGTGACGCTCACATCGATCCGCAGTTGTTCGAGCTGTTTATCACTGCCGAAATATATCTGCGCTACGCCGACCAATTCCTCGACCCCAGGCAGATCGACGCCGTGGATCAGGCAAGCCTGCTGGCAAAGGCAGGCTTGAGCTGATCAGCAGTCAGTCAGGCGCAGGAAAATCGCAGCCAACTGCTCGATGCCTGCCTGATCCTGGGCGGTAAAACGCGCAAGCTTTGGACTGTCGAGGTCAAGCACACCGATCAATCGGCCATCCTTGACCAGCGGCACCACCAATTCGCTGTTCGAGGCGCTGTCGCAAGCAATGTGCCCTGGGAACGCATGGACATCGTCTACCCGCTGCGTCTGCAACGTCGCTGCAGCCGCGCCGCACACGCCCCGGCCGAATGGAATCCGCACACAGGCGATCTGTCCCTGAAACGGGCCCAGCACCAACTCGTCGTTGCGATTAAGGTAGAAACCGGCCCAGTTCAAATCTTCCAGCTGATTGAACAGGAACGCCGAGAACTGCGCAGCGTTGGCAATGAAGTCCCGCTCATCCGCCAATAACGACTCCAGCTGCGCGTGCAGCATGCCGTAGCCTTCCAGCCCCTGGCCGCTTTGTTGTAAATCGATCATGCCTTGTGCTCCAACAGCTTGAGCCCGACCCAATAACGGGCAAATTGATAGGCGCAACGACCGTTGCGATTGCCCCGTCCCGTGGCCCAGCGGACGGCGAGAATCTCCAACTCTTCGTCGCGCTGCCACGCGAGCCCGGCCTTGTCGGCCAGTTGCCCGATCCAGTGCTCGACAACGTTGAGGAAGTGTTCCTGGGTAAAGGGATAAAACGACAACCAGAGGCCGAAACGATCCGACAGCGCGATCTTGTCTTCCACGGCTTCACTGGGATGCAGTTCGCCATCGACCCGCTTCCAGTTTTCGTTATCGCTTTCTTTTTCCGGCACCAGATGGCGACGGTTGGACGTGGCATACAGCAAGACATTATCCGGCGCCTGCTCGAGGGAACCGTCGAGCACGCTCTTGAGCACGCGGTAATCGCCCTCGCCCGACTCGAACGACAGGTCATCGCAGAACAACACGAAGCGCTGGGGCAACTTGCCAATCTGTTCAACCACCCGAGGCAGGTCTGCCAGATGATCACGTTCGATCTCGATCAGCCGCAGCCCGTTACTCGCGTGCTCAGCCAGCAACGCACGGACCAGCGACGACTTGCCAGTGCCCCGCGAGCCCCAGAGCAGCGCATGGTTGGCGGGCATGCCATCAAGAAATTGTTGAGTGTTGCGCCCTAGCTGCTCCAGTTGCCGGTCGACACCGATGAGGTCGGACAAGCGCATATCGAGGCTGACTTCAAGCGGCAGCAAGAAACCGCTCCGCCCTTCCCGCTGCCAGCGCGCGGCGAGGCAGGTTGTCCAGTCGATGGCTGTCCGAGGGGTCGGCAGCAGCGGCTCGATACGGGCCAGAACGGCATCGGCGCGTTCAAGAAAAGCATTCAATCGGGAATCCACGTCTTCTCCTCGGGCTCGTTCACAGTAATGATGGCGTTACAGCGACCCAACACAGCGTCCGGTTTGCGGTTCAGCCCTGGTTCATAGGCTTGCGAGAACTCTCGCGACAACAGCGGCATCCATGCATAGTCGGCTATGCTAGAGCGGCGAAGGGAAACGAAAAGTGGCTCAACACCCCATGGATATCAAATTCACCAACCGGCTGTCATACAAGCAAGCCAAGCTTACTGTGCTGGTGGGTTTCATTCTGGGTACGCTGCTCAGCCTGCTGCAAATAGGCATCGATTATGCCAGCGAAGACGCCTCCATCAACCGTGAAATCCAGACTTTACTGGAAATCAGTCATAACCCCGCTTCGCGCATCGCCTACAACATCGATGCGGAACTCGCGCAAGAACTGACACTGGGCCTGCTGCGCTCGCCCGCGATTATCGGCGCGCGATTGACCGACAACAACGGGACAGTGCTGGCCAACGTCAAGCGACCGGGGCTGCAAAGCAGTTATCGGGTACTCAGCGATACGCTGTTCGGTGCCAAGCGACAATTTGAAGACCGCTTGTACCTGGACCATTTACCGGCCGAATCCCTCGGAACTCTGCGTCTGGACGTCGACACGTACGCCTTCGGCAGCCGTTTTTTGCGCCGGGCGGAAGTGACGTTGTTGAACGGCTTCGCCCGCAGCCTCCTCCTGACCGGCATCTTGCTGGCGCTGTTCTACGTCATGCTCACCAAACCGCTGGTACGGGTGATCCGCGAACTCAGTGGCCGTGATCCGCGAAGTGTTGAACCGACCTGGCTGGAGTATCCATCAGGGCATAAAAACGATGAAATTGGAGTGCTGGTCAAAGTGGCCAACCAGCAGTTCGAGAACATCGCGACCGAAATCGAGCAACGCCGCAGCGCCGAAAACCGCCTGACCGACTACCTCGCTCAACTGGAAAACATCGTTTCGGCTCGCACCGCAGAGCTCAAGGCGATCAACGCGCGACTGAGCCAATCCAACGAGGAGCTGGAAGTCGCGCGTCGCACCGCACTGGACATGGCCGAAGCCCGCTCAGTGTTCCTGGCCAACATGAGCCACGAAATCCGCACGCCGCTCAATGGCCTGCTGGGAATGATTGCGCTGTCCCTGGATGGCCCGCTTAATGCCGAGCAACAGCAACAACTGTCGATCGCCCACGACTCCGGCAAAGTGCTGGTGGAGTTGCTCAACGATATCCTGGACCTGTCGAAGTTTGACGCGGGTCAGCTTGAACTCGAGCACATCCCGTTCGATTTGGGCGCGCTGATCGAAGACACCGCCAACCTGCTGTCCCAGAATGCCGCACCGAGCGTGGAGCTGACGTGTCTGATTGATCCGCACTTTCCAGCGTTGGTACTCGGTGATCCGACTCGAGTCCGGCAGATCGTCAGCAACCTGCTGTCGAATGCGCTCAAGTTCACCCGTTTCGGACGTGTCGATGTCCGTCTTTCGACCTTTCGGGATGGCGTCAGAATTGAAGTCTGCGACACCGGTATCGGTATCCCCCAGGACGCACAGGTGAAGATCTTCCAACCATTCACCCAGGCCGGCGCCGGCATTACCCGGCAATTCGGCGGTACCGGACTGGGTCTTGCGCTGACCTACAACCTTTGCGAGGCGATGCACGGTCGCCTCACCATCAGTTCGGAAGCGGGTTTTGGCAGCCAGTTCTGCGCGGACCTGCCGCTGCCTTGCCATACCCGTGCGCTGCCACCGGTCACGTTGCAGGGAAAGGTTATCGCCATTACCGCTTCCAGCAGTGGTCTGAACGAATTACTGAAAAACATATTGCCCGTCTGGGGCCTCGAGTATCAGCAGCGCTCAATCGACGACTCACTGATGGGGCTGAACCCTGATGTTGTCATTACCGATTGCCCCGAATGCCTGTTTGTCCTGCGCCCCACCTGCACCGCACCCATTCTGCTGGTGACGGCCTACGGCAGTTTCATGCCGATCGAAGAAGTCAGCGCCCTCGCCCCCTTGCAGCAACAAGCGCGTCCATTGGCGCGTAATGCCCTTTTTCAGACATTGCGTCGGGTGTTGCAGCCGGAAATCAACATCCTCAACGATGCCCGACTTGAAGCACTCACCCCCCTGCGACGCGGGCGCGTACTGCTGGTGGAGGACAATCCGGTCAATCAGTTGGTGGCCAAGGGCATGCTCGTAAAACTCGGCTGCGAGGTCATCGTCGCCGCTCATGGCGCTGAAGCCCTTGATCAGTTGGAGCAGCGCGATTTCGATCTGGTGCTGATGGATTGCAACATGCCGGTAATGGATGGGTACGAGGCCAGTCGGCAAATTCGTCGTAGCGGACGCTGGCCGCAATTGCCGATTGTCGCCCTGACCGCCAATGCCATGTCCGAAGAACGCGAGCGCTGTCGCGCAGCGGGTATGAGCGATTACCTGGCCAAACCTTTTCGCCGGGAAGAACTGGCCGCGCTGCTGGACCTGTGGATGCCTGCTACGACAACGCCTTGATTTGCTCCAGCAGGTGATCAAGGCCATTGCGCAGGTCGTGCAGGCGGTCCAAATCTACACCACTGTCGCAAAGCAGCCGGGCCTTGAGCGGCCCGACCTGTTCACGCAACACCTTGCCTGCCGGAGACAAACTCAGGTGCACCTCACGCTCATCGCGCGATGAACGCTGACGCTGAACCAGTTCCAGCTGCTCGAGACGCTTGAGCAACGGTGTCAGCGTCCCGGAATCGAGGGCCAGGCGTTCGCCCAACGCCTTGACGGTCGGCTGCTCGGGCGCTGTTTCCTGCCATTCCCACAGCACCAGCATCGCCAGGTATTGCGGATAGGTCAGCCCCAACTGATCGAGCATCGGCTTGTAGGCACGGATCACTGCCCGGGACGCGGCATACAGCTTAAAACAGACCTGGCTGTCGAGCTTCAGGAAATCGACCGGCAGTGAACTCATTTGAGCAAGGCTTCAATCTCGCGGCTCAAGTCCTGCGGCTTGGTCGCGGGAGCGAAGCGCTTGACCAACTGGCCGTCCTTGCCGATCAGGAACTTGGTGAAGTTCCATTTGATGCCTTGGGACCCCAGCACGCCGGGTGCGCGTTTTTTCAGCTGCACGAACAACGGATGGGCGCCTGCGCCGTTGACTTCGATCTTTTTGAACAGTGGAAAGCTGACACCGAAATTCAACTCGCAGAACTCGGAAATCGCCCCTTCATTGCCAGGTTCCTGCTTACCGAACTGGTTGCAGGGAAACCCGAGCACGACCAGGCCTTGATCCTTGTAGGTTTGCCACAGTTCTTCAAGCCCCTTGTATTGAGGGGTGAAGCCGCACTTGCTGGCCGTGTTGACGACCAACACCGCCTTGCCGGCGAAGTCTGCCAGGGTCTTTTGCTCACCGGTAATGGTGGTGCAAGGGATGCTTAACAGGTTGTTGGTCATGGTTTTCGCTCTGGATGCCGGGAAGAGCGATAAAGATAGTTTGCAATTGAATTGTGTGCAATTCAATAAATCGATCTAACTGACCGAACAATCATTTTGGCGTAGGAGCTGCCGAAGGCTGCGATCTTTTGATCCTCGTTTAAAGAGCAAAGTCAAAAGATCGCAGCCTGCGGCAGCTCCTACGGGGCTCGCATTACTCGCGGGGTACCAGGTCCAGACAGACCGAGTTGATGCAGTAGCGCAGGCCTGTCGGCGGTGGACCATCCGGAAACACATGACCCAGGTGCGCATCGCATTTGCCGCACACCACTTCGGTGCGAATCATGCCGTGGCTGACATCTCGGATCTCGACCATGGCGCTGTCACCGATGGGCGCGTAAAAGCTCGGCCAGCCGCAGCCCGAGTCGAATTTGGTCTTCGAATCGAACAGCGGCTCATTGCAGCAGATGCAGTGATAGACACCGTCTACCTTGCTGTCATTGTACTTGCCGGAAAACGGACGTTCGGTGCCCTTGAGACGGCAAACGTTGTACTGCTCCGGGTCGAGCATCGCCTTCCATTCTTCCAGGGTTTTTTCCAACTTTTCCATTGTCACACCTCAGCAGCTGAAAAAGCCCGATCTGTACCTTTTCCACGGATCGGGCGGCACGTATGATTGCGCCTCGTCAAACGCCAGTCTGGCAGCCAGACCACGCGCATTCAAACGGATTTATGGGTGCTGCATCTCAAGGCGTCAGGCCTGTGTGAATACGCAGGATTCCCAGTACGGTAGTTCACAAGCCGCCTGGATCGTTCATTTTCGGGAACACATCGCCATGCAGGTCAGCAAATCGAACAAGCTCGCCAACGTCTGTTATGACATTCGCGGCCCAGTGCTCAAGCACGCCAAACGCCTGGAAGAGGAAGGCCATCGCATCCTCAAGCTGAACATCGGCAACCCGGCGCCTTTTGGTTTCGAAGCGCCGGACGAAATTCTTCAGGACGTGATCCGCAACTTGCCGACCGCCCAGGGCTACAGTGACTCCAAAGGGCTGTTCAGCGCGCGCAAGGCCGTCATGCAGTACTACCAGCAAAAGCAGGTGGAAGGCGTCGGTTTAGAAGACATCTACCTGGGTAACGGCGTTTCCGAGCTGATCGTCATGTCGATGCAGGCTCTGTTGAACAACGGCGACGAAGTGCTGGTGCCGGCTCCGGATTACCCACTCTGGACCGCTGCGGTGAGCCTCTCCGGCGGTAACCCGGTGCATTACCTGTGTGACGAGCAAGCCAACTGGTGGCCGGATCTGGCTGACATCAAGGCCAAGATCACGCCTAACACAAAGGCGCTCGTGATCATCAACCCGAACAACCCGACGGGTGCGGTGTACTCCAGGGAAGTGCTGCTGGGGATGCTGGAGCTGGCTCGCCAGCACAACCTGGTGGTTTTTTCCGACGAGATCTACGACAAGATTCTGTACGACGATGCCGTGCACATCTGCACCGCGTCCCTGGCGCCAGACCTGCTGTGCCTTACCTTCAACGGTTTGTCCAAATCCTACCGGGTAGCCGGCTTCCGTTCTGGCTGGATCGCCATTTCGGGTCCGAAACAACACGCCCAGAGCTACATCGAAGGCATCGACATGCTGGCCAATATGCGCCTGTGCGCCAACGTGCCGAGCCAACATGCGATCCAGACGGCTCTCGGGGGTTATCAGAGCATCAACGACCTGGTATTGCCGCAAGGACGGCTTCTGGAACAGCGCAATCGTACCTGGGAGCTGCTCAACGACATCCCAGGCGTCAGCTGCGTCAAGCCGATGGGCGCGCTGTACGCGTTTCCGCGGATCGACCCGAAAGTGTGCCCGATCCACAACGATGAAAAGTTCGTCCTCGACCTGCTGCTGTCGGAAAAACTGCTGGTGGTTCAAGGCACAGCCTTCAACTGGCCATGGCCTGATCATTTCCGTGTGGTGACACTGCCGCGAGTTGATGACCTGGACATGGCCATCGGCCGCATCGGCAACTTCCTCAAGTCTTATCGCCAGTAATGGGACTTCACCGTGCGATGCTGGTCGAGATCGCACGGTGATCAATTCAGCAACATATCTTTGCTTCCCGCCCTGCGCCGGTATCTACTTCGCTGACTGACGTCCGATTTCGGGCTCGCGTCTAATAACGACGGGGCCGCGACATGCAAAATGACGGACAACCACTTCCCCTGTCGTCCTCGGAAATGTCCTGCAAGCAGCTACTCTTTTGCTGTAGGACACAGTTTGAAATAGTCACCCGGTTGAATAGCCCGGTGCAGCACCTTATATACCCCGCAGTACGCTACATCTTTAGCTTGAGGAGATTTCTACAACCATGATGCGCATCCTGCTGTTCTTGGCCACTAACCTGGCGGTCGTGCTGATTGCCAGCATCACCCTGAGCCTTTTCGGCTTTAACGGGTTCATGGCGGCCAATGGGGTTGATCTCAACCTCAATCAGCTGCTGATTTTCTGTGCGGTCTTTGGTTTCGCCGGCTCGTTGTTCTCGCTGTTCATCTCCAAGTGGATGGCGAAGATGAGCACCAGCACCCAAATCATCACCCAGCCGCGCACACGTCACGAGCAATGGCTGCTGCAAACCGTTGAGCAACTGTCCCGCGAGGCCGGCATCAAGATGCCCGAAGTCGGTATTTTCCCGGCTTACGAGGCAAACGCCTTTGCCACTGGCTGGAACAAGAACGACGCACTGGTCGCGGTCAGCCAGGGTTTGCTCGAGCGCTTTTCGCCCGATGAAGTCAAGGCGGTGCTGGCCCACGAAATCGGTCACGTGGCCAACGGTGACATGGTCACGCTGGCGCTGATCCAGGGCGTGGTAAACACCTTCGTGATGTTCTTTGCACGGATCATTGGCAACTTCGTCGACAAAGTGATTTTCAAGAACGAAGAAGGCCAGGGCATTGCCTACTACATCGCGACCATCTTTGCTGAACTGGTCCTGGGCATTCTGGCCAGCTCCATCGTCATGTGGTTCTCGCGCAAACGTGAATTCCGTGCCGATGAAGCCGGTGCCCGCCTGGCCGGTACCGCCGCGATGATTGGTGCCCTGCAGCGCCTGCGTGCCGAGCAAGGGTTGCCGGTACACATGCCCGACACACTGAACGCCTTCGGCATCAACGGTGGCATCAAACAAGGGTTCGCTCGCATGTTCATGAGCCACCCGCCGCTGGAAGAGCGTATCGACGCATTGCGTCGTCGGGGCTGAAAGGCTTCGCAATACGCGCAATAAAAGAAAAGGCCCGCAGCGATGCGGGCCTTTTTTTGTCTGGCTGATAGGTGTGTTGTTCACACCCTAACGGCTGGAAATCCTGTAAACACGTTCTTCAAGCCGCGTAACACCTGCCTCCAGAAACCTCCCGCTCTCGCTCAGTACATCCTGGTCTTCCAGAATTTTCAGCGCCCAGAAATTCCCGAACAATTGCTGCACTTCATCATCCAGCACAGCAAATGGCGGTCCGTCCATCTGTGCCTGATCGTAATCCAGAGAGATCAGCAGGCCCATGGAATCTTTGGGCAAAATCCGGTTCAGGTGCGCAGCGTATTGCTGACGCATCGGCGGCGGCAAGGCAATCAAGGCAGCTCGGTCGTACAGTGCGGTGCAATCGGCAACATCGCCTGCCGTCAGCTCGAAGAAGTCACCACACCACAGCTCTATCGAGCCAGCGCGATAGACTTTGAACGGCCCCTGTTCACTGACGTTCGGGTCGAAATGATGCTCGTCGAAGAAATCCTCTACCGCTTTTTCCGACAGTTCGATACCGAGGACCTCATGACCTTGGTGAGCAAGCCACAACAAATCCAGACTTTTCCCACACAACGGCACCAGCACGCGCGCGCCATCTTCCACACCCAGTTGTGGCCAGAACCGTTGCAGATAGGGATTAACCTCGGGCAAATGGAAGCCGATCTGATTCGCCTGCCACCGCTTGTGCCAAAAATCCGGCTGCATAAATAATCCTGATTATTCGATCAAAAGACCCTAAAACTTATATTAGATTTAGATCGATGATCTGACTGAAGATGGCCCATCTTAACTCTCAGGAGCTCATCCATGTTCCCCAGCCTCTATATATCCCATGGTTCTCCCATGTTGGCGTTGGAACCAGGCGCTAGCGGCCCGGCCCTGGCGCGGCTTGCCGCTGAGATGCCAAGGCCAAAAGCCATCGTGATTGTATCGGCGCATTGGGAAAGCAACGAGTTGCTGGTGGGTGGCGCTGCTCAGCCTGAGACCTGGCATGACTTCGGCGGCTTCCCCAAGGCCTTGTTCGAAGTGCAATATCCGGCTCCCGGGGATCCGCAACTGGCGCAAGAGGTCGCCCAATTACTGGTGTCCCATAGCCTCCCCGCACGCATCGATGCTGAGCGGCCATTCGACCATGGCGTCTGGGTACCACTGTCGTTGATGTACCCACAGGCGGATATTCCGGTGATCCAGGTCTCGTTACCCACCCGTGGCGGCCCCGCCCTGCAAACCCGAGTCGGTCACGCCCTCTCCAGCCTGCGCGAACACGGCGTGCTGCTGATTGGATCAGGCAGCATTACCCATAACTTGCGTGAGCTGGACTGGCATGCCGGTCCGGACAGTGTCGAGCCGTGGGCCAGGGCTTTTCGTGACTGGATGATCGAGAAGCTCGAGACGAACGATGAAACCGCGCTGCACGACTATCGCCAGCAAGCGCCAAATGCTGCGCGCAACCATCCGAGTGATGAACATTTGTTACCGCTGTTCTTCGCCCGCGGCGCCGGCGGTGACTTCAGCGTGAGCCATAAAGGTTTCACCATGGGCGCCCTGGGCATGGACATTTATCGCTTCGGGTAAGACTTGAAGGACGCAGCAAGGAGGCTGCCCCATTTAAACCACATCGACGCCGACATGAATCGCGTCATGCCGCCAGAACTCCAGGTCACAATCGATCAGCCGCCCATGCTGGTCATAGTTGACCCTGGCAATGCGCAAGCCCGGACTGCCCACCGACACCCTTAAGGCAGCCGCCGCATCCACCGACAACGCTGTCGGCACGATCTCGAAGCGTACCCGGCCGTAGTGCAGGTCGTAATGACGCGCGTAGAGCTCAGTAATTGACTGGTTCAGATCGAAATCAAGAATCCCCGGAAAGAACTGCGGGTTCAAATAGTGTTCGACATACAGCACCAGACGCTCATCAATTCGTCGCGCCCGGCAAATCTGAATCACGCTCGACAGCGCCGGCAACTGTAACCAGGCACAGACCGCCGCAGAGGCCGGCTGCAGCCTTGCAGAAATCACTTCGGTTGACGGCACTCGCCCTTGGGCACTCACCATCGCGTGAAAATGACTGCGCTGCATCAGGTTATAGGCCAGCCGCGGAGGCGAGACGAACCAGCCCCGGCGCTCTTCCCGATAGATCTGGCCTTGAGCCTCCAGCTGCAACAACGCTTCACGCACAGTGATTCGCGTAGTCCCGAACAGCTCACTGAGCTTGCGCTCGGCCGGTAGCTTGCTGCCTTGCGCCAGCAACCCATGATCGAGTTGATCCTGAAGCACCTGGCCGATGGCTGTCACCGCCTTTGTTGTCTCGATGCGCATCAACGTTACCTATCTGGACTAGACCAGCACTGTCTCGGGGCAGAACCACGATCAAATCGGCTCATTATTTTCCTGACAAGCCTAGGCACTGCAGATGACTGGCAGATGACAAAGCCGCCGAACGGTTGGATCAGCGGCGTGCAAAATCATGGCCAAGTCCTTTCATATCAGCCCTTTAGCCATGGTCTACGCTTATCTCGCACCCAGAGTATTACCTCGCACCAAAATCAGGCCGCTGGCTCGTCGACATCAAAATGTCATCCAGGACGCCTAGATTGGCTCAGGTATTGCTGACCTAGACCAACATAACCGCAATCGCAGCGTTGAAAACGCCCAAAGGAGCTTCGGATGAAAAAGCTTTTCCTGGCATCACTGTTAGGCTCGACCATTGCCATGTGCACCGCTGCCATGGCAGCTGATGATTTGAAAACCCTGGAAGCCGCAGCGAAAGCGGAAGGTGCGGTCAATAGCGTAGGCATGCCCGACAACTGGGCAAACTGGAAAGGCACTTGGGATGACCTGGCCAAAAACTACGGACTGAAACACATCGACACCGACATGAGCTCGGCGCAGGAAATTGCCAAGTTTGCTGCGGAAAAAGACAACGCCAGCGCGGATATCGGCGACGTCGGTGCTGCCTTCGGCCCTATCGCCGTGAAGCAAGGTGTAGTGCAACCCTACAAGCCAAGTACTTGGGATCAGGTTCCGGATTGGGCCAAGGACAAAGACGGTAACTGGGCATTGGCCTACACCGGCACCATTGCTTTTATCGTCAACAAGAAGCTGCTGCATGGTTCTGAGGCACCGACCAAGTGGGCCGACCTCAAGACGGGCAAATACAAAGTATCCATCGGTGACGTGAGTACCGCTGCCCAGGCTGCCAACGGTGTTCTGGCCGCAGCACTGGCCAACGGTGGTGATGAAAAAAATATCCAGCCTGCCCTGTTGCTGTTCTCGGACATCGCCAAGCAAGGTCGTTTGTCGATGGCCAACCCGACGATTGCCACCATGGAAAAGGGTGAAGTCGAAGTGGGCGTGGTCTGGGATTTCAACGGCTTGAGCTACAAGGCCAAGATGGCCAACCCGGATGACTACATCGTGTTGATTCCGTCGGATGGCTCGGTCATTTCCGGCTACACCACCATCATCAACAAGTACGCCAAGAATCCGAACGCCGCCAAGCTGACCCGCGAATACATCTTCAGCGATGCGGGCCAGATCAACCTGGCCCGCGGCAACGCCCGTCCGATCCGCGCCGAGCACGTGAAACTGCCTGACGACGTCAAAGCCCAGCTGCTGCCAAACGAGCAGTACAAAGGCGTGACACCAATCAAGGACGCGGATGCCTGGGAGAAGACCTCCAAAGGCTTGCCGCAGAAGTGGCAGGAAGAAGTCATTATCAATATGCAGTAATCCTGCATCTGCAGGAGCAAAGCTTGCTCGCGATGCAGCCAACACGGTCTGCAACTCGGTCTGTTTGATGACCAAAGTGATGCCATCGCGGGCAAGCCTTGCTGCTACAGGTTTTCGACGAAACCACAGGAGCTTCGCCCCCTATGAAGCACAACGTCATCCTTGTCGTGCTTGACGGCCTCAACTATGAAGTCGCACGCCATGCGATGGGGCACCTGCAGGCCTATGTCGGCGCGGGACGCGCAGCGCTCTACAAGCTGGAGTGCGAATTGCCAGCCCTGTCCCGACCACTTTACGAATGCATCCTGACCGGCGTTACCCCGATCGACAGTGGCATCGTCCACAACAACGTTTCGCGCCTGTCCAATCAGCGCAGCATCTATCACTACGCCACCGACGCGGGTCTTAAAACCGCCGCCGCGGCGTATCACTGGGTCAGCGAGCTCTATAACCGCTCGCCCTTCGTGGCCGCACGGGACCGTCACACTGACGACGCCGATCTGCCGATCCAGCACGGTCACTTCTACTGGAGCGATCATTATCCGGATTCGCACCTGTTCGCAGACGCCGAAAACCTGCGCCTGCGTCATGCGCCAAACTTCCTTCTGGTGCACCCCATGAACATTGATGACGCCGGGCACAAACACGGCCTCGACACCCCGCAATACCGAAACAGCGCTCGCTCCGCCGACATCATCCTGGCTGATTACCTGCAAGGCTGGCTCGATGCCGATTACCAGGTGCTGGTGACCGCCGACCACGGCATGAACAACGACCGATCCCACAATGGCCTGCTGCCGCAAGAGCGTGAAGTGCCACTGTTCGTCCTCGGTGATGCCTTCAGTTTGAATGCCGACGCCACGCCTAAACAGACGGACATCTGCGGCACTGTTTGCGAACTGCTCGGCGTAGCCCACGACAAACCTGTTTGCCGGGAGCTGTTCAAGTGAACGCCATGACCCGCGGCAAATGGTTGGCAGCGTTGTGCCTTATCCCTTTCGCCTTGTTCTTTATCGTCTTTCAGATCGCCCCGCTGTTCTGGGTGATGATCAACAGCCTGCAGTCGGAAGAGTTCGGTTGGGGCCTGGCCAACTTCACAAAAATCTTCAATTCGAAGTTTTATTTACAAGCGATCCAGTACAGCCTCGAGATCAGTTTCTGGTCCAGCGTATTCGGCATCATCATCGCGGTGCTCGGGGCCTATTCCCTGCGTCGGGTCGATTCGAAACTGCGCAACTTCGTGAATGCCTTTGCCAACATGACCAGCAACTTTGCCGGTGTGCCCCTGGCCTTTGCTTTCATCATCCTGCTCGGTTTCAACGGCAGCTTCACCATCATGCTGAAACAAGCAGGGATCATTCAGGATTTCAACCTGTACTCGAAAACCGGGCTGATCATCCTTTACACCTACTTCCAGATTCCGCTGGGGGTGTTGCTGCTGTACCCGGCGTTTGATGCCCTGCGCGAAGACTGGCGAGAATCCGCCGCGTTGCTCGGCGCCAACGGTTGGCAATTCTGGCGCCACATCGGTTTGCCGGTGCTGACCCCCGCGCTACTCGGCACCTTCGTCATCCTGTTGGCTAACGCGCTCGGCGCCTACGCCACGGTGTATGCACTGACGACCGGCAACTTCAACGTGCTGCCGATCCGCATCGCGGCAATGGTTTCCGGCGACATTTCCCTCGACCCGAACATGGCCAGTGCGTTGGCCGTCGTGCTCGTCGCGTTGATGACCCTGGTGACCATCGTGCATCAGCTGCTGTTGAAGAGGAGCTACCATGTCTCGCGCTGAATTGGGGCCCGTCGGTGTCTATCACCGCGTCGTGGTGTACCTGTTGTTTGCCATTCTGCTGCTGCCGCTGCTCGGAACGCTGATCTACTCGATCGCCAGCAGTTGGTCGGCAACGATTTTGCCCAGCGGTTTCACGTTCAAATGGTATGTGCAACTGTGGAGCGACCCACGATTCCTGAATGCGTTCGGGCAGTCGCTGCTGGTGTGCGTCGGGGCGTTGATTCTGTCGGTGGTACTGATTCTGCCGCTGCTGTTCGTGGTGCATTACCACTTCCCGAAGCTCGACGCGCTGATGAACATTCTGATCCTGCTGCCCTTTGCGGTGCCGCCTGTGGTGTCCTCGGTAGGACTGTTGCAGCTCTACGGTTCCGGACCGTTCGCCATGGTCGGTACGCCGTGGATTCTGATTGGCTGTTACTTCACCGTGGCATTGCCTTTCATGTACCGCGCGATCACCAACAACCTGCAAGCGATCAATCTGCGCGACTTGATGGACGCGGCCCAACTGCTGGGCGCCAGCACATGGCAAGCCGCTTTTCTGGTGGTGCTGCCGAATTTGCGTAAAGGGCTGATGGTAGCGCTGCTGCTGTCGTTCTCATTCCTGTTCGGTGAGTTCGTGTTTGCCAACATCCTCGTCGGCACCCGCTATGAAACCCTGCAGGTTTACCTCAACAACATGCGTAACAGCAGCGGCCACTTCACCAGTGCGCTGGTAATTTCCTACTTTTTCTTCGTGCTGGTTCTGACCTGGGCGGCCAACATTTTGAACAGGGACAAAAGCGAATGAGCTATGTGAGCGTCCAACATCTTCAGAAAAGCTACCCCTCATTAAAGCAAGCCGGCACCCCAGTGTTCAGCGACATCAACTGCGAGATCCACAAAGGTGAATTCGTCACCCTCCTCGGCCCTTCCGGCTGCGGCAAGTCCACGTTGCTGCGCTGCATTGCGGGACTGACCTCGGTCGATGGCGGCAAGATCTTTCTCGATGGCCAGGATCTTGTGCCGTTGAGCCCGCAAAAGCGCGGGATCGGCATGGTATTCCAGAGTTATGCGCTGTTTCCGAACATGACTGTCGAGCAAAACGTGGCGTTCGGTTTGCGCATGCAGAAAGTCAATTCCGATGACAGCCACAAGCGGGTGGCCGAAGTGCTCAAGCTGGTGGAGCTCAACGAATTCGCCGCGCGCTATCCGCATCAGCTGTCCGGCGGACAGTGCCAGCGTGTCGCCCTCGCCCGATCCCTCGTTACACGGCCACGCCTGTTGTTGCTGGATGAACCGTTATCAGCCCTGGATGCGCGGATCCGCAAACACCTGCGCGAACAGATCCGTCAGATTCAGCGTGAGCTCGGCTTGACCACCATTTTTGTCACACACGATCAGGAAGAAGCACTGACGATGTCTGACCGCATTTTCCTGATGAATCAGGGAAAAATCGTACAAAGCGGCGACGCCGAAACGCTGTATACCGCCCCGGTCGATGCCTTCGCCGCCGGCTTCATCGGCAACTACAACCTGCTGGATGCCGACAATGCTTCGAAGCTGCTGCAACGGCCGGTGACCGGACGCATCGCGATTCGCCCGGAAGCCATCGAGCTGAGCCTCAACGGCGAACTCGATGCGCAGGTTAGAAGCCATAGCCTGTTGGGTAACGTGATTCGCTACCGGGTTGAAGCCCGGGGCGTGGAACTGGTGGTCGATGTGCTGAACCGCTCGGCGGCCGATCTGCATCCCGACGGTCAGCGCCTGGCGCTTTCCATCGATCCGACGGCCCTGTGTGAGGTAGCCTGATGCCTTTGCTGACGTTGAAGAGAGAACTGCACTGATGGCCCTGGCAATTTTTGATCTGGACGAAACCCTGATCCATGGCGACTGCGCCACCCTCTGGAGCGAGCAAATGGGCCGCCTGGGATGGGTCGATCCCGAGTCGTTCATGCGTCAGAACAACGAACTGATGGACGCCTACAGTCACGGGAAATTACGGATGGAGGACTACATGACCTTCAGCCTGGAACCCATGATCGGGCGTACACCTGAAGAGATCGATCATTTGGTCGGGCCGTGGGTGGAAGACTTTATCGAGCCGATCATCTTCAGTGACGCCACCAAAACCATCGCCGCCCATCGCAAGGCTGGCGACCGGATTCTGGTGATCTCGGCCTCGGGCACGCACCTGGTCAGACCGATTGCCGATCGCCTGGGCATCGACGAGATACTTGGCATCGAGCTGGAAGTGGTACACGGGGTGTACAGCGGCCAAACCGTCGGCACCCTGACCTACCGCGAAGGCAAAATCACGCGCTTGCTGGAATGGCTGGATGCAGAGGAAGAAAATCTCGAAGGCGCGAGTTTCTATTCGGACTCACGCAACGATTTGCCGTTGCTGCTGAAGGTAGATTTCCCACACGTTGTGAATCCGGACCCGGTACTGCTCGAACATGCCGAGAAGGCTGGCTGGCCAATCCATAACTGGAAGTAACCGAGATCCCCTGTGGGAGCGTGGCTTGCCCGCGATGAACGATAACGCGGTTTGCCTGACACACCGCGCCGCCTGAATCGCGGGCAAGCCACGCTCCCACAAGGATTGCGCCGGACCAGGCTTCACGCCAGACTTTCGTCGATGACCAACACCAGCTTCCCCGCCACCTTATTGGTCGCCAATTCGGCAAACGCCGCTTCGGCATCCCTGATCTTGAACGTCTTCGCCAGCTGCGGGCTCAACCGACCTTCGGCGAATAGCGGCCAGACATGCTGGCTGAGATCACTGAACAGATCAGCCTTGAACTGATCGTCCCGGGCACGCAAGGTCGAACCCAGTAATTGCACGCGCTTGGCCAGCACCTGCGCCAGATCAAGCTTCGCCTCGCGGCCACCCATCAAGCCGATCAGCACCCAACGACCATCCCGGGCCAGCAGCTTGAGGTTCAGCGCGGCATAGTTGCCCCCGACCGGATCAAGAATCACGTCGAACGGCCCCAGGTCATTCAAACTGTCCAGTTCCCCCGTGCGTACGACGCCGCCCTGCGCACCCAGCGCTTCGCAGTAAGCCAAGCGCTCGGCAGAACCGACGCTGACCCAACACGGATTACCAAACGCCTTGCAAAGCTGAATAGCGGCTGAACCGATTCCACTTGCGCCGGCGTGCAGCAGAACTTTCTCACCGGGTTTTAGCCCGGCCAGCTGAAACAAATTCAGCCAAACGGTCGCATAGACTTCGGGCAACGCTGCGGCTTCGACCAGGGACAGACCTTCAGGAACCGGCAGCACATGCCGTCCGTCGACTACCACCTCCTCGGCCATGCCACCCCCGGCCAGCAAGGCGCAAACGCGATCTCCCACCTGCCAGGACGAGCCCGGGCCCACCTCGCTGATCACTCCGGAACACTCCAGACCCAGCACCTGACTGGCTCCCGGTGGTGGCGGATACAGACCCGCCTTCTGCAACAAATCGGCGCGATTGAGGCCCGCTGCCGCCACTCGGATGCGAACTTGTCCTACATCACACGTAGGACTCGGCTCATGCGCCCACTCCACTTGACCTTCAACGCCTTGCAATGCTTTCACAGTGCCTCCATAGTGAGTCTGGACTGAGCCCGTAGCTGTAGCGTCGGGCTTTCTTGCATTATGTGACCGGCCCTTTGTGGAACCGGCGACTTCAAAGACGGCCTAATATGCGTGATCAATTGTCCCCGCGTCGAATCAGCATGAAGCATCTGTTCCCCAGCACCGCCCTAGCCCTATTTATCGGGATCGGCTTGATGCCGATGTCGAGCAATACATTCGCAGCCAACAGCTGGGACAAGCTTCAGCCAGATCGTGACGAAGTGATCGCGAGCCTGAACGTTGTCGAATTGCTCAAGCGCCATCACTACAGCAAGCCGCCGCTCGATGACGCGCGCTCGGTGATTATCTACGACAGCTACCTCAAGCTGCTGGATCCGTCGCGCAGCTACTTCATGGCCAGCGACATCGCCGAATTCGACAAGTGGAAAACACAATTCGACGACTTCCTGAAAAGCGGCGACCTCAACGCCGGGTTCACCATCTACAAGCGCTACCTGGACCGCGTCAAATCGCGTCTGGACTTCGCCCTTGCCGAGTTGAACAAGGGCGTCGACAAGATCGACTTCAATACCAAGGAAACCTTGCTGATCGATCGCAAGGATGCGCCTTGGCTCAAATCCACCGCAGAGCTCGACGACCTGTGGCGCAAACGCGTCAAGGACGAAGTATTGCGGCAGAAGATCGCGGGCAAGGACTCCAAGCAGATTCAGGAGACCCTGACCAAGCGCTACAAGAATCAACTGGCCCGACTTGACCAGACCCGCGCGGAAGACATCTTCCAGGCGTACATCAATACCTTCGCCATGTCCTACGACCCGCACACCAACTATCTGTCGCCAGATAATGCGGAGAACTTCGATATCAACATGAGTCTGTCCCTTGAGGGCATCGGCGCCGTGTTGCAGAGCGACAACGACCAGGTGAAAGTCGTGCGTCTGGTGCCAGCAGGCCCTGCCGACAAAACCAAAATGGTCGCGCCGGCCGACAAGATCATCGGCGTTGCCCAAGGCAACAAAGAGATAGTTGACGTGGTTGGCTGGCGTCTGGATGAAGTGGTCAAGCTGATCCGCGGTCCGAAGGGCACTATCGTGCGCCTGGAAGTGATCCCGGCCAGCAATGCGCCAAACGACCAGACCAGCAAGATTGTCCCGATTACTCGCGAAGCGGTGAAACTTGAAGACCAGGCGGTCAAGAAGTCGGTCCTCAACCTCAAGCAGGATGGCAAGGACTACAAGCTCGGCGTCATCGAGATCCCGGCCTTCTATCTGGACTTCAAGGCCTTCCGTGCCGGCGATCCTGACTACAAGAGCACCACTCGCGACGTCAAGAAGCTGCTGACCGAGTTGCAGAAAGAGAAGGTCGACGGCGTGGTCATCGACTTGCGCAACAACGGCGGCGGTTCCCTGCAGGAAGCCACCGAGCTGACGAGTCTGTTTATCGACAAAGGTCCGACCGTTCTCGTGCGTAACGCCGATGGCCGCGTCGATGTGCTGGAAGATGAAAACCCGGGCGCGTTCTACAAAGGCCCGATGGCGCTGTTGGTCAACCGTTTGTCTGCTTCGGCTTCGGAGATTTTTGCCGGCGCCATGCAGGACTACCATCGCGCGCTGATCATTGGCGGCCAGACGTTCGGCAAAGGCACGGTACAGACCATTCAGCCTCTGAATCACGGCGAGTTGAAATTGACCCTGGCCAAGTTCTATCGGGTTTCCGGCCAGAGCACCCAGCATCAGGGCGTACTGCCGGACATCGATTACCCGTCGATCATCGACACCAAGGAAATCGGCGAAAGCGCGCTGCCTGAAGCCATGCCATGGGACACCATCAAGGCCGCCATCAAGCCTGCGGTTGACCCCTTCAAACCTTACATTACGCAGCTCAAGTCCGAGCATGACGTGCGTACGGCCAAGGATGCTGAATTTGTCTTCATCCGCGACAAGCTGGCTCTGGCCCAGAAGCTGATGGAAGAAAAAACCGTCAGCCTGAACGAAGCCGAGCGTCGTGCGCAACATGCGGACATCGAAGCCAAACAGCTGGTGATGGAGAATATCCGTCGCAAGGCCAAAGGCGAAGAACCGCTCAAAGAGCTGAAGAAAGAAGACGAAGACGCCATTGCGGCTGAGCCGGACAAGACCAAACCGGAAGACGATGCTTACCTGAGCGAGACGGGTCGTATTCTTTTGGACTACCTGAAGCTCAACACGGCGGTGGCCAAGCACTAAGATGATGGCAATTTAACGGCGACGCTCTACGGAGCGTCATCAAACAGTCATCATTCTGTCGTGAAATAAAGGACCGGGCGGGCTCTGTACCAAGAGCCCGCCCGGTCCTTTTTTTATCGCCAGAGATTGCCATGACCACGACAGAACAGCTGACCGCACTGAGCTCAATACTGACTCAAGGCGGGTTACACAGCCTGTTCCAGCCGATCATCTCGCTCTCGGAACGACGCATCATCGGCTACGAAGCCCTCAGCCGTGGCCCCTCCAACAGTCCGCTGCACTCCCCGATCGCACTGTTCGCCGTTGCCCGCCAGGCCGCTCGCCTGAGTGAACTGGAAATGGCCTGCCGCAAAAGTGCTTGCCGTCGTTTCAACGAACAGCAACTGCCCGGCAAACTATTCCTGAACGTCTCGCCGGAATCCTTGCTCGAAGCCGCCCACCAGCCCGGACGGACGTTACAGCTGCTGGAGGATTTCGGGATTGCCCCCAGCCAGGTAGTGATTGAACTCACTGAACAAACCCCGACCGATGATTTTCAGCTGCTGCAAACCGCGCTCCATCACTACCGTGCAATGGGGTTTTCCATTGCGCTGGACGATTTGGGAGCGGGTTATTCGAGCTTGCGGCTCTGGTCGGAATTGCGACCGGATTACGTGAAGATCGACCGACATTTCATCGATGGTATCCATCAGGATGCGCTCAAACGTGAGTTCGTCGGTTCGATCCTGCAAATCGCCAAGGCCTCACGTGCCCAGGTTATTGCCGAAGGGATTGAGCTACCGGAAGAGCTGGCGGTGCTCACCGAAATGGGCGTTGATCTGGTGCAGGGGTATTTGCTCTGCCGTCCTCAAGAACATCCCCCACGGGAAGCCCGAAATCTGATGCCCAGGCACGACAGCAATGCATTGGTGCTGAGTGAAGAAGGCAGTGACCTGAGCGCCCTGCTCAATGATCAGGCGGCCGTGCCCCGGGAAACGCCGACCGCTACCGTACTGGAAGCGTTTCGTCGCCAGGCCAACCTGAACTCCCTGGCGGTGCTGGACGAGCGAGGCCAGCCTTGCGGCATCGTCCATCGGCATTCGCTGTCGGACGTGCTCCTCAAGCCGTTCGCCACCGATCTTTTTGCCCGCAAGCCGATCAGCCGCTTGATGAGTGACGATTTTCTCGCGGTCGAGATGAGCCAATCCTTGCAGCAGGTCAGTCGCCTCATCACCAGCCGTGCGCGGCAGCGAATCGAAGAGGACTTCATCATCACCCTCAACGGCGAATACCTGGGACTGGGACGGGTGATCGATGTGCTCAAGCTGATTACCGAACTGAAGATCCAGCAGGCCCGCTACGCCAATCCTCTTACACTGTTACCGGGGAACGTGCCGATCCAGCAATGCCTGACACGCCTGCTGCAACAGAAACGGGAATCGGTGATCTGCTACGTCGATATCGACAGCTTCAAACCGTTCAACGACATTTACGGCTACGGGCGTGGCGACGAAGTACTGCTGTGCCTGGCGCAATGCCTGAATGATCGCGTCGACCCATCCCGCGACTTTGTCGGGCATATCGGCGGTGACGACTTCCTGCTGGTGCTCGGGCCGGAGGACTGGCGCAAGCGTTTGAACCAGTTGCTGGACGATTTCCAGAGTCAGTGCCGCCGCTTTTACCGTAGCGAACACCTGGAAGCCGGTTGTTTCATCGGCCCGAACCGTCAGGGTTTACGCCAGGAGTTCGCATTGCTGTCACTGTCGATTGGCGTGGTGCATTTGTACCCAGAGGCTTGCGAGCAACTCGATGCCAGCCAGTTGGCCGAGATGGCATCGCAAGCCAAGCATCACGCGAAAAATGTGCCGGGGTATAGCTTGCATGTGATTGATAGCCTGGCGGTGCCGGTTGAGGATGCGCGCGTAGGCCAGCGCTGAGTTCAGCTCAGATCGAGGGTGGAACCCCGGAGTCGCGGGACGCCAGCTCTTTTAGCTTCATCTCTGCCAACGGATGCCCCGCCTTTGCCGCCAGGTTCCACCATCGTGCCGCCTCGACTGGATCTGGCGCCTTGCCCAGCGTTCCGGCCAGACTGATCACACCCACCTGATACGCCGCCTTGCCATCGCCCGCCAGCGCTGCCAGGCGCAACAATCTCACACCTTCTTCACGAGCCCCAAGGCCCACACCACGGAACGTCAGAATGTGGCCATAGAAGCTCTGAGCGCCAACGTCGCCGAGATTGGCCATGCGCGCAAACTGGCCTTCAAGCCAGCTCCAGCCTCGAGGTTGGCGAACAAACCATGACCAGTGAAACAACCGACGGGCCAGCCAATATCCGGCCCGCGCCTTGAGTTTTAAAAACACTCAGGCTTCCGCCGATTCGGGGTATTCGTATTCGAACACACGAACCACTTCTGACGCGTGCCAAGACGCAGCGGCGACACCATCGGACGGTCCGGAAAAACGTCCCAGTCGTTCCACACATTCGAAAAAACCGGTACGGGGCAGGCGGCTGGCGCCCTGGCTGATCACCAGCGAACTGCGCAAAGGCTGTTCGGCCTTGGCGTCCAGCGCGGCCAGATGCTCAAGAGCAGCCGTCAGGGTTTGCATGGCCGGCGTGGGTAGCTGCAATCGCTCCAGCAACGCGCGGTAAGTCAGCAGATGTCGCTGTCGGCGTGCCTGATCCAGTTCACCCAACAATCCGTCCCAATGTTGACGACTGATGCGTACGCTCACGATTCATCCCTCCAACCTGGCACCGTCAATTCCCAGGCCAGGCTTCGGCGAATCGCCGCGTCGGGTAGACGCTCGCCACTTTCGATCAAGGCCAGATAAGACGGACTGATGCCTACCGTGCGGGCCAGCGCCTCAATGGCGATGCCCTTTCCTTCGCGCAAACTGCGTAGTTGATCCAGACCGGGAAGAATCTGGTCTGGCGTTGTCGCGGGACGCTCCGGAGCGACTCGCTTTGGTTGTTGATCAATGCCTGCTGCTTTCAATAAAGCCTGATACTGAGCCCATGGTACAACCGCATACTCGGGCTCGCCTTCGCGTGTGATTATCTGAATATCCATGACTTCCCCGTAGGACAACGACACTTAGCGAGTCGGCACTTTTCCCTAGAAGTGTAATCCTAACAGCGGCCAAGGTCGCGGGGGGTTTGAATATAAGGATGAACTTGAATCGGCTCAGGTTTTCTTCGGACCTTGCAGTTGAAGTTGTTCAGGGTTATCCGGAAGCCGCTCGACTACAGCAAGTTTTTCCGGCAATTGACGCTTGCGCCACGCGCGGAAGGCATTGAGCTCGTCATCGAGGACTTTCATTAACCAGGCCAGCACAGCAATGTCATCGAGCATGCCGAAAACCGGTATGAAATCGGGAATCGCATCCACCGGACTGAGGAAATACATCAACCCCGCCACCACCGAAATCAATGCTTTCGGGCTGATGGCACGGTACTCCCCGCGCCAGTAGGCCAGACAGAGTGCCTGCAACAGGCGGAGATCGTCTTTGAGCTTGCCGAGCCGGTTGCCTTGGCTCGCGCCTTTACTGGCGACAGCGAACAACAAGGTCGGCAAACGCCCTCGTGCGAGCAAACGCCCGGCCAGTGGCAGGAAACGAGCAAAATTCCAGGGTGCTTTCATCATTCCTCCCGCTGAAATGTTATCCACACAAATTGTGGATAACCTTGTGAACAGAGCTGCATTTCACGGCTGAGAGCCCCGTTTTATAAGGGCTGAACTCAGATCGGGCGTTTTTTACTCACATAAAAAAACCCAATATTTCATTGACTTGGCGAGTTCGCGCGGCTAGCGCGTACGCCCTTACAGCCTATGACTTCAGCCTACAGCATCCGTTCGCTTTGTTTACCCTTGCCAAATGCCAGATGCAACAACGCCCCGCATGAGCGAGGCGTTGTTTCAAGGCAGACGCAAATTACTTGGCAGCGTCTTCTTGCTTGGCTGGATCCTTGATCGCCAGCAGTTCCAGGTCGAATACCAGCACCGAATTGGCTGGAATCGCCGGGCTTGGGCTTTGCGCGCCGTATGCCAGTTCGCTAGGGATGTACAGTTTGTACTTCTCGCCAACATGCATCAGCTGCAGACCTTCAACCCAGCCTGGAATCACACCGCTAACCGGCAGATCGATCGGGCTGCCACGCTCGACGGAGCTGTCGAAAACGGTGCCGTTAGTCAGGGTACCGGTGTAGTGAACGGTCACTACGTCGGTCGGCTTAGGCTGTGCGCCATCGGCCTTCTTGACCACTTCGTACTGCAGACCCGAAGCGGTGGTGGTTACGCCGGCTTTCTTGGCATTGTCTTCGAGGAATTTCTTGCCAGCGGCTGCCGACTCTTCGCTCATCTTGGCCATGCGCTCTTCAGCACGCTTTTGCAGTGCGGCAAAAGCTTCGACCAGTTCGTCATCCTTCAGCTTTTGCTCTTTCTTGCCGACGGCATCTTCGATGCCTTGAGCTACGGCTTTGGAATCCAGATCATCCATGCCTTCCTGAGCCAGGCTTTTGCCCATGTTCAGGCCAATCCCGTAGGAAGCTTTTTGCGCCGGGGTTTTCAGCTCTACGCTGGTTTGCGAGTCACAACCCGCAAGTACCAGGCTAACCAGGGCCACCGCCGCCGCCAACCGATGCTGTTTCATGCTATTTCCTTGTTCATGCGCCTAAAGGGCAATCGAGTAAAGCCGCGAGCTTATCAGGCGGCCACGACCAATGGCTACCGGCATGAGAGCAGGAAACATCTGATAAGTTCAGGTGTTTTAACGCATTTCGGGATTCTGAGGATGAAGCTTCTGTCATCTGCTTCCGATAGAAGCGGATGACACACGCTGAGGTATTAAAGTTGGCGGTTGAAATGCCATATTCCGGACGAAAAAAAGCCCGCTTTAAGCGGGCTTTTCCGTGGTGACCTGGCGTTCAGCGTTCCAGGTTACCGAATATGGCGCAGCGGACGGGACTCGAACCCGCGACCCCCGGCGTGACAGGCCGGTATTCTAACCGACTGAACTACCGCTGCGCGTAACACTGAATGCGAATGGTGGGTGATGACGGGATCGAACCGCCGACATTCTGCTTGTAAGGCAGACGCTCTCCCAGCTGAGCTAATCACCCTTTACCTTCGTTGCGGGGCGCATTATGCCACAGATTTTCATAATGTGTTGATTTAATTGAAATATTTTTCAAATAAAATCTGAAAACCTGAAACTTCACACACCCTGCAGGAACTACGGACAGAAAAAAACCCGCGTAAGCGGGCTTTTCCGTGGTGACCTGGCGTTCAGCGTTCCAGGTTACCGAATATGGCGCAGCGGACGGGACTCGAACCCGCGACCCCCGGCGTGACAGGCCGGTATTCTAACCGACTGAACTACCGCTGCGCGTAACACTGAATGCGAATGGTGGGTGATGACGGGATCGAACCGCCGACATTCTGCTTGTAAGGCAGACGCTCTCCCAGCTGAGCTAATCACCCTTCACGTTCGGTGTGGCGCGCATTCTACGGAGCGACCCAACCTCTGGCAAGCACTTTTTTAAATAATTTTTGCAGGCCTTCCAAAGGCTTAGGGAAGGGTTGGCCTATGGCGCCGCGAAGAGAATAATGCCCCCCTTTGTATAAAGGAGAGACTCACACCATGTGGTTCAAAAACCTGCTTATCTATCGCCTGACCCAAGATCTGCCTTTTGATGCCGAGGCGTTGGAAACTGCACTGGCCACTAAACAGGCGCGTCCATGTGCAAGCCAGGAGTTGACCACCTACGGTTTCGTCGCGCCGTTCGGCAAGGGCGAAGATGCCCCTCTGGTTCACGTCAGTGGAGACTTCCTGCTGATCTCGGCTCGCAAGGAAGAACGCATTCTTCCGGGCAGCGTCGTTCGTGACGCGGTGAAGGAAAAAGTCGAAGAGATCGAAGCCGAGCAAATGCGCAAGGTCTATAAGAAGGAACGCGATCAGATCAAGGATGAAATCATCCAGGCCTTCCTGCCGCGCGCCTTTATCCGTCGCTCGTCGACCTTCGCGGCCATCGCACCGAAACAGGGTCTGATCCTGGTGAATTCGGCCAGCCCGAAACGCGCCGAAGACCTGCTGTCCACCCTGCGTGAAGTGATCGGCACACTGCCAGTGCGTCCGCTGACCGTTAAAATGTCGCCGACCGCGACCATGACCGAATGGGTCACCACCCAGAAAGCTGCGGACGATTTCTTCGTCCTGGACGAATGCGAGCTGCGTGATACCCACGAAGATGGCGGCATCGTGCGCTGCAAGCGTCAGGACCTGACCAGCGAAGAAATCCAGCTCCACCTGAGCACCGGTAAAGTAGTCACTCAGCTGTCGCTGGCATGGCAAGACAAACTGTCTTTCGTCCTTGACGACAAGATGGTGGTCAAGCGCCTGAAGTTCGAAGACCTGCTGCAGGATCAGGCGGAACAGGACGGTGGCGAAGAAGCCCTCGGCCAACTGGACGCCAGTTTCACCCTGATGATGCTGACCTTCGGTGATTTCCTTCCAGCGCTGGTGGAAGCGCTGGGTGGGGAAGAGACTCCGCAGGGCATCTAATCCCTGCCGGGCGCCGACCCTGATGGGCGGCGCCAATCAGCCAATAAAGAGATCGCCGCCTTCGGCAGCCCCTGCAGTGTGGAATTCATTCCCCGCAGGAGCCGCCGAACGCTGCGATCTTTTTACAGGCAACGTATGCTTAGGTCCCTAACGCTTTCATACAATAAGGATCAGGCCATGCGTGCACTGGCTGCATTGAGCCGCTTTGTCGGCAACACCTTCGCCTACTGGGTTTTGATTTTCGCCGTCGTGGCGTTCCTGCAACCCGCGTGGTTCATCGGCCTCAAGGGCGCCATCGTGCCACTGCTGGGCCTGGTGATGTTCGGCATGGGGCTGACGCTCAAGCTGGAAGATTTTGCGGAAGTCGCACGCCATCCCTGGCGTGTAGCGTTGGGCGTCGTCGCCCATTTCGTGATCATGCCCGGTGTGGCGTGGTTGCTCTGCCAGGCGTTCCACTTACCCCCGGAAATTGCCGTCGGCGTGATCCTGGTCGGTTGCTGCCCAAGCGGCACCTCGTCGAACGTGATGACCTGGCTCGCGCGTGGCGACCTGGCGTTGTCAGTCGCCATCGCGGCTGTCACCACCCTCCTCGCTCCGCTGCTGACACCCGCACTGATCTGGCTGTTGGCTTCGGCCTGGTTGCCGGTGTCCTTCATGGAGCTGTTCTGGTCGATCCTGCAAGTGGTGCTGTTACCGATCGTGCTTGGGGTAGCGGCCCAACGCGTGCTCGGTCACCGGGTGCGCCACGCCGTGGAAGTGCTGCCTTTGATCTCCGTGGTGAGCATCGTGATCATAGTTACGGCAGTGGTGGCGGCCAGTCAGGCAAAAATCGCCGAATCGGGCCTGTTGATCATGGCCGTCGTCATGTTGCACAACAGCTTTGGCTATCTGCTGGGCTATTTCACTGGCCGCCTGTTCAAGCTGCCATTGGCCCAGCGTAAATCGCTGGCACTGGAAGTGGGTATGCAAAACTCAGGTCTGGGTGCGGCGCTGGCCAGTGCGCACTTCTCGCCTCTGGCGGCGGTGCCGAGCGCCTTGTTCAGCGTGTGGCACAACATCTCCGGGGCACTGCTCTCGACCTGGTTCCGCCGAATGAGTGAAAAAGAGGACCGGGAAACAGCCACTCAGCAGGCAATCGACTGATCTGAAAACTTGATCCCCGGGTTAATGATGGGCACTCTATGGCGCAACGCGAGGACGACCTCGCGGCTCGATCGAGTCATTAATCTGGGGACGACCCCGTCAATCGATGGAGGTCTTCAATGTCCTGGATCATTCTGTTTTTCGCCGGTCTGTTCGAAGTCGGCTGGGCTGTTGGCCTGAAATACACCGATGGCTTCAGTCGCCCTCTCCCCACCGCTCTAACCATTACCGCGATGGCCATCAGCCTGGGCCTGCTGGGCCTGGCCATGAAGGAATTGCCGCTGGGCACCGCCTACGCCATCTGGACAGGCGTGGGTGCGGTCGGAACCGTCATCGCCGGGATCATTCTGTTTGGTGAGTCCATGGCGCTATTCAGACTCGCCAGTGTCGCACTGATCATTGCCGGCCTCGTTGGCCTCAAGATCAGCGCCTGAATTCGCTGCCGGAACCAAAAAAGCCCGCCCTCCCTGAACAGGAGGTGCGGGCTTTTTCATTGCTGCGTAATAACGACTCAGCTTTCAGCGAAAGCCATGCGCTCACGCGGGACTTGAGCCTTTTCAGCGTGTTCCAACTGCATGCAACGCTCCAGGAAGAGGTACATGTAGTCGTAACTTTTACAAACGGCCTGGCGCAACTCTACCTGCAACGCTTTGCTCGGATTCATCCCCGCTAATGTGCAGATGATTTCCAGCGCTTCCCAGGGATGCGCATCATCATATTGCGCGTGCATCTTCAGCCACTTCATTGCCCGCTTGCGATCTTCCTCGGGGAACGATGCTGCGTAGATGCCATTGGAGCAAACCACCGCGGACCACTCCCCCGTTGCGCCCTCAATGGCGTAGTTGGTCGCGGCAATGGCGACGATCAGCGAGTCCGACGAACTGGTGTGCCAGCACCAATGGCTGAGGGCGTGAAGTTCTGGCGCAACAGGCTGCGCTTGCAGATCTTCCAGGCTGACACCATGAGCCCGACTCCAGTGCACCCAATAGTCGGCGTGATTGAGTTCAACGCGAATATTGCGCATCAACCAGCGACGCGCCATGTCTTCTCCGGGATGACGGGCGAAACGGGTCTTGGTCAAGTTCTGCGCCATATACAACGCAAACTGTTCAACCACCGGCCAGCCACCAATAAGGTAATGGCGCATGGTCTTTGCACTGAGCTTGTTATCGCGCAGCCGTTGATACAGCTCATGTTCGACGACCCTGCGTTTGCTCTCGCTGCAATCATGGATCAGGCGTTGGGCCCAGTCAGGATAACTTGCAGCTTCCATGAGTGGGCCGGTTCGAATAAATGTGTCGATCACTGTCGAGCTCCTTTTGATTGTGATTAAGGATCAGCAAGAGTTTCAGCGGAACGTGCCTGGCGCCTTGAACAACAAAGGCTGAGGCCTCGCAGGACGACTTTGTAAACTTTCGCAAGTAAACAGATGCGGGCGTTCTATGACATACCCTTGAGCGTAATCGACCCCAATCTCCAGCAGTGCCTGCTCGATCTGGGGTGTTTCTACAAACTCGGCAATCGTGCGCTTACCCATTACATGACCAATGTGATTAATCACTTCGACCATGGCGAGGTTAATCGGGTCGTCCAGCATATCCTTAACGAAACTCCCGTCGATCTTCAGGAAGTCTACAGGTAAATGTTTCAAGTAGGCGAACGAGGACATACCGGCACAAAAGTCATCTAATGAAAAATGACAACCTAAGCCTTTGAGTTCATTAATAAATCTGATTGCACTGCCTAAATTTGATATCGCACTGGTTTCAGTAATTTCAAAACAAATCATTTCAGGTGGTATGTCGTAAACAACAAACTGTTGACGCAGGAAGTCCAGGAATGCGTCATCTCCTATAGTAATGCCTGACAGATTAATCGCACACATCGCCAACGGACCTTTGTGTTTCTCCGATATGCACTGAGCAATGATCTTAAAAACGTTCTCCACTACCCAGCGATCTAACGCAGTCATAAGACCGTATCGTTCTGCTGCCGGAATGAAACTGTCCGGAAGAATCATGCGACCTGCTTCATCGTGCAGACGCAACAGGATTTCAATATGTCCGCCACCCTGTTCGATATGCCCCAGCGGCGCGATTTGCTGGGCATATAAACAAAAACGGTTATCTTCGAGTGCCATGTGCAGACGCTGAACCCAGGCCATCTCTCCAAAGCGCAGGGACAGTTCCGAATCGTCGGCGTGATAGACCTGAACCCGGTTACGGCCCTTTTCCTTGGCCATGTAGCAGGCCATATCAGCGGCGCGCAGGGAGACTTCGAGGGAGGTCGGGTTTTGCGCGATATGCACCAGGCCGATGCTCACAGTGGTGACAAACGGCCGGCCCTTCCAGACAAAGTGCAGGTTCTGCACGGTCTGGCGCAGACTGTCGGCAATCTTTTCCGCCGCATCGGGCGAGCAGTTTTCCAGGAGGATGCCAAATTCGTCACCGCCGAGCCTGGCCAAGGTGTCGCCTTCACGCAAACCTGATTGCAACAAGGCGCAGATGTGCCGCAACAGTTCGTCACCCGCCGCATGACCGCACGTGTCATTGACCAGCTTGAACTGGTCCAGATCGAGAAACATCAGCGCATGACGACCCGACTGCCGCGTCAGATTGTGCAAAGCCTGATCCAGGCGGAACTCGAATTCACGGCGGTTGGCCAGGCCGGTCAAGGCATCGTGGGTCGCCTGCCATGACAGGTTGGCAATGTACTGCCGCTCCTGAGTCATGTCGTGCAACACCAGGACCGCGCCACTGACCTTGCCGGCGTTACGAATCGGCGCCCCGACCAGGGTCACTGAAACGGTGCTGCCATCCAGGCGCTGGATCAGCTTGGAATGCTCGCTGCCACCACCCAACTGGCCACTTAAAATATGCTCGATGAGGGTAAAACCGTCAGCCTGGGCATTTTCGTCCAGCAAATTGAACAGGGCTGCCAACGGCACACCCGCTGCCTGCTCAGCCTTCCAGTGGGTCAAAGCCTCGGCAGCCGGGTTCATAAAGGCAATTTCGCCGTCGACGTTAGTGGTGATCACCCCATCGCCAATCGATTGCAGGGTGATTTGCGCCCGCTCCTTCTCCAGCTGAAGCGCATCGGCGAACGCGTGGCGCTGCTTGAGAAGTTTATGGGTACGCATCAATGCCAGTGCTATAAGGCCGAGCGCGGTCGCCAGGTTAATGACCAACAATAGCCGCAGGATGACCCTCGATCCCTCACCCAATGCATCACTGAACGCTCTGGCCGCCGGTGTCACGCCATCGTTGATGGCAAAGATCCGCTCTTTCCAGCGAGTAACGTCGTCGCTGGTCGCTCGATTTTCCTTAATGTACTGGTGCATTTCCCGGGCGACATTATCGAGTTGCACCAGGTAGGAATCGCCGACGGTCCACAGGTCGATAGCCTTCTCCAGGTAACTGAAATGGCGGAAATTGAGGTACAGCCAGATCACGCTTGAAACGTCGTCGGGGTGATTTCCACCTTTGAGGATGGCCCTTCTCGCCTCTTCCAGTTTCGGTGGTCTGGCATCCAGCGCAACACGCAACTCATGGCCGCCTTGGGGTACGGCAATTGCGTTCTGGTACTTGAGAAAAATCGTTTCGTCGCGACTGTCGGCGTAGAGGTTGAGGTAATAGATGGCGTCCTTCTGGCCCTTGGACCACAGGCTTTCACCCGCCACGTATCCCCGCACAGCGGAAAGAACGTACAGACTCACGCCTCCCAGCAACGCTTGAAATAATACGACGGCAATAAAAGGCCATACGATGCCCAACAACCGTGGCGTTCCGAGAGTCCGCGTTTGATTCATGAGGTCCCTTGCATTAGCACTGCCAGATCATCATCCAACGTGATCGCTACAGCTAGACTAGGGTGCGTTCACTCTTCCGGCAAGTCAGCGTAAAAATTTCCGGTTTTTTTCTGCGCCCCTCACGCACGGCGTAGTTATGTGCACAAAAAAGCATTGCACAACCTGTAAAAGAAAGTTCAGCAATGCCTGACAGCCACACACTAAGAATTTCCATCGCATTAACCCCAACTCACTCAAAGCAATATTTATTGCACTCTCCAACCTCGCCATCAGCAAAATAATTTATCTCTCCAAGTCTCCAGACTTACCGATAAACAACCAGAACTCACACCATGAGACAGACATCAACATGAACTCACCGACATCGACACTTGACGTTTCACGCAATGACCAAGTCGCACTTGGTTCTGTTGCAATGGAGCATGAAGGCATACTATCGGACTATGACGCGATGATCAGCCATCTGAACAGACCCGGCATTTCATCAACCGATTTATCCAGCACTTTCCTACCGCCTCATGCTCACTCCCCGCTCACTATTAACTCTACGATAAGCGTGGACGGTGAAGCCCGCACGGATAGCAAGATCCAGCTTCTCGATATGATTAATTATTATGGCATTGCTCCCTGGGATCCGGACATCCTCAGCCAACACCGCACGGCCATTAAGACGATAAAAGAGAAACGCGCACGCCACTCCCTTCAACTGGACGGCGGCATCGACATTGTTGCCTTATACCGCTCACCCACTAGAAGCGATAGGAGTGCACTAAAAAAGATCAAGAGCACCCGCCCCAACGACTCCACAACTTTGAAAGATATTGTTGCCCAACTTACAACTCGCGACATGGTTGATATCGTAAACCGATTCTTGCCACAAACAGAAACCTCTCTTCTCTCTTACCTCGCGAATAATACTTCTACACCGTTGCAAACCGATCAGTTTTCGTTAACGCCTATGATCGTCCTCGAAAAAATCCTGCGTTCCCCCGAAGCGCAAAGACTGGGAAACGCACTACTTAAAGGCTTGAACTGGTACGGCGGGCAACCTGATGAAAATGCCTCTCCAGCGGTTAGTATCAAGCTCATCAGTAAGGCCATTCTTCTACAGGCAGATGCAGCCAAAAGCAGCATGCCCAATGATATCGGTGGATATGCCTGGTACCAGCAGTCAAATTGGGGGAAGAGCTATCAGAACATTTGGGCCGCGTTTGAGCAGCACCTGGTCGATACAAATCGAGCCTCGTCACCAACTGAAGCCATCCTGCTGGCTCGTTTGTACCAACCCCAATTTCCGAGCGACTTTCAAATTTGCAACATTCCTTCTGGCCTTCCGTACAGAAGCTCAATGGTTTGGGTGAACTTTGCCCACGGTGTCTCGCTCGCCGATGCAATAGAACCCGGATTGCCCCAGCGGATGACTTTCCAACAACTGGTGGACTTTCCAATCAAGCTGGCTATGCAAGCGACTCAAAAACAACTGGAGCTTATCGGGCTAAGCAGAATACCCCCAACCCTTGAGTGGGCCATTACCAATGGCATCATTCCTGCGAGTGCCGATTCGGACTACTCACAAGAGGAAGTAGATCGCGCCATAAACGCGCTCGACGAGCAAGCAGATGCATTGAGTAACGCAATCCTTCAACTGGACGCCGATCCTCCGCAACGATCAGCTATCGCTGAACGGGAAATGGAAAAGTATTTCAAGGGGAGTCAAGTGCGGATCAATGGGGAGTGGAGAACCGTGTATGGAAACCCGACACCCTTCATGGGGGATGGGCGAAAATTGATTGAGGATTTCTCGCACGTCAGGACAGGTGGATTAATAAAGGGACCACCGCTAGCAGACAAGATCTATTCTTTTCGGGATGTCTACATGTCGCACAGGCTGACCCAAAAGAAATCCTGGCACATCACGATGAAGGATGGCATTCGCAAAACCAGCTACACCCTCTGCATCAATGCTGATAGAACGATAACCACCACGGCAACCTGGCTTGATGGTGCTACGACGCGAAAGCCCTTGCCCGACACGAACGAATTGTTCCGACTGGAGTTCGATAGTTACCTGAAAAAAACCAAAACCGCCTATGAAACAGTATTGAAAAACCTGTTCGCGTCACTTCCCTACGACGACCGGCAGGCCATCGAGCAAGGTGAAGTGAAGATCTATACGTTGAGGAAATCGACCGATGGGGTTGAACTGAGACAAGAGACACCTGCAATAACGCTACCGCTTCGCCTTCGCATGGGTTTTTTATTGCAGATCACCTGCAATGCAAATACTTTTTACTACGAATGTTTACCTCGCGCAGGAACTATTCGAAAACGTGCTGACGTTTCATCTGACATGTTTAATGGTCAGGACTGTCCCGCGGATCGCGCACGGGGACTTGGCAAGAACCACTCCACCCGGGATCCGGACTTCATCATGCGCGTCGGAAAAGAAGTCCCTTTTGATTTTCAAGCGCATGAACAAGGCAGTATCCCGAAAGATAATGCAACGTGCGAAGCCATCATTGATCAGTTCGGCGAGACCTTCCCAGCGCCTCTGCATCGTTTAAACAGTGAATACTCATCGCTCGCACCGCAAACATATTCTCGGGCCGCGGGCATTGCCCAGTACATTGCCAACAATTTTTTCTATTACGATGAAGAATTGTTAACCGCCCAGGCCAGAGGCGACACAGAGATAGAACAAAAAGCCGCACGCCCACACTGGACAGATAAAATCAAAGGGTTTATTCCATTTTGGGGAAGTATCAGCGATCTGCTTTCGGATAGCCCGGAAAAGAGAGTGTCGGCAATTTTTGGCTTGATTTTCGATGTGCTCTCATTTGCCCTACCACTTGGCAAGTTTGTATCGGGTTCGGTGAAGCTGATCTCAACAACGGTCCGATCCGGTATCCGGACGGCCCTTCCGCAATTTGGCAAACTTTCCCAAAAGCTGCTTATTTCATCAATACAGAACATGATTCCCTTCTATGGCCTCCCGACGTTAGCACTACGGCTCTCAGGTGGGCTTATAAGGGGCCTATATGCGGGGGTCAGGATTCTGGTGAGAACATCGTTAAATGGCATAAAGAACATAGTTCCAAGATTAAACAACTACGGCATTATCAGCGGCTTACCTCAAGTCACTCATCCTGGTAGCTGGATTCCTTCCTCTCCTACTGACCGACTGGCTACCTGGCGGGGGCTCGAAGACGTTCCGGTACGCAATATCGGTTCGACCACCAAACCGATCCACCATCTAATCGATCCTTTTTCCGCCAAACCTTGCGGGCCTGTACTAAAAATCTCTGAGAATGGACTGTCCATTGGGCCTTCTTTGTATCCAGCCGTTGGAAAAAACAGCGACGATGCCTTGTTCTCCATCCCGGAAAAAATACGCGTCCGTGACATGCCTGAAGTGGATGGTCGAACAACGGTGTATCTCGATGACGTCGCCTATCGACTGGACGACGGCATCTTGCGCCGCGCCAACCTGATCGATGACAGCGAAGCCCTGAAACTTGTCCCTTGCCGTATCCGTGGAGTGATACCGGAAACCGTCTGCCTCAACAGTTTCGTCGGCGCAACTGCCGCTCCGACCCCCGCAATGGGTTCGGTCGACGAAACCAAGGGTTACGCACCTTGGTTTGGCGACATTCACTCGGTAGAGGAAATCTGGCAAAACAAGAAATACATCACACGCGACGGCGGGCTTTACGAGGTGATCAACAATAAACCTCGCCGCTTTCATGGTGATCTCAGAAATATGGGTTTTGCCGAACACACTCTGGTACCGCGCAGGAACTTCACCGCGACCATAGAGTTTCGAAAAGGTATTTACGCTCGCATTAACATTCCCGGTACCTATCAGGACGCCACCGATACACAGCGGGTCGGAGCTATCATGATTCCCTCCTTTGATGAAACGGCCGTTCATATTTTTACCCGGGTTAACACCGACAAGTACTATCTCGCGACGCTGCCCAAAGGCGGCAGTCTGAGTGGACCCTTGGTCTTCAATCGGCTGACGTCAGCCCAAATGGCCCAAGGTACACTCGGAAACGAACTATTACGGGTCTACACTGGCTCGCTGCATGCGAACAACACGACCCGTATCCACGGAATAGAGGCCGTCGAGCGCGCCATGAGAACCATGGAAGCTATCGCGATCCCGCTCGGCACAACGTCTAACCCTGCTGGCAACATGCGATGGCTGAAGGTGGATACCAGTCCGGGAGAGGCCTTGATGTTCGATCATTCGACCCGAATGATTGTTACCCAACTACCAGTAGGTGCGACTAGCTGGACTCGCAGCAAAGAAGCATCCGAAGTTTTTCGGCGAAAAACAGTAGAAATATTCGATACGCTGTTTCTGTCACCCACCATCAAGCCCTCCTCGCCCAACACTGCATTGCAAATACAAGATTCAATGGACAAGCTGCAAAGACTGCTGCCCGCAAGTGAGCGCCCGGCCAATGCCAGAAACATTGCGTTCGCCGAAGTGACGACGACTACGGGGCATAGAGAAATCTACGTCAGCGTTTCCGGAGCTCAGGGCAGCACCACTCGTTTACCGTTGTTCCGGCATCTGGGCGCCAGTCACGTACGGATTGGCAAAACGACATACATCAACGTCGACTTCGATCAGATTTACCCTAAAACGGGCCTCAACGTGACGCCCGAGGGTAAGATATTGGCCGTTCCGCTCACTATTAAAGACATCGGCACCTATACGCCAAGGCAGGTGACACGGCCGACGTCACTCGACAGCGAAAGCAAGTTGATCGGCATTATTCGTGAAAAGTATCCCGACTCTGCAGACATTCACTCCGTTGATATTGCGACGACCATGCGCCCTTGCGAGTCGTGCTCAGTGGTCATGAAACAGTTCGGACATGATGGAGGAACTGACGCACTGCAAGTGCTCTGGAACTGACCTACATTTGCTGCAAATGCCCATATAGCTTGGCGTATAAACCACCATCGGCAATCAGTTGCTGATGGTCGCCATCTTCGGCAATCTGCCCGCCATCGAACACCAGCACCCGGTCGGCCTGCTTCACCGCAGACAACCGGTGCGCAATGATCAAGGTAGTGCGCTGACTCAGGAAACGCGTCAGCGCCTGATGCAGGTTGTATTCAGTCGCGGCGTCAAGGGCAGAGGTTGCTTCGTCAAGAATGACTACTTTAGGGTCCGCCAGCACCATCCGGGCAATGGCCAGGCGTTGGCGTTGCCCACCCGACAACCGCACACCAGAACGCCCGACGATGCTGTCCAGACCATTGGGCAACTCACGAACCGTGGCATGCAGCTGTGCAATTTCCAGCGCTTGCCAACAGGCCTCGTCACTGCGTTCGCGCCCCATGGTCAGGTTGGCGCGTATGGTGTCGTTGAACAGCGCGGGGTGCTGCAGGACCACGGCGACGTTTTCCCGAACCGTTTCCAGGCCGATCTCCTGCTGTGTCGAACCGCCGAAGCGAATCGTCCCGGCCAGCGGCGTGTACAACCCCAGCAGCAACTGCACCAACGTACTTTTGCCGCCTCCGCTGGCGCCCACAATTGCGACTTTTTCACCCGGCGCGATGGACAGGTTCATTTGGTTCAGCACCAGTTCATCGCCATAGCTGAAGCTCAACCCCTGAACTTCGATGCCGACCGTGTCGCGACCCTGGAACGGGTCGACACCGCCTGCGTATTGCGGCTCGTCAGCCCGGGCCAGCAACTCGTTGATCCGCGACAAGGCGCCGCCGGCAGCGTAGTAGGCATATTGCAGGTTCAACAACTGTTCGACCGGACCGATCATGAACCACAGGTAACTGAAGACCGCGAGCATCTGGCCGATGGACAGGTCGGAAAACAGCACCGTGAGCATGGCGGCGGCGCGAAAAATATCGATACCGAACTGGAACAGCAAGCCGCTGGCCCGGTTGGAGGCATCGGTTTTCCACTGGGAGGTGATCGCGTAATCGCGCACTTCCCGGGCTCGCTGGCCAAGGCGTCCGAGGAAAAAGCCCTGGCGGTTGCCGGCGCGCACTTCCTGAATTGAATCGAGGGTTTCGGTCAGTGCCTGGGTAAAGCGCGACGTGCTGTCATTCTCGAGTTTCTTCAGGTGTTTGACCCGCTTGCCCAGCAGCACCGTGGCATAGATCACCAACGGGTTGAACAGCATGATCAGCAGCGCGAGCTTCCAGTGCATCCACACCAGAATGCTGGCGGTGCCCACCAGCGTCAGCATGGCCACCAGAAAACGACTGAGGGTTTCACCGACAAATTTGTCGAGGGTATCGAGATCAGTGACCAGGTGCGTGGTGACCGTGCCACTGCCCAGGCTTTCGTATTCGCCGAGGGAAATGCGCTTGAGCCGTTCGATCAACCGTAAGCGAATGCGGTACACGATGTCCTTGGCCAGCGCAGCGAACAATTTGGCCTGTACGACGTTGAACAGCAATGCACCACAACGCAGGGTCAAGGTCACCGCCAGCATCAGACCGATATAACCGGCGGCTTTCTGCCAGCCTTCGGGCAGTGCATGGTTCATGATCTTCAGTGCCGTGTCGCCATGCCCCAGCAGTACTTCATCCACCAGTAATGGCAGAAGCAATGGAATAGGTACGCTGCACAGCGTCGCCAATACGGCTACGCCGTTAGCGATCCACAGCGATTTTTTATGTTGCAGGGCCAGTCGGCGGATTTCGGCCCAGCTCAGCCGATCGACACGCTTGGGCGCTGGCGCGTCATCGGGCAAGTCATGCACAGGCGGCGCGCTCCAGCCAGCGACTGAGCAGCGGCGACAATTCACTCAAGGGTTGATAACCATTCGTCAACAAAGCCAGTTGACCATCACGCTCGGCCAACAGCGTAGGAAAGCCGGCAATCCCCAGGTCCTGAACCCAGGTGAAATCGGCCGCCGTGGCGGCGTGCTGATCGGCCCGGTCAAAGGCTGCGGCGAATTCGATACGCGGTACACCCGCCTGCTCCGCCAGCTCCACCAGGACACTGGCGTGGGTGACGTCGCGGCCCTCGGCGTAGAACGCGTGCTGAATCAACCCCAGCAGTTTCCACGCACAATCCGGTGCCAGGCTACGCGCCGTGACCAGCGCCCGGCAGGCAGGTTCGGTGTCGTAGACAAACCCTTCGGGCAACGCGCCTTCAACCTTGAAAGGCTGGCCGGTGGCCTCGGTGACCGCCTGCCAATGTTCAAGGATGTAGCGCCGCGTAGTCGGTTCCAGGGCCGATCCGCTACCGGTACGCAATCCGCCCACCACCAGATGCACTTCAACCCCCGCTGCTTGCGCCTGTTCTACCAGTGATTCGGCCACCGGCGCGAAGCCCCAGCACCAGGAACACATCGGATCCATCACATAGAGCAAGCGGCACGCAGACATGGGTTCAAGCCTCGGAAGGTGTTTGCTTGTAGTTGTAGCCGATCGGATGAGGCATGTTGCGCGCCTTGGCCAGTTCGATCTGCTTTTGCCGGTCGATGGCACTTCGACGGGTCTTCTCGCTCAGCTTATCCCAGCAATGCGGGCAGCTGATGCCGGCGACGTAATGCTCGGATGCGCGGTCTTCCACGCTGATCGGCGTGCGGCAGGCATGACATTGATCGTAGTCGCCTTCACTGAGGTCGTGGCGCACGGTGACGCGGTTGTCGAATACAAAGCAGTCACCCTGCCATTTGGTTTCTTCCTGCGGCACCTCTTCGAGGTACTTCAAGATGCCACCCTTGAGGTGGTAGACCTCATCGAAACCCTGGCTAAGCATGTAGCTCGAGGCTTTTTCGCAGCGAATGCCACCGGTGCAGAACATCGCGACCTTCTTGTGTACCGCCGGGTCGAAGTGCTCTTTGATGTAGTCGGGGAACTCGCGAAAACTGGTGGTCTTCGGATCGATGGCGCCTTCAAAGGTGCCAATCGCGACTTCGTAGTCGTTGCGCGTGTCGATCAGCAGCACCTCAGGGTCGCTGATCAGGGCGTTCCAGTTCTCTGGATCGACGTAGGTGCCAACCTTTTTGTTCGGGTCCACGCCTTCGACGCCGAGGGTGACGATTTCTTTCTTGAGTTTGACCTTGGTGCGATAGAACGGCTGATCGTCGCAGTACGATTCCTTGTGATCGATATCGTCCATGCGCGGGTCGTTCTTGAGCCAGGCCATCAGCCCGTCGATGCCTTCGCGGCTACCGGAGACGGTGCCATTGATGCCTTCTTCGGCGATCAGCAACGTGCCTTTGATGCCGTTGTCGACCATCGCCTGCAGCAAGGGCTCGCGCAGGGCGACGTAATCTTCGAGCGTGACGAACTTATACAGTGCCGCCACGACAATCTGTTGTGTCATGGGTGTTTCTCCAGGTGGCTACCCTCGTAAAGGGTGAACCGGATGCGAAAAAAAACGCGCCGGGTTAGCGGCGCGTTGCGGATTCTAGCAAAAAAGGTGTGGTTTTAGGACTGTCATCAATCTCTGTGGCGGGGGGATTTATCCCCGTTGGGCTGCGAAGCAGTCCTGAATTTCGATATCACAACAGTTCCGAAACACCGAATGCTGCGATCTTTCGACTGCTTCGCAGCCTATCGGGGATGAATCCCCTCGCCACAAAAGCCTTCATCACAACGTCCCTCAGCCCTCACTTCAATGCTTGCTGCCGCCCGCACAGGTCGGCGAAGCCGGGGCCGCGTCGATCTGTGCCCATTCTTCAGGCGTATAGGTATGCAGCGCCAACGCATGAAATTCGCCCATCAGCTCGCCGAGCGTGCCGTAGACCTTCTGGTGACGCTTGACTCTGTTGAGCCCTTCGAACTGCTGACTGACCACCACTGCCTTGAAGTGGGTTTGCAACCCGCGACTGTGCATGTGGCTTTCATCCAGCACCTGCAAGTGCTCGGGCTGTAACAGGCCCAGCGTCGACTCAATGCGTTGTTGCATGCTCATACCGAACTCCGCTTACGGCTTTTTCTTGGCAGGAGCGGCGCCTTTAGGCTCCAGCTCGGCCGTCATGTCAGCCAGCAGCTTGTTGACCACAGGCACCGCGCTTTCCAGCTTGGCCTGAGTCATCTGAGCCGATTGCTGAGTCAGCTGAGGCATTTTTTCCAGGACTTTCTTGCCCAGTGGGGACTTGTAGAACGCTACCAGGTCCTTGAGCTCGGATTCACTGAAGTTGGTGGTGTAGAGCTTGACCATGTCCGGCTTCAGCTTGTTCCAGCCAATGGCTTGGTCAAGCGCAGCGTTGGCCTTGGCCTGATAGGTTTCCAGCAGCGCTTTTTTCGATTCAGGTGCTTTGGTTTGTTCAAAGCGCTGAGCGAACATTTGCTGCACTTGCATGTACACCGGAGTGCCCAATTTGTCAGCGTGCGCCAGGGTCAGGAAAGCCTCGGCACTGGCGTTGTGGCTGGCGGTATCGGCAAAAACAGGGCCGCTGGCGCAAACCAGTGCAACCGCGGTACAGATGGCACGAAGACGAGTCATCGAGTTTCCTTTTCTAGCAGGCGAGGTAAAACCCCAAGGGCGTCCATTCTGCGCCTAAAAAAGTGTGTCACTCAACCCCAAGCCTTGTGGGGCCTTATTTAGAGGGGTTTAACAGGCAAATTCGAGACGGATGGAACCACGGCGGACGATCACGGCCTAAACTGCGCTATCAGACCTACAGGAGTGTGCATGATGAGCCGTATCGAAACCGACAGCCTTGGCCAGGTTGAAGTCCCGGATGAAGCCTATTGGGGCGCTCAGACGCAACGCTCGCTGATCAACTTTGCCATTGGCACTGAACGCATGCCGCTGGCGGTGCTGCACGCCCTGGCCCTGATCAAGAAAGCCGCTTCTCGGGTCAATGACCGTAATGGCGACGTGCCTGCCGACATTGCCCGCCTGATCGAACAGGCCGCCGACGAAGTGCTCGATGGTAGCCATGATGATCAATTTCCCCTGGTGGTCTGGCAGACCGGCAGTGGCACCCAGAGCAACATGAACGTCAACGAAGTGATCGCCGGACGTGCCAATGAGCTGGCCGGCAATCCGCGCGGTGGCAAATCCCCCGTGCATCCCAACGATCACGTTAACCGCTCCCAGAGTTCCAACGATTGCTTCCCTACGGCCATGCACATTGCGGCAGCCCAGGCCGTGCAGCAGCATTTGTTACCAGCCATCAGTGAACTGTCTGGCGGTCTGGCCGAGCTGGCCGCGCGCCACATGAAGCTGGTCAAGACTGGCCGGACACACATGATGGACGCCACGCCGATCACCTTCGGCCAGGAAATCTCGGCATTCATCGCCCAGCTGGATTACGCCGAACGAGCGATCCGCGGCGCGCTGCCGGCCGTCTGCGAACTGGCACAGGGCGGCACGGCCGTCGGCACCGGTTTGAATTCGCCGCACGGTTTCGGCGAAGCCATCGCCGCTGAACTTGCGGCCCTCTCCGGTTTGCCGTTCGTCACCGCTCCCAATAAATTTGCCGCACTGGCCGGCCATGAGCCGCTGACCACGCTGTCCGGCGCGCTGAAGACCCTCGCGGTCACCCTGATGAAAATCGCCAACGACTTGCGCCTCCTGAGTTCAGGGCCGAGAGCCGGTTTTGCCGAAGTCAAACTGCCCGCCAACGAACCCGGGAGCTCGATCATGCCCGGCAAGGTCAATCCGACCCAGTGCGAAGCGTTGTCGATGCTGGCGTGTCAGGTCATGGGCAACGACGTGGCGATCGGTTTCGCCGCGAGCCAGGGCCACTTGCAGCTAAACGTGTTTAAACCGGTGATCATCCACAACCTGCTGCAATCGATTCGCCTGCTGGGCGATGGCTGCAGCAACTTCCAGCAGCACTGCATTGCGGGCCTTGAGCCGGATGCGGCGAAAATGGCTGAACATCTGGAGCGTGGTTTGATGTTGGTGACGGCGCTCAATCCGCACATCGGCTATGACAAATCGGCGGAAATTGCCAAGAAGGCTTACAGCGAGGGCCTGACCTTGCGTGAGGCAGCGCTGCAGCTGGGTTATCTAACGGATGAAGAGTTTGATGCCTGGGTGCGGCCGGAGAATATGCTGGAGGCGGGTGCCAAGGGGTAAGATTTCAGGCGTCTGACGGTCAGTCATCGCGGGCAAGCCCGCTCCCACAGGTGATCGCATATCTCTGTGGGAGCAAGGCTTGCCCGCGATGAACGATGACGCGGTCTAACGATCCACCGCCATCCGCACCCGCCGCGCTTTCAGTCCTGCGATCAACGAAGGTCCCAACGCCACCAGCGCCGAGCCCAGCACTACCAGCACCGCCCCGCCATACCCCAGGCCATTGATCGTTTCAGCGTGCACATACTCCGGCCACATCCAGGCCGCGAACGCCACCGCGACAAAGGTCACCAGGGGTGTAATCGCCAGGGTCGCACTGACCCGCGACGCTTCCCAATGGGCCAACGCCTCGGCAAATGCGCCATAGGCAATCAGGGTATTCATGCAGCACGCCAGCAACAGCCATCCTTGCAGCGGCGTCAGTTGCATTACTTCCAGCGGATGCACCCAGGGTGTCAGCAATGCCGCGCAAAACAGGTAGATCACCATCATCACCTGCAACGAATTCCACACCGTCAGCAGCTGTTTTTGCCCCAAGGCATAAAACGTCCAGACCGTGGACGCCAACAACACCAGTAGTACGCCGGCCGTGTAATCCGTCAGGGAAGTGAGCAATTCACTCAAACGCTGGTTAAAAAACAATGCAAAACCGATCAGCAGTACCAGCAGGCCAATCCCCTGCCCCACGCTAAAGCGTTCCTTGAACACAAACAGGCTGGCGATCAACAACATGATTGGCCCCATCTGTACGACCAACTGCGCAGTGCCCGGGCTGAGCAGGTTAAGCCCCATCAAATACAGCACATAGTTGCCGACGAGGCCGAGCACGGCCATTAACACCAACCACCCACCGCGGGGACCGAGCACTTTGTAGCTCGGCAGGCGTCTGGTTGCCGCGAGATAAATGAACAGGCATCCGCCGGAAACCGCCAGGCGAAACCAGGTGACTGTGACCGGATCCATCACCTGCAGCACTTGCTTGAGCTTGATCGGCAGGATTCCCCACAGCACTGCGGTCAGCAAGGCGAGAAACAGACCGTATACCCAGCGACCCGATGAAATGTGCATGCGAACCCCGAAGCCAATTGGCGAGACCGTCATTCTAGGCGCAACGCCTGACCGCACACAGGGACAGTTACCCCCCGGCCGCGAATGCAACTGTGCAGGTCGTTTCGTTTGACGGGCCTAAGCCGTCGATCAGATGGTCGGGCGCTTCAACAGGTTCAGACATAAGCTGATTGGATCCGCCCACAGGAATACAGCGTCAGGAGAACTCCATGTACGGCATGCGCGCCCAGGACAACGCCCCCGCTACGCACTTTCGCAGCGACCGGATATGTCGAATCAATGGGGAGTTGTATTTCAGTACCCGGGAAAACACCCAGGAAGGGCCGTTCGAAAACCCCGAGCAAGCGGCGCGGGAGATTCAGGCGTATATCGAGCGGATGCAGAATTTAAGTGCCAGGCGGTAGACCGGGGCGCTGCCATCGTCGGAATGCCGCCCAGACCAAGCTCGGCTCCCACACTGGATCATCGGCGCACACCAAATCCCTGTAGGAGTGAGCCTGCTCGCGATGGCTATTGAGCAGGCAACACAAATCTTTCGAGACTCAAAGCACCGCCTCAAACAACCCCGTCGCGCCCATCCCGCCACCCACGCACATGGTCACAACGCCGTAACGCAGTTTACGCCGCTGCAACTCACGCACCACATGCCCGACCTGACGCGACCCGGTCATACCGAAAGGATGGCCGATGGAAATCGAGCCGCCGTTGACGTTGTATTTTTCGTTGTCGATTTCCAGCCGGTTACGGCTGTACAGGCACTGTGACGCAAACGCTTCGTTGAGTTCCCACAGATCAATGTCGGCGATCTGCAAACCCTTGGCCTTGAGCAATTTAGGCACCGAAAAAACCGGGCCGATGCCCATCTCGTCAGGCTCGCACCCGGCGACGGTAAAACCACGGAAGAAGGCTTTGGGTTTGAGCCCAAGTTCCAGCGCTTTTTCCAGGCTCATCACCAGAGTCATCGAAGCGCCGTCGGAGAGCTGTGAAGAATTGCCCGCGGTTACCGAACCGTCTTCGGCAAATACCGGCTTCAGCCCGGCCAGGCTTTCCAGCGTGGTATCCGGGCGATTGCAATCGTCACGATCGACGATGCCGTCGAGTATCTGCACCTGGCCGGTCGCCTTGTCTTCAACGCGGTATTTCACCGCCATCGACACGATTTCGTCATCGAACAATCCCGCAGCCTGAGCCTGGGCGGTGCGCAGCTGGCTCTGCAACGCATACCGGTCCTGCTCTTCGCGGCTGACGTTGTATCGACGAGCGACGATCTCGGCGGTTTGGCCCATCGGAAAATAAATCCCCGGTACCTGCTCTTTCAGTAGCGGATTGATCAGGTTGTCGGTGTTGACACTTTTCATGGTCAGGCTGATCGACTCGACACCACCGGCGACGATGATGTCGCTGCAACCCGAAGCGATCTGGTTGGCGGCGATGGCGATCGCCTGCAAGCCAGACGAACAGAAGCGATTGAGGGTCATGCCGGCAGTGCCTATGCCCAGACGGGACAGCACGGCGACGTTGCGTCCAATATTGAACCCTTGGGCACCTTCGTTTGATCCGGCGCCGACAATACAGTCCTCGACACTGGCCGGATCAATGCCTGAGCGGGCCAGCAGCGCATTGACGCAATGGGCCGCCATGTCGTCGGGACGGGTCTGGTTGAATTTTCCGCGAAAGGATTTGGCCAGGCCGGTCCGCACGCTGTCGACGATCACCACTTCACGCATGGCATACCTCATTGTTGTTGTCGGTTGAGAGTGGACTGAGCATAAGTCCACCCCTTCACCGACTGCGACAATCATTCACCTCGCGTATGCGCAGCCATCGACTCAATCCTTGTGTTTCTTTGCCTTCTTGTCCGACTTTTCGAAGGCTTCTTCCAGCGCCAGATTGATCGTGCGCAAGACTTTGACCCGGGCCCAGCGCTTGTCATTGGCTTCCACCAAGGTCCAGGGCGCGATCTCGGTGCTGGTGCGGTCGACCATGTCGCCAACTGCCGCGCGGTAGGCGTCCCATTTTTCGCGGTTGCGCCAGTCGTCTTCGGTGATCTTGAAGCGTTTGAATGGAATCTCTTCCCGGGCCTGAAAGCGCTCCAGTTGCGTCTGCTTGTCGATGGACAGCCAGAATTTGACCACGATCACTCCGGCGTCGGTGAGCTGCTCTTCGAAATCATTGATTTCGCTGTAGGCCCGCAACCAGTCCGCCGGCGGGCAGAACTCTTCGACACGCTCCACCAGTACTCGGCCGTACCACGAACGATCAAATACGGTGAACTTGCCCTTGGCCGGGATGTGCCGCCAGAAACGCCACAAATAGGGTTGTGCCCGCTCCTCTTCAGTTGGCGCGGCAATCGGCACGATGCTGTATTGACGTGGATCGAGCGCTGCCGCAACGCGGCGAATCGCACCGCCCTTGCCCGCCGCATCATTGCCTTCGAACACAGCCACCAAGGCATGGCGGCGCATGCGTTTGTCACGCATCAGCCCGGAGAATCGGGCTTGCTCGGTAATCAGCTGCTCCTCGTAATCGTCCTTTTCCAGATGCTGCGTCAAATCCAGGCTGTCGAGCAGGTTCAAATGATCGACACTCAGCGGCAACGGTGCGGCGCTGACTTTATCGGGGTGAATCGTCTGACGTTTCAGAGCGTTTTGCAGGCCCTCAAGCAGAATCCTGCCCACCGTCAAGCTGCGGTAATGCGGGTCAACGCCTTCGATCACATGCCAGGGCGCGTAGTCACGACTGGTGCGACGCAACACGCGCTCGCCGTATTTTACGAATTTGTCGTACGTCTTCGATTGCTGCCAATCCAGCGGGCTGATGCGCCAGCTGTGCAGCGGATCATCCGCCAGGGCTTTGAGGCGCGCGTTCATTTGTTTTTTGGACAGGTGAAACCAGAATTTGAAGATCAGCGCGCCTTCATCGCAGAGCATCTGCTCCAGTCGTTCGACAGCGTTGATGCCTTGGTCGAGCCTTGGGTCTTTAATCAGCCCGTGAACACGGTCCTGCAACATCTGGCTGTACCAGTTGCCGAAAAAAACCCCCATGCGGCCTTTGGCCGGAAGCATCCGCCAGTAACGCCAGGCGGGCGGGCGTGCCAGTTCCTCGTCGGTTTGCTGATCAAAGGTACGGACCTCGATCAGGCGCGGGTCCATCCATTCGTTCAGCAGCTTGACGGTCTCCCCCTTGCCGGCCCCTTCGATGCCGTTGATCAGGACGATGACCGGAAACCGGCATTGCTGTTGAAGTTCGAACTGAGCGTCGAGCAAGGCTTCACGCAAGGCCGGCACTTCGGCGTCATAGGTTTCTTTATCGATGGCGTGACCAATTTCGGCAGATTCGAACATGGATGGCTCCCTTTCCAGATTGAGCAAGACTAGCGGAGTAAGAGCTGCCAAGCGAAGCAGAGGCTGCGATCTTTTGATCTTGATCTTTAAAACGAGATCAAGAGATCGCAGCCTCCGCTTCGCTTGGCAGCTCTTGCGCAGCTCCATTGTCATGCATCAGGCAGTGCGCTGACGATCAGTTAGAATGGCCGCCTTGCCGTTGCCGAGCCTGCCATGAAACCTGTATTGCCCCACGCCCAGCTCGATTGGGACGACCAGGGACTCCCGCGTTCGCGGGTGTTCGATGATGTGTATTTTTCCGATCTGTCGGGACTGGACGAAACACGTTACGTATTCCTCGAGCAAAACCGTCTGCAAGAGCGTTTTGCCGCGCTGCCGGTTGGCGGTCGATTAGTGATCGGTGAGACCGGTTTCGGCACCGGGCTGAATTTTTTATGTGCCTGGCAACTGTTCGAGCAGCACGCGGTGGCGGGTGCGCGGTTGCATTTTGTCAGCGTCGAAAAGTACCCCTTGAGCTTGCCCGATCTGCAACGCGCACTGGCGTTATGGCCGCAGCTCAAGCCCTTTGCCGATCAATTGCTGGCCCAGTACGTGGCGATCCATCAAGGGTTCCAGCGTCTGGTGCTGGATAACGGCCGCGTCACCCTGACCCTGCTGATCGGCGATGCCCTGGAGCAACTGCCACAACTGGACGCACAGATCGATGCCTGGTTTCTCGACGGCTTTGCTCCGGCGAAAAACCCCGACATGTGGACCGCCGAACTGTTTGCACAATTGGCCCGCCTGGCAGCGCCTGACTCGACCATCAGCACCTTCACCAGCACCGGTTGGGTACGTCGGCTGTTAAATGCCGCAGGCTTCAAAATGAAGCGCACCCCTGGCATTGGACACAAGTGGGAAATCCTGCGGGGCACCTTCCTCGGTTGGCCGCAAGATGCTCCGGCACCGGAGACCGCCAAGCCCTGGTTTGCTCGTCCGGCGCCGCCGACTGGCGAGCGTCGTGCCCTGGTGATCGGCGCCGGCCTGGCCGGTTGTGCCAGCGCCGCCAGCCTCGCGGCGAGGGGTTGGCAGGTCAGCCTTTTGGAGCGCCACGATGCGCTGGCTCGAGAGGCCTCGGGCAATCCCCAAGGCGTGTTGTACCTCAAGCTTTCCGCCCACGGCACCGCACTGTCGCAATTGATATTGAGCGGCTTCGGCCACACCCGACGTCTGCTTGAACATTTGCAACGGGGCGTCGATTGGGATGACTGCGGGGTACTGCAGCTGGCGTTCAATGCCAAGGAAGCAGAACGACAAGCGCAGCTGGCTGCTGCCTTTCCTGACAATTTATTGCACACGCTGGATCGGGAGCACTGTGAGCTTCGCGCCGGCATCGCGTTGCAATCCGGAGGCCTGTTTTACCCCGAAGGAGGTTGGGTGCACCCACCCGCCCTGTGCGAATGGCAAGCCGCGCATCCGAACATACAGGTCCAGACCCATAACGATGTACTGGAGCTGCGCCGCACAGACGGCCAGTGGCAAGCCTGGGATGGCGATACCTTGTTGGCCGAGGCACCGGTGGTGGTGCTGGCCGGCGCCGCCGAGATCAAGCGTTTCCCCTACAGCGCCGACCTGCCCCTCAAACGGATTCGCGGACAGATCACCCGTTTATCCCAGACCTCTGCAAGCAGCAGTTTGAGCACGGTGGTCTGCGCCGAAGGCTACGTCGCACCCGCTCGCCTGGGTGAACACACGCTGGGGGCCAGTTTCGATTTCCACAACGATGACCTGACACCTACCGCCGCCGAGCATGCCGGCAACCTGAAGATGCTCGAAGAAATTTCGCCAGACCTGATTACACGTCTCGGCGCGGACACCCTGCAACCAGAAGCGCTCGAAGGTCGCGCCGCCTTTCGCTGCACCAGCCCGGATTACCTGCCGATTGTCGGCCCGCTGGCGGATGCCGAGGCGTTCACCGACGCCTACAGTGCCTTGAGCAAGGACGCCCGGAAAATCCCGGACATCCCTTGCCCCTGGCTGAACGGCTTGTATGTCAACAGCGGCCACGGCTCAAGAGGGTTGATCACTGCACCGATTTCAGGCGAATTACTAGCGGCCTGGCTCGACGCTGAACCCCTGCCATTGCCCAGAACCGTGGCCGAAGCCTGTCATCCAAACCGCTTTGCCTTGCGGCGATTGATCCGCGGCAAGGCTTGAGGCGCTTAATCCAGAATGAAACAGGTCTTCATTTTTTCTGCTTCCATGGCTTGCTCGGTGAGGCGTTTCAACAGACCTGTTTCAGCCAGCTTCAGCTCATCGGCGATGCCGTCGACATGCGCACGAAGCCCTGTTCCCAACGTCGCCTCGTTTTCAAAGGCCGTCTGTACTCGCTCCTGAAAGGGAGCGGCAAGGTCGGTGAATTTCTTGCCATGTTGCTCACGCAAAAATTTCCCCCAGAACTCGCGGTTGCTCAAGTCAGCTGACAGTTCGGAAGTCGCTTCGGCAGCAATGACCTTGTTGTAGGCAGCATTCAGGTCCGCCGTGTTAACGCCACTCAGCGATGCATAGCGCATATGCCTGGGCTGGCCGATAAGCTCGAGCTTGTCGGCCAGGCCGGTGCGATAGGCCAATTCCACTTCCACGGGATCGCGTTTGGGGTTGGCCAACACATTATCCCGGGCGAGCTTGGCGAGATAATCCTGGCGAAACAGGCGCCGTCCCAATTTGAGTAGCCGGGCAGCCTGATCATGAGTATTGGCGGACTGGCGAACCAACGTGTCGATGTCGACGGTGACTTCAAGGTTACTGAAAATGGTCGCCGCCGAATCAACGCAATTACTTTTGACCGCCATCGGTAATAGCTGATCGCGCAACATCGAGTCAGCCTTGGCCGCCTCGATAACTCTCCAGACCCGATCACTCATGTCCTCATGCACATAGCGATTATCGGCGGTGCTTCCCACCTCGGCCAGCAATCTGAAAAAACCGTCGGACCCGGGTTCGTTCTTCAGTGCAACCCATGTGCGATTACGACTGGCGTAAAGTTCTTCGCGACTATCAGGCATCCACAGTTCTCGAGCTTTTTGCTCGTTGATCACCGCATGATCATCTTCAAGAAAGCCCATCCCGATGCCGGTATTGCCACGATAAGTTTCAAGCTTCGTACGGCTCGCTGCGGACAATGGGTTGTGCCGCAAATTGATCCTTCGGGCGAATCGCCGCGGAACATCGAACAACCACGCGGGCAGTTCTTGAATGTCGTTACCGCGCAAATCCACCATGTCCAGGTAAGGCAATCGGGCAAGCCCCACAGGTAACTCCGTGGCATGGGTGTCGCCGAGGAACAGGGCTTGCAGATCCAGCATTTTGCTGACATCCACCGTGGCTCCCAACCGGTTACCGCTCAACCCGAGCGAACGCAACTTGCGCATATCGCCTAGTTTTTTGAGGGTATGTTCGGTCAATGCCAATTTGTTGCGGTTCAAGATCAAATGCTCAAGGTCGGGCATGTGTGACACTGCTTCAGGCAGTCGTGTCAGTTGATTGCCATCCAGTTCCAACCTGACAAGATTTTTGAAGGGCCTCAGGAAGTACGCCAGCTCATCACCTGCGTTCATGTCTCTGATGATGAGGCTGCGCACATGAGCGACGTCGTGTTCGGTCAGCGCCGGCAGTTGACCAGCGAAGTTGCGCTCGATTTTGAGCGTTACAGGCTGATCCCGCGGTGTTCGCGGCGCAGTTACCCGACGCCAGCAGTTTTCGATGGTTTGAGCTATCTGGCGACGGCTGACGCGCACATCATTGAACTGTCCCGGTAGCTTCTTCATCTCCACCTGGTCGTTGCTCCAGGTCTGCAGCACTCCACGCAATTTCTCCAACTGCTGCTCCAGTGCCTTGATTCGATTTAACCGCAACGTGTGGGTAGTGCCCGCGTCATCAAGAAAGGCTGAAACCTGGGCATCGGTGAACAGCGGGTACAGCTTTCGAACTTTACGAATCAAGGCTTTTTCGTAGACGGTCGCCTCGGCAGGGTCAGCCTGGATCCCACAGGAAGAAAGGTGTTCGGGGACCTCGCTGTGCTCACCTCGCAATACCCGAGCGGTGCGTGCGCGGTCCGCCGTGGCAGCCGAGCCCAGGCGCTCGCGCAGTAAGGTCACATTAACGTCATCGGCACCTGTAAGCCCCATGCGGATGCGTCGGGCTGCAGGCAGTGCGTGGAATATCGATTCGCCGAGCGTGGCGCTTGCTTTGTCGGCTATCAACGTGCCGGTCCCCCGGTTGACCTGATAGCCCGTCGGCGTTTTGATGATGACCCCGCTCAACGGCGCATCTGCGGAACCGACACTGTCCAGCAACTTTCCGGTGGTTGACCCTTCTCGCAACTCCAGTCGATAACCCGTCTCCCAACCTTGCACGCGATCCAGCAGCCTGAGGCTCAGCGTGTTCGTATCGGCATTGGCCAGCTCTGGAAAATGCAGTCCGGTGAGTGCACGGTCCAGCCTGAGCGAACGCTGTGCCTCGCTGACCTGCTCCGATAAATCAAATCCCGGGAACTTGCGGTCGCGAAAAAACACACGATCTCGTTGACTCGCTTCGTCAAGCAACTTGCGAGCTACCCGGGTGGGAATGTCGGCAGCGTGCTCACGCAATGTCGCAACATCTCCCGTGGCTTCGCCGTCATAGGCTTTGTAGAGCCACTCGAACAGTGGTTGGCGATTACTTTTAACGGATGACGCAATCTTTCTGGCCAGCAACGTTGATTGCGAATCGGTCGTCCCTTTGCCGACAATGGCCTCAACTTGTTTCGAATAAAGACCATCGATCACAGTATCCAACAACTTCCCTGCATTCAGTTGCGCTTGGGTAACGTCCACGCTGTTAACGTCGTCGCTACTTTTTGCAGCCCCCTCAGGAAAGCGAGAAACGACTGCGCCGTCCGCATCGAGCACCTGGATGAATCTTTCTTCAGGCCAGCCGGACAGCCTTGGCAATGTATGCAGCTGCGCCTGCAGAAAATCGGTGCTCGCGGTATCGCCACGTTCCATGGCCAACACCACTGCAGTGATGCGCCGATTCAGTTTGAAGCGTTCGACGCAATCATATAGCCGTGGTGGCAAATCCAGATTGCCCAGATGCAATCGGTGAAGCTCGGCAGGCGACAAACCTACAACATCGGCGATTTTTGTCAGGTCACTGTCGGAAAAACCATTTAAACGGGGATCTGTACGTTTCAACGCATACCCACTGCTCGGCCACTCAAGCGCGTGCTCATGCACATGCCGCCAGCCGCCTTCGACGCTTCGTTCAATGGCTGGCGCGAATGCGTCATGGCGTACTGGGTGGTTTACCTGCCACGCATATTTCTCAGCGTTATGAGTGACACGATAGACCTTATCCTCCATGACGACAGAGGTGTGCCCGCCGTGCTTGTAAATGCCCTTCGCATCCGGCTGCACTGTTTCCGGTAGCGCCAATGTCTGCTGATAAGGCTCAAGATCTGGCTTCCACAGCCTTTGTTTACCATCGGCGCGCGTCACTGCTTCGAACCCATCAAAGAACGCCGCTTGCTCTTTCGCCACCCGACGCAAGGCGGCTGACGCCACTTTGCCGGCCGCCGCGAACGCCGCCATCTGCGCAATGTTCTCGACAACATTCAGCAAATGCGACAACGCTTTGTGCGGCTCGCCGTGCGCCCAGTCCTGCACACCTTCATAGACCTCGCTGACAATGTCGATGACTGCCACAGCCATCATCAATTCGCCCAGTACCGGTACGAAAAAAGAGGCTGCGTTCAAGAACAGAAGACCGCCATCGATCAGCCTCTGAACGGTTTTTTCCCGTTGTACCTCGTCCACTTCTTCGGTCGTGACCGCGAGAACCCGGGCATCTCGCTGGGTCTTGCTGATGAATGCGCCGAAGAAGAAATCAGCAACACAGTCCGCGGGTGTCGCGACAAGCGTGCCCAGTACTTTGTCTTCGTCAAATGCAGTAAAAAAATCGGATTTATCGTGCCCGGGAAGGAATTGGCTGGCGAAGTACGCCCTGTAGGCTTTGGTTTTCAACTGACGAGAGAGGTAAGCCTTGAAGTCATCCAGCGAGGCGTATTCATACAGCGGTCGCTCGGGGTCGTTCGGCAGGTACACCACGCATTTCGCCTTCGGCGCGGTGTCGATCGAGGCTTTGGTGAACACGAGCGCCCCGCAGATGCATGCATCATCGATCATCAAGCCTTGCCAGATTACCGACGCACCGTCGAAGACGGCGCCTTTGGTTTGTGCCGCAGGGAGTTTTTGTGCAATGACGCTCAGCATCATTGTGTAAACGGCTTCGGTGATGTGCTTTTTCAGGTAGGCGATATGAACGGCGATTTTCAGATCAAGCAGCTTCAACTGCCGGATGTCGGCCGCTGAGGCGTTTGCACTGCTTGCAGACGTGGCCGGCAATGCCAATACCTCGGCGATATGGCGCTGATAACGCGCACCGAGGTCAAGCTCGCGACAAATCAGCGCGAATTTGGTCGGGGTAATCGCCGCACCGGTCTGGGCTTGTCCATTGATTCGTATCAACGAGTCTTTTGGGATGCCGCCGCTGCTGGATTCCTCAAGGGTGAAGTTCTCCATGGCCGCGTGCAGCAGGCTGCGAGAAGTGGTGCTGAATTTTTCCTGGAAGCTGACAGGGAACGGCGCACCAATGCCTATTATCGATCTTTTAACGATCTCCAGGGTGTCCCGCTCAACATCGAAATCGACAGTCCATTTGCTCTTGAGAAAAAGGGTCAATTGCTCCTTGCAGAACACGTCCAGCGGCTTGAGCCTCTCGAGCACCGCTGCGGCCCTGGTATAAGTGAAATCACTTTGCTCAACCGCCGCTTTCAGACCCTGCACCACCGCAAGGTCGGCATTGGCCAGCCAGGTCGGGATGTTTTTTTGCAGTACCTCGGCCTTGTCCAGATCGGCAGTATGATCGACAAAAGCAGCGCTGCGTTGCGCGGGGGTAAACGTCGTGGCCGCAAGCGTCACGTCGGATGTAGACAGCATGTGCAATATCCTTATTGCATTGAGAAGGCTTCAGTCTATTAAGCTCGTCAGGCAATTAAAAACGCGAATACCGGGTTGAATTTCCGGGCTTTCAAGCAACTACTCCTATGCATCAGATCAATAATTACCGCCCCGCCAATGCACACTCGTGCAGCGCGCACCATTCGTCAGCCAATACCCGCTTATAACTTATCGATCTAAAACTCCCGCGAATCGCTCGGGTCAGTTTCTGAGTACCCGCACTTTTGTTGCGGTATCGATAGACCCTCCCCAACGGAAAAACCGGTAAGGACTTTATGTGCGGATTAGCTGGCGAGTTACGCTTTGATCATCAACCTGCGGACCTTGCAGCCGTTGAACGAATCACCCATCACCTGGCACCTCGCGGCCCTGACGCGTGGGGCTTTCACAGCCAGGGGCCGATTGCCCTGGGCCACCGTCGCCTGAAAATCATGGACCTGTCCGACGGCTCGGCGCAGCCGATGATCGACAACCAGTTGGGCTTGTCCCTGGCCTTTAATGGCGCGATTTACAATTTTCCCGAGCTGCGCACCGAACTCGAAGGCCTCGGCTACGCCTTTTATTCCGGCGGTGATACCGAGGTGTTGCTCAAGGGCTATCACGCCTGGGGTGAAGCGCTGCTACCGAAACTCAACGGCATGTTCGCCTTCGCCATCTGGGAACGCGACGCTAAACGCTTGTTCATCGCCCGCGACCGTCTGGGCGTGAAGCCGTTGTACCTGTCGCGCACCGGCCAGCGCCTGCGCTTCGCCTCGGCACTGCCGGCACTGCTCAAAGGTGGTGATATCAATCCGATCCTTGATCCGGTGGCGCTCAATCACTACTTGAACTTCCACGCGGTGGTTCCAGCGCCGCGTACCCTGCTGGCGGGCATCGAAAAACTGCCACCAGCCACCTGGATGCGCGTTGAAGCCGATGGCACCACCGAGCAGAAAACCTGGTGGACCCTGCCCTACGGCCCACACGCCGATGAGATGAACCTGACGCTCGAAGACTGGCGCGACCGAGTGCTGGACAGCACGCGTGATGCTGTCGCCATTCGCCAGCGTGCGGCGGTTGACGTGGGTGTCCTGCTGTCCGGTGGTGTGGATTCGAGCATGCTCGTGGGCCTGCTGCGTGAAGTCGGCGTGGAAAACCTGTCGACCTTTTCCATCGGGTTCCAGGATGCCGGCGGCGAGCGTGGTGACGAGTTTCAGTATTCGGACCTGATCGCCAAGCATTACGGCACCCAACATCACCAACTGCGAATTGACGAAAAAGAGATCATCGAGCAATTGCCAGCGGCATTTCGTGCCATGAGCGAGCCGATGGTCAGCCACGATTGCATCGCCTTTTACCTGCTGTCCCGGGAAGTCGCCAAGCACTGCAAGGTGGTGCAAAGCGGCCAGGGTGCGGACGAACTGTTCGCCGGTTATCACTGGTACCCGCAGGTCGACGGTGCAGCCGATCCGTACGCCGCTTATCGCGACGCGTTCTTCGACCGCAGTTACGACGACTACGCCGCCACCGTGCAACCGAAATGGCTGACGGCGAATGACGCTGCCGGCGACTTCGTGAAGGAACATTTCGCACAGCCGGGCGCCGACGCAGCGGTGGACAAAGCGCTGCGTCTGGACAGCACCGTGATGCTGGTGGATGACCCGGTCAAACGCGTCGACAACATGACCATGGCGTGGGGCCTGGAAGCACGAACCCCCTTCCTGGACTATCGACTGGTGGAATTGTCGGCACGTGTGCCGGGCAAATTCAAACTGCCGGACGGTGGCAAGCAAGTCTTGAAAGAAGCGGCGCGACTGGTCATTCCAAGTGAAGTCATCGACCGCAAGAAAGGTTATTTCCCGGTGCCCGGCCTCAAGCATCTGCAGGGCGATACGTTGAACTGGGTGCGTGAGTTGCTGCTTGATCCAAGCCAGGATCGCGGCCTGTTCAACCCGGCGATGCTTGACCGCCTGCTGACCGATCCGCAAGGCCAGCTGACCCCGTTACGCGGCTCCAAGCTGTGGCAACTGGCGGCGCTGAACCTGTGGCTCAGTGAACAAGGAATCTGATCGATGAAACCCCACGCCACGGCTTATAGCCAACGCTTGTTGCGCGGTCAGGCTCCTTCCTATGAACGTTTGCAAGCGCGCCTGGCCGAAGACGGCAGTGAGCTCGGCGCTGCGCCGATCGCGGTGCATTGCGGCTGGGGCCGACTGCTGATCGGCCACACCTTTGCGGACCCGGCGAGCCTTGCTCAGGAACTGCTCAACGAAAAGCCCGGTGAGCGCGATATTGCGCTGTACGTTGCCGCGCCTCAGCAGATATTGGGGTTGGAGCCTGCGCAGCTGTTTCTGGATCCCTCCGACACCCTGCGCCTGTGGTTCAGCGATTACCGCCCGTCCACGCGCGTATTTCGCGGTTTTCGCATCCGTCGGGCCCAGAGCGACTCGGACTGGCAGGCGATCAATCATCTGTACCAGGCGCGCGGAATGCTGCCGATCGATGCCAGTTTGCTGACCCCGCGACATCTGGGCGGCCCGGTGTACTGGCTGGCCGAAGATGAAGACAGCGGCGCGATCATCGGCAGTGTCATGGGCCTCAATCATCACAAGGCATTCAACGATCCGGAAAATGGCAGCAGCCTGTGGTGCCTCGCCGTGGACCCGCAATGCTCGCGGCCCGGTGTAGGTGAAGTGCTGGTGCGGCACTTGATCGAGCACTTCATGAGTCGTGGGCTGAGTTACCTGGACTTGTCGGTGTTGCATGACAATCGGCAGGCGAAAAGTCTTTACGCCAAGCTCGGTTTTCGCAACCTCTCGACCTTCGCCATCAAACGCAAGAACGGCATCAATCAGCCGCTGTTTCTGGGCCCGGGCCCTGAAGCCGACTTCAATCCGTATGCGCGAATCATCGTCGAGGAAGCTCATCGCCGTGGCATCGAAGTACAGGTCGATGACGCCGACGCCGGGATGTTCACGCTCATTCATGGTGGTCGTCGAGTGCGTTGCCGCGAGTCCCTGAGCGACCTTACCAGCGCCATCAGCATGAGCCTTTGCCAGGATAAAAGCCTCACCCACAAGGTGCTTAAAGCTGCCGGACTGAACTTGCCCTCCCAACAACTGGCCGGCAACGCGGATGACAATCTGGCGTTCCTTGACGAGCACTCACGGGTGGTCGTCAAGCCGCTGGATGGCGAGCAGGGTCAAGGCGTGGCGGTAGATTTGCAAAGCATTGAGGACGTACAGCAAGCCATCGAATCGGCGCGCCAGTTTGACAGTCGGGTGTTGCTGGAAAGCTTCCACGAAGGCCTTGACCTGCGGATCCTGGTGATCGGTTTTGAGGTCGTTGCGGCCGCAATTCGGCGCCCGGCCGAAGTGGTGGGTGACGGTCAGCATTCCATCGGTGCGTTGATCGAAGCCCAGAGTCGGCGACGTCAGGCAGCGACCAGCGGCGAAAGCAAAATCCCGCTGGATCATGAAACCGAACGCACGTTGCAAGCGGCGGGTTACGACTACAGCAGCATTCTGCCGGCGGGCGAACATCTGTTCGTACGGCGTACGGCGAATCTTCATACAGGCGGCGTTCTTGAGGACGTCACGGCGATCCTTCACCCGACACTGGTTGATGCCGCCGTGCGGGCTGCACGAGCGCTGGACATCCCGATGGTAGGGCTGGACCTGATGGTGACGGCGGCGGATCAGCCTGAGTATGTGTTCATTGAAGCCAATGAGCGTGCCGGGCTGGCCAACCATGAGCCGCAGCCGACGGCAGAGCGGTTTGTGGATTTGCTTTTTCCGCACAGCCAGCCCGCTGCGTCTTAGCAGGTGTAGCAGCTGCCGAGGCACGAGGCTGCGTTGCGTGTCCGCAGGACCGCCCTTTGGGGCCGCTGCGCAGCCCAACGCAGCCTCGTGCCTCGGCAGCTGCTACACCGGGCTTGGTCCCTTCCAATCACTTCATCGAAACCATCGATGTTCTTTACTCATCAGGAGTTTCCATGACCAGCAAAATCCCCGAACCAGATCTCAACTACCTGCAAAAAGTCCTGCTTGAAATGCTCGCCATTCCAAGCCCCACCGGTTTTACCGACACCATCGTGCGCTACGTCGCCGAGCGCCTTGAAGAGCTGGGCATTCCCTTTGAAATGACTCGCCGCGGGACCATTCGCGCCACGCTCAAGGGCAGGAAAAACAGCCCGGACCGAGCGGTCTCCGCGCACCTGGACACCATTGGCGCGGCCGTCCGTGCGGTGAAAGATAACGGGCGCCTGACTCTGGCGCCGGTCGGCTGCTGGTCCAGCCGATTTGCCGAGGGTAGTCGGGTCAGCCTGTTTACCGACAACGGAGTGATCCGTGGCAGTGTGTTGCCGCTGATGGCTTCCGGGCACGCCTTCAACACCGCGGTCGATGAAATGCCGATTAGCTGGGACCACATCGAATTACGCCTCGACGCCTACTGCGCCACCCGTGCCGATTGCGATTCGCTGGGCATCAGTGTCGGTGATTTCGTGGCCTTCGACCCGTTGCCTGAATTCACTGAAAGCGGGCACATCAGCGCCCGTCATCTCGACGATAAAGCCGGCGTTGCCGCGCTGCTGGCGGCACTCAAGGCTATTGTCGACAGTGGCGAAGAGCTGATGATCGACTGCCATCCGCTGTTCACCATCACCGAAGAAACCGGCAGCGGTGCTGCGGCGGCATTGCCGTGGGACGTCAGTGAATTCGTCGGCATCGACATCGCGCCCGTCGCTCCCGGGCAGCACTCCAGCGAACACGCTGTCAGTGTGGCGATGCAGGATTCGGGCGGGCCGTATGACTATCACTTGTCCCGACATCTGTTGCGATTGGCCAGTGACAACGAACTGCCCGCGCGGCGCGACCTGTTTCGCTATTACTTCAGCGATGCCCACTCGGCCGTCACTGCCGGTCACGACATTCGCACCGCCCTGCTCGCCTTCGGCTGCGACGCCACCCATGGCTACGAACGGACCCACATCGACAGCCTGGCCGCCCTCAGCCGCCTGCTCGGTGCCTACATCCTCAGCCCGCCGGTGTTCGCCAGCGATGCGCAACCGGCCAAGGGTTCGCTGGACCGGTTCAGTCATCAGATCGAACACGAGACGCAGATGGAAAGCGACACGCGGGTGCCGTCGGTGGACAGCCTGGTGGGGCAGCGTAACGATAGCTAGCGCGAACGCTGGTGGTGTGTTGATAACAGCCGTAGCATCGCGACATTGTTTTTGCCGAGGTGACTATGCTGATTCCCTACGACCAACTTGAAGTCGACACCCTGACTCGCCTGATCGAAGACTTCGTGACCCGCGACGGCACCGATAACGGTGACGACACCCCACTGGAAACACGGGTTTTACGTGTCAGGCAGGCGCTGACCAAGGGCCAGGCACTGATTGTTTTCGACCCTGAGAGCGAGCAGTGCCAGTTGATGCTCAAGCATGATGTGCCCAAGCATTTGTTCGACTGAAATGCAGGGGAGCAAGAACGATCATCATCCCGCGGCCCGTGCCGCGGCGATGATCACTTCTTGTCTCTTTTTTCAGATTGAATACGCTCGTAGATTTCGGCGCGATGGACCGTCACGCACCTGGGTGCCTCGACCCCGATTCGTACGCTGTCGCCATTGACGGCCAGTATGCGTATGGAAATGGTGTCGCCAATGGCGATCAACTCGGGGACAACGCGACTGAGCACTAGCATGGGGGGGCCTTCAAAATGACTGGACCTCGAAGATGCCCCGCCCGCGACAGGTCTTCAATGCGGTGTAGGAAATACAGTCATGCCCTACAACCTCAAGCGAACCACACCTTCAGAAAATTCTTACAAAACGGAAAAATGCAGGATTATTCCTTCAGGAAGCGGAGAAGCGCGGCCCGAAAAGGATGACGGTCGCGCCGATGACGCACAGCGCCACGCCGATCCAGTCCGAGCTCAGTGGACGAATCCGTTCGACCACGGCGAGCCAGCCAATCGAAGCAATGATGTAGATGCCACCGTAGGCGGCATAGGCGCGGCCGGCGTAGGTCGCTTCGACACGGGTCAGTAAAAGCGCGAACAGCGTCAAGCTGAGCAGTGCCGGTACCACCCACCAAGCGCTTTTGCCTTGGCGCAGCCACATCCAGAAAGCAAAGCAGCCTGCGATTTCGAACAGCGCGGCGAGAAAGAACCACAAATAATTGAGCATGTGCATGTCTCGCGAGGATGACCGATGGCGGCCACCCTAGCGACGGCATAGCATTCGGGCAAGTTCAGCCTGCGGTTTGCTTGGCCTTGGCGCGCATTTTATCGGCCATCACGGTCATTTCGTTGTAGAGCAGTTGCGGGTTTTTCTGCTTGATCGCCCACGCCATACGGCCTTGTTCGTGGGGCAGAATCATGAATTCGCCGGCCGCGACCTGCTGATAGATGTAGTCAGCAATGTCGGCAGCCGTGATCGGCGAACTTTCCAGCAGCTTGCCGACCTGCGCTTTCATGGCAGGCGTCGGGCCACGGAACGAATCCAGCAGGTTGGTCTGGAAAAACGACGGGCATACCACGTGAACCCCTATCTCCTGCTGTGCCAGTTCGATCAGCAGGCTCTCCGACAACGCCACGACGCCGGCCTTTGCCACGTTGTAGTTGCTCATGGCAGGGCCTTGCATCAGCGCGGCCATCGAGGCGATGTTGATAATCTTGCCTTTGCTGACTTCCAGCAACGGCAGGAATGCCTTGCAGCCTTTGACCACGCCCATCAGATTGATCGCGATCTGCCAGTCCCAGTCCTCAAGGGACAGCTCGTTGAAGAACCCGCCCGACGCCACGCCAGCGTTGTTGACGATGACGTCGATACCGCCGAGCTTCTCTTCACAGGCCTGGGCGAATGCCGTCAGCTGACTGTAGTCGCGCACATCACAGCGCTGGGTAAACCCATCGCCACCGGCTTCACGAACCAGCTTCAACGTTTCCTGCAGGCCGGGCTCGCTGACATCCGACAAGGCCAGTTGCCAGCCTTCACGCGCCCAGCGCAGCGCGATTTCGCGACCCAAGCCCGAGCCTGCACCAGTGATCATCATGCGATTTTGCATAGCAAACAGCCTTGTTGTTCCGGGAAAGATCTGTCGAGTGTAGCGAAGGACCCGGGCCGACCCACGCTCCATCAGATTGCTGAATGGGCTGCTCAAACCGCGACCGTGGGCGCATCAACTAGTGCTGCATAAAAAGAAATAAGCCTGTCTTCGAAAAACATTAAAAAAAGTTGGAATTTTCTCTCACACGCCAGAGTCGGATCTTTTAAGCAGCTCGGATTTATTGCATTCCAGCTGACAGTTAAAGCTAGGTCATTCCGGAACACTTCCAACAAGGAAATAGACAATGGGCACTATTCTTATCGTTATTCTGATCCTTCTGCTGGTAGGCGGTTTACCGGTCTTCCCACACTCCAGAAGTTGGGGTTATGGCCCGTCGGGTATCATCGGCGTGGTGTTGGTGGTGCTGTTGATCCTGCTGTTACTTGGCAAGATATAAAGAATTAGCGAACAAAAAAAGAGGCCCTTGAAAAAGGGCCTCTTTTTTATTGCCTGAACAGTTAGTCCGGCTTGCCGTCAACGACACCGGCGGTGTTGTCGATCAGGCTTTTGGTCGCCGTCTGCAGGAATGCTTCCAGTTTCTGCTTGAGTTCAGCGGTACGCGGTGCGTCCGGAATTACTTCCGCACGAGGCGATGCGCCCAGCTCGTACCGGTAAACCTTCGGCGCCATTTCCTTCTCCTTCGGCAGGACCAGGATCTGATCGGCCGTGATGATGGCGGTGGTCTGCTCACTACCCGACGGCTTGATCACACCGAAACCGGTGTCGCCTGCAGGTAGGTTCAGCAAGTCACGTCCCCAGCACTGATGGCGTACTTCGCCGCCGATCCGCCCCATGATGGTCGGCACGATATCGATCTGGGTGCCCACGGTGTGGTCGCGCTCGCCGAATTTTTCCTGGATGCCCGGTGCGATCAGCAGCATCGGCACGTTGAAGCGGCCCAGGTCCATTTCGGTGATCTGACGCTCGTTACCAAAGCCGTGGTCGCCCACGATGACGAACAGGGTTTCCTTGAAGTAAGGCTCTTTACGCGCTTTCTCAAAGAATTGACCCAGTGCCCAATCGGCATATCGCATGGCCGTCAAATGCTCGTTCAGGCTGCCACGATCGGTCACACGCTCCACCGGCAATGGCGTCGGCAAAGCGTAAGGCGTGTGGTTGGACAGGGTTTGCAGCAATGCATAGAACGGCTTGCCGTTTTCCCGGCCCTTGAGCTCGATCAGACCACGGTCGAACATGTCCTGGTCGGACACGCCCCAGGTCGGATCGGAGAACACCGGGTTCACGTAATCATTGCGACCGATGAAGTTGGTCATGCCCTGGCTGCTGAAGAAGCCCGACTGGTTATCCCAGGCGAAGTCGCCGTTGTAGACATAGACATCGTCATAGTCACGGGCACTGAGCAATTGCGGCAGGCCGGACAATTTGTGGCTGCCTTCAGGCGTCTGCATCAGGTATTCGAAGCCTGGCAGGTTCGGGAAGCAGGCCATCGTGGCGAACATACCCTGGTGGGTGTGCGTGCCGTTGGAGAAGAAGCGATCGAACAACAGGCCTTCCTTCGACAGTTTGTCGAGGTACGGCGTAATGTTGCCCGAGGCGCCCAATGCGCCGACCGAGTGACCGGCCATGCTTTCCATCAGGATCACGACGACGTTCTTGATCGGCAAGGTCTTGTCAGCGGGCGGCGTGTAATCACGACGCACGGCGGCGGTGTCGGCATCGACCAGTTTGTCGTCCTGCATCACCAGCATGTCACGCACAATCTTCTGGGCTTCAGGCTGTGGCAGCGTGGCCTTCCAGATGTTGTCGCGGTCTTCGGACATGCGGCTCTTGGCTGCAGCGATCAGCGACAGTGTGCCGTTAATGCCCAGCTGGTTGGCGAAGTTCGAGTCGGTGGTGTAGACATCACCCCAGCGCAGCGGCGGCCCTTGGCGCAGCGTGCCACGCGCTGCGACCACGCAGATCAGCAGGCAAAACACGAACACGGCAATGCGCGTGTACCACGGAGCGACCTGGCGAGTGCTGATGGTGCCACCGCTGAACGGCCCACGTGGACGAGTGGCACGGTCGGCACCCTTGAACGCGAGGGTCAGGATGATGGTGCCTGCGACCCACGCCAACAGGTAACGAACGACCGGGAAACCGTACCAGAGCATGCTCGTCACGGTTTTCGGGTCTTCTTTCACGTATTGGAACACCAAACCGTTGAGGCGCTGGTGAAACTCGCGGTAGAAATCCATCTCCATCAGGCCGAGGAACAACGCGATGCTCGAAGCAACGGTCAGCCAGAAACGGAAGAAGCCGCGGGCGGCCATGGCACGGACACTGAACAGCGCCAGCACCAGCGGAATGCTGAGGTAGACCACGAGGCGCAGGTCGAAACGCAGGCCATTGACGAACGCTTCCACGAAGGTCGAGGCCGGGGTATCGAGGATCATCTCGCTGTTGTAGACCAGCAGCGCGAGGCGCAGCAGGCTGAACATGACCATCATGATCAAAGCGCACAGCAGCGTGTAGGCCAGATGCGATTTGACGGTCGGTTGCAGCAGGCGACTAGAAGCTCGCTGCTGTTTCAGGGCGTCCGGGTTTGCCATGTCGTTTTAGGACCCATTGGAAGTTGAAGTTTCAAAAATACAGCGGCGCCTTGCCCTCTGTTGGCCAGGAACTGGCCCCGGGGCTTGCGCGGTGCGCAAATGTTGCACGATCACCCGCAGCATTGCCATTGATTACTGTTCGGTATTGGCGCGGGCGGATTGTCTTGGAGGCTTTGTGAAAATTTCGTGCAACGCATATCCGGAAACAAAATAAAGGCTCTTTGTGGTAATACCGTCGAGCTGAGCCGCCTCATCGACAACGCAAACTCTGTAGCAGCTGGCGAAGCCTGCGTTCGGCTGCGCTGTGGCTTGATAAAAAACGCCCCAAACCAGTCGGGGCGTTTTTTCACGAGCGATGCAATTACTTCTCGGCGCGTTCTTTCAGGGCTTTCAACGTATTGAACGGCGCATCCACCACAAACTTGTTAGCCACCATTGACGGCACGCTGCCGCCCGGCTCGGTGTGAACCTGGTAGATCACTTCGATCTGATCGCCCTTGGGCACGAATTTCCAGAAGCCTTCAACCTTGGCGACCCGCACAAAACCTTTCTCTTCAGGCAGGTACGTCGGCACGCTCTCAAGCTTGCGGGTCAGGCTGCCATCAGCGCCTTGGGTCGTGGTGACATGCATGACCGAATCACGCGGGGTGACAGGCCATGGCGTATTGAATTGCGTGTAGGTCCAGCTTTGATCGCCTTCGTGCTTGAGCAATTTCTGCATCTTGCATTCATGAATCCAGGCACAGGCACCCGGTACGTCTTCCTGCAATGCGCGCAGTTTGGCCATGGTGGTCTTCATCAGGGTCACACCCTGGTAGGCCTTGTAGTCGGAACCGGCCACTTCACTGAGGGACACCTTGATCCCGTCCTCGTTCTTGGCAACTTTCCAGTCCTCGGCGTGTGCCGATGTCGCCAGAAAAACCGTTAACCCACACAGCACAGCCATACGATGCAGCGAACCCATAGTCTTATTCCTTATTGTTGAAGTTCCGTTCGTCAAACACATCACGCCGCCGTCATTTGCTCCCACCAGCCAATCAGGTTGATCGCTTCTTCGCTGCTGTTGCCACAGATCTCGGGGTCGGCATCAAACGCCGAACAAACCGCAGGACGCTCCGGTTTGCCGAAAATGTTGCACAGGTTTTCGACCGACAGTTGCAGGCAACGTTCTCCCGCGGGTTTGCCATTGGGCATACCGGGAATCGGTGAGCTGATTGAAGGGGCAATGCAACAGGCGCCACAGCCCTCACGGCATTTCATGACGACAAGCTCCTCGCGACGGGCGATGTATGAAAAGGACGGGACACAGAGTAACCGCTTAAACAGTTGTTTTAAATTACACGGGCGCAGGTTTTTACGATGAGACAGGTGTGACTGACCAGTCTCCGACAAAGCGTCCGGCTTGTGAGTCACGTATCAGGGATTTTACTGTTTGAACTCGAAGTCCAGGGCAGCGCCTTCGACGTCGCGGCGCTCTTCATTGCGCAGTTGCAACTGCATTTCATTGTTGAGCAGACGTCCGTTAAGCTGAAAAGGACTGCTACCGGCCTTGTCCCCGAACATTTGTGGCAGCAGTTCATCGTGCCGGGGCAATGGCACCGTACCGATCGGGTCAAGCTCTTCGACCATGTCTTTGGGCAAGCTTAAATCGAGCTTGGCCGCCGGTAGTGGGGTTTTTGCGATCTCACTGGCGGATTTCGACTTGGAAGCAACCGGCGGGCGTTTTTTTACTACCGCCTGTTTGCTTTGGGCCGCCGCTGTTTTTTTCGCGGGTGTCGTTTTCTTCTCGCGAGCGCTTGCCGTCGGGTTTTCCTGAACGGAAGCCGCCATGACGCTTTCTTGAACAGTCATCAGCAGGAAGATCGAAAGACAGGCAGCGGGGAAAAACTGTTTCATGGACCCAACGGCACTCAGGGCAGAGGGCCATATGCTCGCCTGTTGAAGACCACAAGACAAGCACGGGCAGGAATTACCTGCCCTCCCCGTCAAATTTCCCCGTCAAATACCGGCGCCCATTTCCTGGCAAAGCTGGGTGGCAAGCATGCCCAGCGTCATCAGGGCACGCTCGGCCTCACGGTTCCAGGGGATTCCGCAGTTCAGTCGAATGCAGTGGTTGAACTGCTCGGTGTTACTGAAAATCAGCCCCGGAGCAATGCTGATACCTTGCTGCAACGCTCGCACATGCAGTTCCTGGGTGTTGACGCGTCCCGGCAGACTCACCCACAGGATGAAACCACCGGTAGGCCGGGTCATCTGTGTGCCTTCGGGGAAATGCTGCTGAACCGCCAGTTGGAAAGCGCTGAGGTTCTTGCGGTACTCCTGGCGGATGTAACGCAGATGCCTGTCGTAGCCGCCGTTTTCCAGATAAGCAGCAATGCCCATTTGCGTGACACTGCACGCTGAATGGGTGCTGAAGGTCTGCAAACGCTGGATTTCCTGCTGATACTTGCCCGCAATCATCCAGCCGATCCGCACGCCGGGCGACAAGGTTTTGGAGAAGCTTGAGCAATAGATCACCCGGTCCAGCCGGTCATAGGCCTTGAGCGATTTGGTGCGACCTTGTTCGAACATCAGTTCGCCGTAAATATCGTCTTCGACGATCTGGATATCGAAGTCCGATGCCAGGCGCAGCAATTGCTTCTGGCGCTCTTCGGGCATGGTGCCGCCCAAGGGATTGCTCAGACGAGTGGTCAATACCAATGCCTTGATCGACCACTGGTTGGCCGCCAGTTGCAAGGCTTCGAGGCTCATTCCGGTGGCCGGATCGCTGGGAATCTCGATGACCTTGAGGCCCAGAAGATCGGCCAGTTGGAGCAAACCGTAGTAAGTCGGCGATTCGGCGGCGATCAGATCGCCCGGTCGGGTCAGAACGCGCAAGGACATCTGCAGGGCATCGACGCAGCCGTGAGTAATGACCACTTCAGATGGATCGACCACCACACCCGCATCACGCATGCGAATCGCGACTTGCCGGCGCAACGGTTCGAAACCCGGGCTGAACATGTAGCTGAAGGCGCGCGGGCTATGGAAGCGAGTGACCTTGGCCAGTTGCTGATGCAGCGCACGCACAGGCAGGTAATCGACACTCGGCACGGCGGCGCCCAAGGGAAAAACGCCTTCACGACGCGACTCGACCAAGACCTGCTGAATGATGCTGCTGCGCGTCACCAGTCCGGGGCGCTCGACCCGGGCGATGTCTGGTGTCGGCGCGGTCAGGGCGGGAGTCTGGTGCACGTAGTAGCCAGACTGCGGCCGGGCACGAATCAGCCCCTGGTCTTCGAGATTGGCGTAGGCCTGCAACACCGTGGCGTGGCTGACGTTGAGCTGCGAGCTCATCTTGCGCACCGAAGGCACGCGCTCCCCCGGTTGATAGACACCGCGGCGGATGTCCTCGGCCAGCTGTTGAGCAATACGTTGGTAAAGCAGGAGATTGGTCATGACGCGACACTCGATTTCACGGGCATTTTATTCTTGTGTGAAACATACCGGAACAGTTTAGAAGTGTACTGGGACAGTTGCCACAATAGTCGACCATACAGTGCAGTGTCAGCAAAAACTGTACTGTTTTGAGGGCTGGTTGGCAGGCATAAAAAAACCCGGCACTGTCGAGCAGGCCGGGCTTTCCAACTACGCAACCCTATCGGGCGGCGCCGAGTTGGCCTTTTTCGTCGGAGAACACAATTTCCACCCGACGGTTCTGTGCACGGCCCCGTTCGGTGGCATTCACGTCCACCGGGTATTCATCGCCATAGCCCTCGACCTGAATTCGCTTGTCGTCGATGCCCAGGTCCATCAGCACGTCCGCCACCGATTGCGCGCGGTCACGGGACAACTTGAGATTTTCCTGCTTGCCGCCGGTGCTGTCGGTATAGCCTTCGATGCGTACTACGCGCTTCGGATTGAGCTGCAGAAACTGCACAATCTTCAACACCACCCGGTTTGCCGAACTCTTCAATTCCGCTTCACCCGTGTCGAACAGTACGTCACCCAAGGTCATCACCAGACCACGGTCGGTCTGGGTGGTTGCCAGCGCAACAATCTGTTCTTCCAGCCACTTGCCCTGCTGCTGCACGCTGAGCAACTTGGATTCGCGCAGGGCCAACTGCAGGCGCTGACGCTCGAGCTCCAGCTTCGCGGCACTCTCTTCATTGAGCACTTTATTGGTGTGCTCACGAGCGATTTCGCTGTAGCGCTGACTCAGGTAGGCGTAATGCAGCACATCCGAACCGCTCCCCCAATAGCTGGAAAGACGGTCAGCGCGCGCCAGCGACTCGCCCGCACGGATCACGTCCTTGGGCGCGATGCGCAACACGTTGGAATCTTCCTTCACCTTCTGAAAGTCGGTCCCCGCCTGCTGCAACGCAGCGTCGCTGTGCTGACCGGCACACCCAAAGAGACCTGCACAACTTGCCAGGATCACGCCACCAAAGGCTTTGGATTTAAGGCTCATTGGGCATCTCCCAGTTGCTTGCGCAGTCGAGTGATGCGGGTATTGAGGACGTTCAACTGCTCCTCGCTCTTGAGGGTCAGCACACGTGCTTCGGCCAGACGTGCGTCCAGCTCAGCCTGCTCGGCTCGCATGCGCGCATTCTTGAAGGATTGGTCGTTCATGCTGCCCTTGGCACGGTTGTACTTGTCTTCGGCCAATTTCATTTCCGGCACATCGTCGGCGGTAGCACCCACAGCCTTGGCTTGTTCAAGCGCTTGTTCCGTCAGACGCAGTTGTTCATTCGGCGCAGGATCGGCTGCACAACCCGCCAGAGCCAGAACGGCCAGGGCAGCGAAAATAGGTCGAATACTCACTAAAAATCCCTACTGTTTTGGGGTACTGGCGGGTTGTTGCTGCTGCTGTTTCCAACGCTCGATATTGCGTTGCAACGCGGCTTCCGTCAGTCCGGACGCGGGCAATTCTGTCATCTTTTTGGCCAACTGTCCGCGCAACCACGGATCGTTGCAGGCGGAGTTATGGGAAACCGCCAGATACAGCCCCGGTTTGTCGACCGGCTGCGCACGCGCGATGAGGTCATTGGCCATGCTTAACGACTGCGCGGCGGCCATGCCCGAGTAACGTCCCGCCAGCACGAACTCCACTTCACCCAACAGCAGTTTTTGAAAAGCCTGGGTCAGGTTGGGCGTGCGTGTGAGGCTTAATTGCTGTTCGGCGAAGGTGCCGAACTGCGGTGTCAGACGCGACTTTTCAGACAGTGCGCCGGGATGCCCGTGCAGGTCTTGCGCTTCGTTGTAGACCAGTACCGAGTCTTTTCGGGTCCAGACGAGGTAATCGTTTTCCAGCAGCGGAGGATGAATGTAATCCAGCGATTCCAGCTCGCTGAGCGTCAACGGAGCATCGGCCAACATATCCATGCGCCCGCTGCGCACTTCGTCCAGGGCTTGGGAGCGTTTACCGGCGTACAGCAGGTCGACCTTGATCCCCAGTTCTGCGGCTACGTGCTGTAACAGGTCCGCACTGGCGCCGATCAGGTGCTTGGGGTTTTGCGGGTCCTGCCACAGGTACGGGGGCGCGTCGGGGCTACCGGTCACCACCAGGCGCTCGCACTTGCCTGCCGCCAAGGACAGCGTCGGCAACGCCATCAGGCCCAACAGCATTGACCAACTGCACATGCGGCGTAAATCCATGACGGTACACTCCCCTGAACCCGGTTACATAACCTGTAGGAGCGAGCTTGCTCGCGATGATCTCAACTGCACCGCGTTTAGCCAGAACGCACGCGTCATCGTTAACGTCCATCGCGAGCAAGCTCGCTCCTACAAAAAAACAAAAAAAAACCCGACCAAAAGGTCGGGCTCTTTATAAGTGAAGCGGCTGGATTAGACCAGCTTCTCCAACTCCGGGATGGCTTCGAACAAGTCCGCTACCAGGCCGTAATCGGCAACCTGGAAGATCGGTGCTTCTTCGTCCTTGTTGATCGCAACGATCACTTTGGAGTCTTTCATGCCAGCCAGGTGCTGAATCGCGCCGGAGATACCGACGGCGATGTACAGCTGTGGAGCAACGATCTTGCCGGTCTGACCGACCTGCATGTCGTTCGGCACAAAACCTGCGTCGACCGCGGCGCGGGAAGCACCCACGGCAGCGCCCAGCTTGTCGGCCAGGGTGTACAGGTGTTTGAAGTTGTCGCCGTTCTGCATGCCGCGGCCGCCGGAAACGACGATCTTGGCAGCGGTCAGTTCCGGACGATCCGATTTAGCCAGCTCTTCGCCAACGAAGCTGGAGAGGCCAGCGTCGTGAGCAGCAGCAACGGCTTCAACGGCAGCCGAACCACCGGTCGCAGCTACCGGGTCGAAACCGGTGGCACGCACAGTGATCACTTTGACCGCAGCGTTCGATTGAACGGTAGCAATGGCGTTACCGGCGTAGATCGGACGCTTGAAGGTGTCGGCGCTTTCTACCGAGATGATCTCGGAGATCTGGTCAACGTCCAGTGCAGCGGCAACGCGCGGCAGGATGTTTTTGCCGTTGGAAGTGGCGGCAGCCAGGATGTGGCTGTAGCCCTTGCCCAACTCTGCGACCAGAGGAGCGACGTTTTCCGGCAGCTGGTGAGCGTAGGCAGCGTTGTCGGCTACCAGCACTTTCGCCACGCCAGCCACTTGTGCAGCGGCTTCAGCCACGGCGCCAGCGCCCTGACCTGCAACCAGCACGTGGATGTCGCCGCCGATTTTGGCAGCAGCAGCAACGGTGTTCAGCGTGGCCGGAGCCAGCACTTTGTTGTCGTGTTCAGCAATAACCAAGATAGTCATTTAGATTACCTTCGCTTCGTTTTTCAGTTTCTCGACCAGTTCAGCCACCGACTTGACCTTGATACCCGCGCTGCGTGCAGCAGGCGCTTCGACTTTCACGGTCTTGTTGGTGGAGGCGGTGGAAACGCCCAAAGCGTCCGGAGTCAGCACTTCGAGAGGCTTCTTCTTGGCTTTCATGATGTTTGGCAGAGACGCGTAGCGCGGCTCGTTCAAACGCAGGTCGGTGGTGACGATGGCCGGCAGCTTCAGGGAAACTGTCTGCGCGCCGCCGTCGATTTCGCGAGTTACAGCCACGGTGTCGCCGCTGATTTCGACTTTCGACGCGAACGTGCCCTGACCGTAGCCGCTCAATGCAGCGAGCATCTGGCCAGTCTGGTTGTTGTCGCTGTCGATGGCTTGTTTGCCAAGGATCACCAGCTGAGGCTGTTCCTTGTCGACAACAGCTTTCAACAGTTTGGCAACGGCCAGGGAAGTCAGATCTTCGGCGGATTCGACGAGGATGGCGCGGTCGGCACCCAGAGCCAGCGCGGTGCGCAGTTGCTCTTGAGCGGTGGACGGGCCGACGGAGACAACGACGATTTCAGTCGCAACACCTTTCTCTTTCAGGCGTACGGCTTCTTCAACGGCGATCTCGCAGAACGGGTTCATCGACATCTTGACGTTGGCAAGATCGACGCCGGAATTGTCCGCCTTGACGCGAACCTTGACGTTGTAATCAACAACGCGTTTGACAGCTACAAGAACCTTCATGGATTCCTCGTTACTCTCCGGTGAAAAGAAAGTCGCCTAGGCGAACCTGGCGGTTGATGCTCATCGGGCGCAAGGGCACCTCCAAAAACGCCGGCAAAAGTAGCAAGTGACCATCGCTCATGATGAAGATGACCGTTCGTCAGCGGTGACCGACGAGTCATTCATTATCGCGGCGTGTAAACTGCGCGCCAAAGCAGCGCTGCGCATCACCTTCTACTGCCATCGCCCTGTCTTTAGAGGTGCTCTTGAAACCAACAGTCAGCCTACGGCGAGCGCAAAACCGACCGTATCTTGACCGGAACACCTATTCCGGTCAATACGCCAAAACTGCCGTTCATGCGGCGCGTGACTTTGATTTCTCTGGCTTTGAGCCAATTCAAACAAACGTTTGTATTGGACGCTAGGAGTGGTGTAGATATAATGCGCCACCCAGAGAGAAAGGTGGTCAATCGATTGTCCGTTCCGCGCGTTGCGAGGAATTTGTGGATGCGACACCAAAACTCCAATTAGAAAAAAAACTGTTGAGCCTTGAGTAGGAGATAACCTGTGGAACGCGAATACATGGAATTCGACGTCGTCATCGTCGGTGCCGGCCCCGCTGGTCTTTCCGCTGCCTGCCGATTGAAGCAGAAGGCCGCTGAAGCCGGTAAGGAAATCAGCGTCTGCGTGGTCGAAAAAGGCTCCGAAGTCGGTGCTCACATCCTCTCCGGTGCCGTGTTCGAACCACGCGCCCTGAACGAATTGTTCCCGGACTGGAAAGAACTGGGCGCTCCGCTGAACACACCGGTGACTCGCGATGACATTTTCGTCCTCAAGAACGCCGACAGCGCGCAGAAAATTCCTGACCTCTTTGTGCCCAAGACCATGCACAACGAAGGCAACTACATCATCTCCCTGGGCAACCTGTGCCGCTGGCTCGCCCAGCAGGCGGAGAACCTGGGCGTGGAAATCTACCCGGGCTTCGCGGCTCAAGAAGCATTGATCGACGAAAACGGTGTGGTCCGCGGGATCATCACTGGTGACCTGGGTGTCGACCGCGAAGGTCACCCTAAAGAAGGCTTGTACACGCCGGGCATGGAACTGCGTGGCAAGTACACGCTGTTCGCCGAAGGCTGCCGTGGTCACATTGGCAAGCAGTTGATCAAGCGCTTCAACCTCGACAGCGATGCCGACGCCCAGCACTACGGCATCGGCCTGAAGGAAATCTGGGAAATCGACCCGGCCAAACATCAGCCAGGCCTGGTGGTCCACACCGCCGGCTGGCCACTAGATATCATGGGCAGCGAGAACACCGGCGGCTCGTTCCTTTATCACCTGGAAAACAACCAGGTGGTTGTCGGCCTGATCGTCGACCTGTCCTACAGCAACACCTACCTGTCGCCGTTCGACGAATTCCAGCGCCTCAAGCATCACCCGGTACTCAAACAGTACCTGGAAGGCGGCAAGCGCATCAGCTACGGCGCCCGCGCTATCTGCAAAGGCGGCCTGAACTCACTGCCGAAAATGGTCTTCAAGGGCGGCGCGCTGATCGGTTGCGACCTCGGCACCCTGAACTTCGCCAAGATCAAAGGCAGCCACACCGCGATGAAGTCCGGCATGCTCGCCGCTGAATCCGTGGCCGAAGCGCTGTTCGCCGAGAAGGATGGCACCGAAGAACTGACCACTTATGTGGACGCGTTCAAGAAGAGCTGGCTCTACGACGAATTGTTCGCCAGCCGCAACTTCGGCCCAGCGATCCACAAGTTCGGCGCGATCGTCGGCGGTGGTTTCAACTGGCTGGACCAGAACATCTTTGGCGGCAAACTGCCGTTCACCTTGCACGACACCAAGCCGGACTACGCTTGCCTCAAGCTCGCGGCTGACTGCAAGAAGATCGACTACCCGAAACCGGACGGCAAGATCAGCTTCGACAAATTGAGCTCGGTGTTCATCTCGGGTACCAACCACGAAGAAGAACAGCCTTGCCATCTGAAGCTGACCGATCCGAGCATCCCGATCGCCAAGAACCTGCCGCTGTACGATGAGCCTGCCCAGCGTTACTGCCCGGCCGGCGTGTACGAAGTGGTGACCAAGGAAGACGGCGAGAAGCGCTTCCAGATCAACGCCCAGAACTGCGTTCACTGCAAGACCTGCGACATCAAGGACCCTGCGCAGAACATCACCTGGGTGGCGCCGGAAGGCGCTGGCGGCCCGACTTACCCGAACATGTAAGTCGAACGCCTGAACATCAAGGCTCCCGAAACGGGGGCCTTTTTGTTGCCCGGGATTCAAGCCACACGCCTACAGAGAAACCATTGCCACTCAGGCGGCGCGTTCGTCGCCGGGACTGCGCTCGAAGTAGCGCTTGTACTCGCGGCTGAACTGCGACGTGCTCTGATAACCCACACGATGCGCGACCTGCGCCACGCCCAACCCCTCGGTCACCAGCAACGCCTGCGCCTTGAGCAACCGCAAGCGCTTCAGGTACTGCACCGGCGATAACAACGTGCTGCGTTTGAAATGCTCATGAAAAGTCGACGCACTCATGTTCGCGCAACTCGCCAGCGTCTCCACATTCAATGGCTCGGTGTAATGACCATGCAGGTGGTTAAGCGAGGCGGCAATCCGCGCGAACTGACCTTGCTGCTCCACCAATGCCCGCAACACATCGGCCTGCGGTCCACGCAAGGCAACGAACAACAACTCACGCAAACGGGCCTGGCCCATGATCTGGCATTCCAGCGGATCGTGCAGGCAGCGCAACAACCGTTCCACGCAGCCGCGCATCGCGTCGTCCAGTACCGCCGAGGTCATGGATTCTGGTGTTTGCGCCGGAATATGACGCCCCGGTGCCAATCCCATGGCCAACACCAACTCACCCAGCAACACGCGGTCAATCGCGATGGACACGCCCAACATCGGCCCATCTGGCGCCGCAAAGGTTTCGCATTCGAAAGGTACCGGCAGAGCCTGAATCAGATAATGGCCGGCGCCGTACTCCAGCCGCCGCGGCCCCAGATACGCCAGTTTGCTGCCCTGAGCGATGATGACCAGGCTGGGTTCATAAATCTGTGGACCACGGGCGACATCGCAGCTGGCACGCAGCACCTGCACGCCGGGCAACGCTGTCGGTGCGAAGCCGTCGCGGGTCGTCAGTGGCTGGACCAGAGAAACCAGCGTGGCATTGGCATCGAGATGGCGGGTCAACAACATGGAAAGCTCTTCACAGAAAAAGTGGCGGAAAACGGGATGAAACCATCATCGCAGGTCTGCAAACCAATATGACCAATCAACGGCGCATGTCGGAGGATTAGGCATGACACGCGGAGGAATCGCCATGGCCGGGCGAACAGAGGACGCCCAAAATGCGCCACCTCACCCGTCACTGCTTCTGCGAGGTTTCTTATGTACACCGCCATCGGTTATGCCGCCCAATCGGCCACCACTCCCCTCGCCCCCGTGAAATTCGAACGCCGCAGCCCCCGCGCTGATGACGTTGCCATCGATATTCTTTACTGCGGCGTGTGCCATTCAGACATCCACCAGGCCCGCAACGAATGGGGCATTGCGGTTTACCCGCTGATGCCCGGCCACGAGATCGTGGGCAAAGTCACTGCCATAGGTGCAAACGTCACCCGGCACAAAATCGGCGACCTGGTCGGTGTCGGCTGCATGGTCGATTCGTGCCGCACTTGCGAAGCCTGTCAGTCGAACCTCGAGCAGTATTGCCTCGAAGGCCCGACCATGACCTACGCCACGCCTGACCGTGTCGATGGCAGCAACACCATGGGCGGCTATTCGGACAGCATCGTGGTCAGCGAACACTTCGTCGTGCGCATCCCGGAAAAACTCGATCTGGCCAGCGCCGCGCCAATTCTCTGTGCCGGTATCACCACCTACTCGCCGCTCAAGCACTACGGCGTCAAGGCGGGCGACAAGGTGGGTATCCTCGGCATGGGCGGGCTCGGCCACATGGGCATCAAGTTCGCCAAGGCCATGGGCGCCGAAGTGACGCTGTTCACACGCTCGGCGAGCAAGGCCGAGGAAGGTCGTCGCCAAGGCGCGGACCATGTGATCGTGTCCACCGATGCTGAACAGATGAAGGCCGCAGCCGGACATTTCGACTTCCTGCTCGACACCATTCCGGTCCAGCACGACCTCAATCCCTACCTCGACACCCTGCGTTTCGACGGCGTGCACATCCTGGTGGGCTTGATCGAACCGGTCGATCCACCGGTTCATGCGGGCAAGTTGGTGATGAGCCGCCGTGTGTTGGCCGGTTCCCTGATCGGTGGCATCGCAGAAACCCAGGAAGTGCTGGATTTCTGCGCCGAGCACAACATCACCTGCGACATCGAAATGCTCGACATCCGTCAGATCAACGAGGCATACGCCCGCATGATTGCCGGTGATGTGAAGTACCGGTTCGTCATCGACATGGCGACCTTGAAGGTCTAAACCTTCGCGCCAAGTTCTGCCGAAAGCCTTGCTGTGACCCCTTTGATCAGGGGAATCAGCTCGGCCATTTTTTCCAGCGGCATGTATGGCACGGTGCTGGCGATGCTGATACCGGCGACGATGCGCCGGCTGGCATCACGGATCGGTGCCGCCACGCAGCGAATCGACGGTTCGTTGTCTTCCAGGTCAAAGGCGTAACCGCCCGCCACGTACTCGACCATGCGCTGCTGAAACTGCTCCCAGGACTGCTCGGGGTGCTGCGGCCAAAACAGATTCTTCCCACCCGCCGGCAAGCTGACTTCGTACAGCCGCTGCCATTCCTGCTGCGTGTCATCGAGCATCAGCGCCTTGCCAATCCCGGTGCGTGCCAACGGCATTCGGTGGCCGACCCGTGAGCGCATTTCCGGGCCGTTGCGCCCCGGATTCTTGTGCAGGTACAGCACCTCGTCACCTTCGCGAATCGCCAGGTGAATGGTGTCGCCCGTCAGCGCCGACAACTCATCCAGATAAGGCCCCGCCAGGGTTACCAGCGGCAATTCCTCACGCGCCTGAAAGCCCAGTTCGATGAGCTTCGGCCCCAACAGATAACCGACTTGCGGCACCACGCGCAGATAGCGCTCGTCCACCAGGCAACTGGCCAGGCGGTGAGTGGTGCTTCGCGTCGTGCCGATCAACCGGGCAATTTCCTTGAGATCACGGGCACCGCTGGCCACGGCCTGAACCACACCCAAACCACGAAGCAGGGTCTGGGTGCCGGTCGGTGCGGCGTCCTTGGCGATTTTTGGGGCGTCTTCCTGCATATCCAGCCTTTACCGTTGAGCGAGTGAACGGGTGGCATTATGGTCGCCCCATGCTTGGGACTACAACTCGATACGCTCGACCTTACCCACCAGCAGCACGTAGGAAAGCGCCCCGATCAATGCCAGCACCGAGATGTAGGTAATGGCCGGCGCAAATGAGTCACCCGTCGCCAGGAAACCGATGACGATCGGCGTGGTAATCGCCGACAGATTGCCGATGAAATTGAACACCCCTCCGGTCAATCCAAGTAACCGCGCCGGGGCCAATGTCGACACCAGCGACCAGGTGATCGACGCCAGTCCGTTACCGAAAAACGCGAGCGCCAGGAAGGCAATCACCAGCGGTGTGGACTCGACGAAGTTGGCGCCGATGATCGAGGTGGAGATCAGCAGCCCACCGATGATCGGCAACTTGCGGGCGAACCCGACCGTGTAGCCACGACGGATCAGAAAGTCGGAAAAGAACCCGGAACACAGCACACCCACGAAGGCGGCGAGAAACGGCAGCGACGCCAACAGGCCGGACTTGATGAAGTCCATGCCGCGATACTTCACCAGGTACGTCGGGAACCAGGTCAGGAAAAACCACAGCGTCGAGTTGAGGCAGAACTGACCGAGGTAAATGCCCCAGAGCTTGCGTTTGGTCAGGACAATGCCGAGGTCGACCCAACTGAATTTCGCCTTGACCTTGGCTTGCTCAGCCTGGATATCCACCAGCCCGCCGCCCTCGCGGATCAGGTCGATTTCGGCTGCGTTGGCGCCTTTGAAGTCCCGAGGTTCGCGATACACGGCGTACCAGATCACGGCCCACAGAATGCCCACCGCACCCGTGCTGACAAACACCATGTGCCAGCCATATTGATGCTGCAGCCAGGCCAGTACCGGCGTCAGAAAGGCCAACCCCACGAACTGCCCCGAGGTGTAGAAACCGATAGCCGTGGCGCGCTCGCGCTCCGGAAACCAGGTGGTCACCACACGGCTGTTGATGGGATACGCCGGCGCTTCCAGTGCACCAACGGCCATGCGCAGGACGAAAAGCGCAATGAAGCTGGCGGCGAAACCGAGCATCACCGTGGCGATCGACCACAACAACAGCGCGACGCTGTAAAGAATGCGCGGCGGCACACGATCCACCAGCCAGCCGCCGGGGATCTGCATGGCCGCGTAGGTCCAGCCGAAGGCGGAGAAGATCAGCCCGACATGAATCGGATCGATGCCCAGTTCGCTGGTCAGCGCCGGGGCGGCAATCGACAGGTTGCTGCGGTCCAGGTAGTTGATCACCACCGTGATGAACAGCAGCACCATGATGAAAAAGCGCTTGCGGCTGGGTGCCACCAACGACGCCTGCCCGGTAAGGGTTTGCGGTTGCATGGGGAGTGCCTCTTATTATGTTTATTGAGGTCGAATTGAAGACTGGTGTTCGCGGATCTCCTGTCCATGGAGATCAAACTGTGGGAGCCAGCCTGCTGGCGATAGCGGCGTGTCAGTCGCCATAAATGCTGGCTGTGCTGACCATATCGCCAGCAGGCTGGCTCCTACAGGGGATTTGCGGTGGGTCAGAGGACGATCACCACTCGGCAAAACTGCCATCGGCATGGCGCCAGATCGGGTTGCGCCAGCGGTGGCCGACGGCCGCGCGTTCGATCACGTATTCCTCGTTGATCTCGATGCCCAGGCCCGGGCCGTTCGGGATTTTCACGAAGCCTTTGTCGTAGTCGAACACCCGAGGGTCCTTGACGTAGTCCAGCAGGTCGTTGCTTTCGTTGTAGTGGATGCCCAGGCTCTGTTCCTGGATGAACGCGTTGTAGCAAACCGCATCCAGTTGCAGGCAGGCGGCCAGCGCAATCGGGCCCAGCGGGCAATGCAACGCCAGCGCTACGTCGTAGGCTTCGGCCATGTTGGCGATCTTGCGGGTTTCGGTGATGCCGCCGGCGTGGGAGGCGTCGGGCTGGATGATGTCGACATAGCCCTCGCTGAGTACACGCTTGAAATCCCAACGGGAGAACAACCGCTCACCCAGGGCAATCGGCGTGCTGGTCAGCGGTGCCAGTTCCTTCAGCGCTTCGTAGTTTTCGCTGAGCACCGGCTCTTCGATGAACATCAGTTTGTAGGGGTCGAGTTCCTTCATCAGGACCTTGGCCATGGGTTTGTGCACCCGGCCATGGAAGTCCACGCCGATACCGACGTTCGGCCCCACCGCATCGCGTACGGCAGCGACGTTGGCCAAGGCCAGGTCGACTTTCTCGAAGGAATCGAGGAATTGCAGTTCTTCAGTGCCGTTCATTTTCACGGCGGTGAAACCACGCTCGACCGCTTCTTTCGCAGCGCGCGCGGTGTCCGCTGGACGGTCGCCGCCAATCCATGAGTAAACACGAATCTTGTCCCGCACCTGGCCACCGAGCAGATCGCTGACAGACACACCCAGCGCCTTGCCCTTGATGTCCCACAGCGCCTGATCAATACCGGCCAGCGCGCTCATGTGGATCGCACCACCCCGGTAGAAACCGCCACGGTAGAGCACCGTCCAGATATCTTCGATATTGCGTGGGTCTTTGCCGATCAGGTAGTCGGACAATTCCTCAACCGCTGCGGCAACCGTATGGGCGCGGCCTTCAACCACGGGCTCGCCCCAACCGGTCACGCCCTCGTCGGTTTCGATCTTGAGGAAGCACCAGCGCGGCGGAACGATGAAGGTGGTGAGTTTGGTGATTTTCATCTGTGCTCTCTTTTTGTAGATGCAGCTCTTATAGATGCAGCGCTCGCAGCGCCATGCCGTCTTAGCGAAGGGCTTTCCAGGCAGCCACGTAGGCCTTGGCGTTCAGCGCCACGTCCTCGGGCGTCATGCCCGGCTTGAACAGCCCCGAACCGAGGCCGAATCCTTTGACGCCGGCGTCGATGAACACCTGCATGTTGTCCGGCGTGATGCCGCCGACCGGTGCCAGGATCGTTCCAACCGGCAGCACGGCGAGCCAGGCTTTCACCACGGCCGGGCCCATTTGCTCGGCGGGGAACATCTTCAATACGTCAGCACCTTCGGCGAGCGCAGCGAACGCCTCGGTCGGCGTCGCCACACCCGGCGACAGGAACAACCCTGCCGCTTTGGCCGCACGCAAGACCTTGGCATCGCTGTGAGGCATGACGATCACCTGGCCGCCCGCGGCTTTTACCTGTTCGACCTGTTCCGGCGTCAGCACCGTGCCCGCACCGATCAGGCAATCGGCGGGCAAGGTACTGCGAAGGATGCGGATACTTTCGTACGGCTCGGGGGAATTGAGCGGCACTTCAATGACACGAAATCCGGCGGCATACAGGACCTCGCCGATAGCGGCCGCTTCCTGTGGGCGCAGGCCACGCAGGATTGCGATCAGACCGTTTTGCGCCAGTGCTTGCTTGAGCATGTCAGACCTCCAGTCAGGTTTAACGGGATGGGTTTTGCGTCACGAGTCCGGCGGCCAGCGCCAGCTGCCACAAACCGCGTTCGGTGGCTTGCTCCGCCTGCGTCACGCGAGCGAAACCGCAGGCATCGAGGGCCCGGCTGTAGCGGGCACACAGTTGGGAATTGCCGATGAGGATGATGGACGGCAGGTGAACGCTGTTACGCCGGCGGCGCTGAACGGTTGCCAGCGCCGACAACTCATGGCCGATCAGCAGGCCGGACAGGTAATCCGGTTGTGCGGTGGCGCTGAGTTCACCGGTCAGGCCCAGGCTGCGGGCACTGAACAGTGTCGACAAAGGCCCGATTTCGCCGTCAGTCGACAGGGCCACTTGCACGCCACGGTCAAACGCCTCGCCATCAAAAGACGCACCACGTTGCTGGGTGCGCCCCAGAATGCTGTGTTCACTGAGTACTGCGAAGACTTCGCCAGTCATGAACGTATCGAAATGCACAATGCAGCCGTCGGTGACTTCAACCCATTTCGAATGACTGCCAGGCAGGCCGATCAGCAGATCGCCGCTCGTCCCTTCCACCAGGTTTTGCAGGACACCGAGGACCTGGGTTTCTTCGCCGCGCATCACATTCGGTAAACGAGAACGCTGAATCACCCCCGGAACGATGTGCACATCAACGCCGCGAAGACTGCGAATCACTTGCAGGGAAGTGCCGAGCGTGGCGACGTTTGCCGGCGTATCGCGGTAGGCTGCTTCGCGCCAGCCCTGGGCGCTGCCGACCATGCCACAGGCAATCACCGGTAACCCTGGTTGCGCGTCGAGCCAGTCGCCGCAGGCCTCATCGAACGCCAGTTCAAAACCGTCGTTGCATGTCTGACCGGCAATGACTCGAGGGGTTTTGGGCAACTGCATGATCCCCGATGACAGCGAACGCTGTTCGAGCACCACGCCACCTTCGGCAAGTTTGTAAGCACGTAATGAGGTCGTCCCCCAATCGAGCGCGATCAATTGCGCCAGCATCGCTTCACCTGTTTTGTTTATTGGCAGTGAGTGCGGTGACTATAAACCTGGATGGGCACAAATCTCAATATATAAATATCACTCCCATATATAGGGATTGATGTAAAAAAAGATCGCAGCCTTCGTCAGCTCCTACATGGGGTGCAGGTGCTGCCGAACGGTGCGATCATTTAGACGGTGTTAATTACCGCCAGCAAACTCCCGCAACACCGCCCCGTCCATCCGATACCGGACCCACTCTTCCTGTGGCTGTGCGCCCAAGGATTTGTAGAACTCGATGGCCTGTTTGTTCCAGTCCAGGACACTCCACTCAAAACGTCCGCAGTCATTGGCGCAGGCGATTTTTGCCAGGTGGCGCAACAACGTCTTGCCTGCCCCGCCACCGCGCTGTTCGGGGGTGATGTAGAGGTCTTCGAGGTACAGGCAGTTGCTGCCGAGCCACGTGGAATAGCTGAAGAAGAACACCGCGAAACCGATCGGCGAACCTTCACGCAAACAGATCAGGCCATGGGCGGTGGCGCCTTCGCTGAACAGGCTGCGTTCGATGTCGGCGACGCTGGCAATGACTTCGTGCCGGGCACGTTCGTAGTCGGCCAGCTCAGTGATGAACGCGAGGATTTGCGGAGCATCGCTGGGGGTCGCCGGGCGGATTTCGATCGTCATGGACGTGCCTTGTCAAAAGTTGAAAACGCCATACTAAGTCGGCTCGACGCGCGCGTCACATGGGAATCGCGTTACTCCGGCCAGCACTAACGCTGAAATCGTGAACCTCGGACCTAACGCAAACCCCTTGCGTGGTAGAACGTCGAGCAGTGCGTTTATAAGTACAAGGAACAGCCACATGTCTACGGCAACACCATCGGTCTCCAGCAAGTCATTCGGCCTGTTCTGCGTCGCCAGTTACCTGCTGTCGCTCTCCTACGGCTCGACCTTTTTACTGTCGCTGCTGATCAGTGCCCGCGGTGGCAATGAGCATGACGCCGGCAGTGTGATTTCGGCGGCAATGCTCAGTACCTTTGCGGCGGTGATTGTTTCCGGGCACCTGTCCGATCTGCTCGGCGCGGCCCGCTCGATTGCGCTGTTCGGCGTACTGCTGGTCGCTGCGAGCCTGGGCTTTGCGCTGACGCCGGGGTTTGGCAATCTGTTGCTGTTTTTCGGGTTGTTGCTGGGGTTGGGCTGGGGTGTGTTTTACACCCTGGGACCGATCATCGTGGCGAGCCTGGTCACACCGTCCCAACGGGCCAAATACTTTGCGCTGTTGTCGGGGAGCATGCTGAGCGGCATCGGCAGCGGTCCGTTGTTGGGTCGTGCCGCCAGTGCCCTGGGTTACCCCGTGACCACTGCTTTTTACCTCGCGGCGCTGGCGAGTCTGATTGGGGTCTTGATGTTTTGGCGACTGAGCGCACAGCTCGAAAATGCTCACGCTACCTCAGCGCCCGCCGCGCGTATCTCGTGGCGCACCACTTCTCGAGTGCTGTCGTCCAGCGCGGTGTTGCCGATCATCATGGTCGGGTTGGGCGGTTGCATCTTCGGCGGTCTTTCGAGCTTTCAAACCAGCTACGCAGCCGCGCGGTCACTGGACTATTCGCTGTTTTTCCTCGGGTTCATGAGCGCGGCGATCAGCGGCCGAATGTTGATCGCCGGTTTCGTGGTCAAGCGCGACCCGCTGATCGCGTCCTGCCTGTTATCAGCGCTGACGTTGATTTCGATCGGACTGTTCAGCTTTGTCGTCGACGACGCCTTCAGCTACCTCCTGGCAGCGGCGATACTCGGCATCGGCTATGGGCTGACGTATTCAGTGATCAACGGTCTGGCAGCGAACGAAGCACCGGCCGGCACCACTTCGCAGGCTTTGTTGCTGTTCAGCCTGTCGTACTTCATCGGCGTGTTTGGTTTTCCCCTGCTCGCCGGGAAGATCATCGTCGAACACGGGATGACGACACTTTTATACACAGTTCTGGGTGTGGCCTTGCTGAACTGGCTGATCACCGCGGGACGCCTGCTCTGGCGCCGGTTCGTCAGCGCACAAGCCCTGGAGCGCGCGTAGACCGTTCGTCGTTCATCAGGCACCAATCCAAATCGAGGGCGGACCAATATCAGGTAAGGACTCTAAACAAATGGAGACGACACCATGATCATGTCCAAATTGACCGCCCTCACACTCGCTACGCTGCTGTCTTCTACTGCTTTTGCCGCCACCGTCGCCACCGGCACGGGGCCGACCAACCCGGTTGAAAGCCCAAAATCCCCCGCCATCCAAAGCGCCCCAGGTATCAATACCAACGGCACGGGCGTGGACAGCAGTCTGCCGCCTTCCACGGGCACCGACCCTCGGACTCAGGGCAGCGACGCGGGCCGTCAAGGGGGAATGAACATGCCGGACACTCAAACACCTGACAACGCAGACACTGGCACCGGTTCGAAAACCACCACAGGAGGTTCAGGTTCCGAAGGGGGCGCCAGCCAATAGTTCGCCGACGCGAGCGACCTATCCACATCCATGAAGAGGTAAGCATGAACGTCGATAAAAACCTTGAAAAAGAAGTCTTGACCCGCCTGCTGCACGCCCACCCGAGTGGGCTGGGCAAAGAGGTCCTGGACAATTACCGAGGGGAAAAAGTCGTGGCCAGTACCCTCGCCGCCTTGCAGGAACGTGGCCTGATTCACCACGGGCATGTGACCTGTAACGAGGCCGGCGAACACTCTTTGCACCTGCCGATCAAACTCAGCGCTGCGGGCGTGGAAGAGGCGCGAAAGCTGGACGTTTAATTCGCTGAAAATCAAAAGATCGCAGGCTGGGTCGGTGCCCGCAGCGGGTTACAGCTGATTCAGGGTTTGCCGCCACTGCGATCTTTTCAACACAAATCACTGTGGGAGCGACTTGCCCGCGAAGGGCCAGATCAACAGCCGAAAGTCTCTCGGATTAACGCATCCACTTCAGTGGCACCAGGTGAAGTCGCCGGCCCCCATCGAGTCACTGCGAGTGCGGCTGCAGCATTGGCGCGCCGCGCCGCGTCATCCACTGACAATCCCTGTGCCAACCCCGCCACAAACACCCCGGCATGGGCATCGCCAGCACCGTTACTGTCCACCGCCTCGACCTTGAAGCCCGGGACATGCCGACGCTCGCCACGCTGTTCGACCCAGCACCCTTGCGGACCATCGCGCACCACCATCAGCACATCGGGTGGCAGATGGTCGGCCAGCGAAGTCAGCGCCTCGCCAATCTCCGACACTCCGGCGAACCGCAGCGCTTCGACGCTGTTACTGGTCCATAGATCAATGCGCGGCAACAACGACTGCATCAACGGAGCCTCCGGCGAATCCACCAGCGGCCCTGGATCGAAGACCACATTGATGCCTTTCGGTAACGCCAGCACCCAATCCACCAGCGCCTGTGCCTTGCCGCCATGCAGCAGGCTGTAGCCGCTGACGTAGACATAGTCCCCCGCCTCGGCCGGCACACTGGCCAGGTCTTCGGCCGTCAGTTCGCCCTCGGCACCGATATAAGAGATGAAACTGCGTTCGGCGGACGCTTCGGTCACTGCGACGCACAGGCCGGTGTCGCGCTCGGCAGGGTGTGCAATGCCGATGCGAATGCCTTCGGCGTTCATGGCCTCCCGCGCCAGATCGCCGAATCGACCGATGCCATGACGACCGAGGTACACCACCGGCAAACCATTGCGCTGGGCCGCCGCCATGACGTTGAAGCCACCGCCTGCTTCGAAACTGGCGGACTGCGCCAGTACATCACCACCCGATAGAGGCAACGCGTCGACGGACATGACCAGGTCGATCATGACCTGGCCGGTATGCAGCAATCTAGGCATGAGCGTTCTCGACCAAACCAGGGCGACGATCTTTCGCACCGCCCAATACACAGTAGATTCCGCCCGCCACCAGGAACGTCACGATCCAGCCGAGACCGTTATGTCCCAGCCAGGAGTCGGAAAGGAACCCGCGAAACCAGAGCGTTTGCTCGGTGGTGCCGATGGTGGTGAAGCTGAAGCCCAACACGATCGCCAGCGCCCAGGCGCCGAATGCGCGCCACTCTACGCCGCCGGCATACCAATAGGCGCTGCTCGGGCTGACGTCCAGCAAGTCCTTGGGGCTGTAGTAATGACGGTGAATCAGATCGACTACGAAGATCCCGACCCACGCAGTGATCGGCACCGCCAACAGCGAAATGAAGGTAATGAACGGGCCGTAGAAACTGTCGGCAATCAGCATGAAATAGATCGAACCCGCGAAGATCGCGACGATATCGACGACCACGGCGTAGACCCGTTTGACCTTCAGGCCAAGGGTCAGGGTCGTCAAGCCAGCAGAGTAGACCGACAGGTTGTTCGACAGCAGCAGACCGCCGAACGCAGTGATCAGGTAGGGCACGGCCATCCAGGTCGGCAACATGTCGCGGATCGCAACGATCGGGTCAGTGGCCGAGGCCAGGTCGTTGTTGCCCACCGACAGCAGTCCGCCGAGGGTGATCAGCAACACCAACGGAATCCCCGCACCGAAGGCGGCCGAAGCCACCAGCCGTACGGCTTTGACACTGCGATGCTGATAGCGCGACATGTCCGCACCCGCGTTCGCCCAGCCGATCCCGGTACCGGCGGCCATGGTGCCGACGCCGATGATCATTGCGCTCAGCGGGGCCGGCGTGGCGTTGAACACTGCGCTCCAGTCGATGGTGGCGCAGAGAAAACCGCCCACCACAATGTTCAACGCGCCGAACACGTAGGTGGCCCACTTTTGGATCACCAGCAGCGTGGCGTGACCGAGGCCGGAGACCGACAAGGTCAGCAGCACGAAAATCGCAATGAAGATCAGGGTCAGCACGGGGGCGCTTTTGGCTTCCACCGGCGAGCCGAAGAGGATCGAGCACAGCGACAGCAAGACGAACGCTGCGGTGGTGGTGTTGACGGTTTCCCATCCCAGGCGCGACATCAGCGAGACCAGCGTCGGGCCGATGTTGCCGCGCACGCCGAAGATTGCCCTCGACAGTGTCAGGCTCGGTGCGCGGCCACGCCGACCGGCGATGGAAATGATGCCAACCACCGCAAAGGAGCCGGCAGCGCCGAGGATGGCGACGATGATTGCCTGCCAGATCGCCAGGCCGCGAAACGCCACCAGCGTGGCGCCCAGCGGCAGGCCGAGAATGGAAATGTTGGCCGCGAACCAGACCCAGAACAGTTGCAGCGGATGACCGTTACATTCCGCTTCCGGCACCGGTTCGATGCCCCGGGTTTCCAGCTGGCCGGCGCTTTGCCCGGCGGTTGATGAACTCATGTGAAATACTCCTGTTGCCATTTTTGTGGTTGTCGGCAATGACGGAAGTCGACATAACATCCAGCCATCCGGGCCGTGTTTGCGCGATCCATTGCGGGTGAATGATTCGAATAGACGGCGCGCCTATCTTCGGAGTGCCGCCCAGACCAAGCCCGCTCCCACAGGAACGATGCAAACCTTAGGTTCCACGCTGTACTTGTGGGAGCGGGCTTGGTCTGGGCGACACTCCGACGATGGCGTCAGTCCTGTCTTCGCAGAGCCAACAGACCCTGCACCAACGGCTCAAGCTCCAGCCCGTTGACGGCTTTGACCTGATCGATCATCGCCACCGGCCAGCTCTCAAGGCCCAGGCAGGCCCCCAGCATCGCGCCGAGGATAGCCGCGATGGTGTCGGTGTCGCCCCCCAGACTGGCCGCCATGCACAGCGACTCAAAGGCGCTCATTTCGCCGATCGCCACCTGTTGGGCCAGGGCAAACGACACGACCACCGACTCCTGCGAAGCCACGGAGGTGCCGATGACGTCGTACAGCAGGTCAGCCAGCAGGGCCTTGTCGCTGTCGACGCTGATGCTCCGCGCCCAACTGATACGCGAAGCAATACGCCCACCCGCCACCCAGTGGCCACGACCTTCGGATTGCTGAGCCATCTGCTGGCCGAGGTTCAAGGCTTCGCCCAGGTCCATGCCGTTGATCCCGGCGGAAACCACCGCCGCCACTGCCGCCGCGCTGGAGATGCCCAGTGTGGTGTTGTGGGTGACCTGACAGGCCTGCACCACTGCGTTGATGAAGCGTTCAGGATCAGCAACGTTTGCCGCGATCCCGACAGGGGTAATGCGCATCGCCGCACCGTTTGTGGTGCCATAGCGCCCCGCCTCTTCCGGCGAATGGCCGGCAAGAATCATCTCGATGGCACGCTTGGTCGAAGGGCCGAGCAAATCCTGGGAGCCCTTGGCCTGCATCTCGGCTTCCCACTCGATCAGCCGCTGAGCGAGCATCGACGGCTCGATAGTGCCCCGCCCCTCGATCATCAACTGGCCGACCAGGATCGCTTGCTCGGTATCGTCGGTGATCGACCCTTTAGGCATGTTGGCCGCAATCGGTTGATCCGGACCAGCGTCTTGCAGGTCGGAGATCTGGCCGAAGCGTGCCTTGATCTCAGACCGGCTCAAGGATTGCGTGGGCATGCCCAGTGCATCGCCCAAGGCCAGTCCATAAAACGCGCCGAGGGCACGATTGAGCGTGGTCATTTTGAAGTTCCAAATTGCAGGTGCAGGCGAAAGTGCACGGGATCGAGCAGGCTTTCGACCTGTTCCATCAAGCGATTTTGCCGGTCGTACGTGGTGCGTAGCGCCTTGAGAAAGACGGTGCCAACCGGACGACCCAACAACTCGGCGTCCTCGACGTTCAAGGGTTCGGCGCCGATCCATTGATCACCGCGGTCACCGATGTAGCCATAGGCGGCCAGGGTAATGGTCAGGGAATTGTCGATCAGGCCGACCCGCGGCAGGCTTTCCAGGCCTCCGGTGGCGGGCATCAACGAGCGTTCGAGAGAAACCACTGTGCCATCGTTGGTGCGACGGCGACGGTCAAGCGTGATGAACTTCTCAGTGCCGAAACGCGACAACAAATCAGGCCGGTCCACCGCCTCCAGCCGCAGCACTTCGGTATTGACCAGCGCCCCGCTGTCGGCCAATGCCTGCGCCCAGCCACTCTGCTGATCGAGCACTACACCGTCGAATGTGACGATGGAGCCGACACCGCTTTGGGTCGCGATGTAGTTGCGCCGTTTCAGCTCGGCCAGGGCTTCGCGCAGCGTCCCTCGGCTGACCTTGAATTCCTGAGCCAACTGATGCTCGCCCGGCAACAGAAAGCCGTCCTCCATGAGGCCACTTTCGATCCGCCGAATGAGTTCGTCGACCACCCGTTGTTTCTTGTCAAATCGTACCTGTCTAATCATGTACAAAGTGATAACCGAAACGGGTCGGGATCAGCAAGGAGTATTTCAGGGAGGTGACGGGAGGTTGGAGTTTTTCATGATGGCGGGATGGGTCAGATCAGCCGCCATCGCGGGCAAGCCTTGCTCCCACAGGTCATGCGTCGAACGCCAATTTATGCGGCCGACATGAAACCTGTGGGAGCAAGGCTTGCCCGCGATGACGCCAGCCTAAACAACAAAATTATTCGCGTTTATTTTGTTGGGCCGAAACGCCGTGATTACCGCTCAAGTCACTCTCACGTTCAGCGCATTACTCGCCACGCCATGACAGCCACAAGCCAGGAGATGCCCCTGCAATACGACAGGTATGCCCTTCATACGCCGGTGCGAATGCCCTTCGATGAAAGCGAATTCGCCCTTATGCAGTGGGCATGTAGCCTTGTCCCCCACCACCGCCGGTGTTTTGCCGTTAATGCAATGAGTACTTTCAAACTGGCAGAACACGACCGTGCCGCCGCTGCTGGTGGAATCGCCTAGACAGATGGGATGAGTCATGGCGTTCGCCCCGGCATGCGAAATGTGAAGGGGTCGACGCCGTGGGTTTGCTGGTTTTTTAGTTTGCGCGCTTCGTCCGGCGGGCGGACCATTTGTATCGTGACGCTGCCGTCATCTCCCGTATAGACCACCGCGCTGACGCCGCCGTCCTTGTAACTGGCAATGGTAGCCAGGTTGATCTCGACCAGGGCGCTACTGACGCCGGTGTTACCCAGGCGACGGCCGATGTCGTACCCCTCTTCGACGTTGCCGATTTCGAGCCCCGTTCCGTCGTTGTTGAGACTGTGCAGCGCGAGGGTCAGGGCGATTTCGCCGTGGGTGTTGTCGGTGCTGTCGTAAAAAACGCGGACCGGCTTTTCACCCTCAGGTAAGGTTTCCAGCGCCAGTTGCCAGCCGGTTTGAAGGGCTTTTGCCTGAAGTGCCGGCTTGAGCAGTTTGCCGTTTTCGTCCTGCATTGGGACTTTGATTGGGCGGTGCAGATAGCCCAGGATAGGGGCTTTGTCGAACTCTTTGACTTGATGGTTGGCCCAGCGTACAGGGAGCCATGGAGAGGGTTCGAAGTGGCCGGGGCCTCGGTTGCTCAGCGTTTTCCAGAGGGTGGGGAGTTGCGATTGCCAGTAAGTGGAAGACATGGTGCCGGGGCCATTCGGGTGCTTGATTCCCTCCGCGCGTTTGGCATTTTCATACACATCTCCAAACAACGGTGACTGCTTCCAATAAAATGCCCACAACTTACCCATGTCGGAGTTCTTGTTTTGGTTGTCCTCGGATTCGTTGGTGGCAAACGGACGTATAAAGCGGTCTATGCGATCTGAACGGGTAACCAGCAGGCCGGTCATGCTCTCGAATACCGTTGGAACAACCTGTATGTTTTGCAAACCTAGTGTACCTGCAACGCGATAACCGCTTAGTGTGACATCGCCATCCTCACTCGCGATCAATGCTTGCGGCACCATGGGATTGTCGTCGAAGAATATAAATAAGCGCTCAATCATTCTTTGGGCGTGAGTGGTGTTATCCGCGTCCTGCCATAAAAACAACGTCACGCCCAAGGTGGCGGCATTGCGTCCGCTTAGTATATTGGCCGCTGCACCTGTGTCTTCAGGTTGCTTGGGCGGTGCGATAGCAAAAACGGGTATTGGCCAATAAGCTACCGAGTCACTTGCTGAATGCCTGAATGCCACCCTCGTATTAATGTCTCTTACTATCCTGCGATACGAAACAGAGGGTTTGTAGTCTTCAAAATTTCGCGAATACACGGAGGTAAAATTACTTTTTATTTTTTGGATTTGCTCCCAAATTAGTGATTGGTGGCCTCCACCTACAGCCAGTCCCACTCCCCTTATCTCCAGAGAATAAGTGCGCTCAATCGTCGCATTTTTCTCGGCTGAGTCTGCGAAGACTTTAATTCTGTAGGCTGAAAGTTTTTCCTTTTCATACACTACTTGCTTGGTAAACCAATGCCCTCCGTAGGCCAGCACAAAGCCAATCAAAACACTCACGATTCCCCAGCGCATAAAAGCACCCATTTCCTTTGGCTTCAAATCTTCAGCTGGTGTCAAGTAAATGAAGATCAATAAAAAGAACATACATATTGCTATGAGTATCATTGCTCCCCAGAGATAGCCCTTGAGGTTTGGTCGCTGTGATTTGCTTTGTTCACACTCCCTCATTGACCCGCTCCTTTTTTAGATAAGGGTGAAATAAGATTTGGCGGGGTTAACGAGACTAGATCGCTTGAAGGGAACCGGCCCTCTTGATAATACAGATAGCCGGCCTTCACCAAGGTCCGCGATTGCTCGGTCAGTCGCGACCATCCCTTCATTTTTTCGACTTCTTCGAAATATATTTTTTTATCCATCTTCCAATCCGCAATCGCCACCAACACCTCGCGCATCACCGGATCATCCAGACACTTCGCCTGCCCAATCGCGATATCCATCGCTGTTACCCAGCGATGGTTTTCCGGGCTGCGTAACACCGCCGAGTGATAGCTGTTGTCACTCCACTCCTTAGGGTCGACTTCCATGCGCGCACGAATTTCGTTTGGCGTTTCCTCACGTTCGTAGCGGTAGTGGTCCTTGGTGTCGAGCAATGCAATACCGGACACAGCAGTGCGGCGGAAGGCGTGGGTCTGATCGTCCGGCTCTTTGCCATGGTTCCAGCGGTCGCGCACGCCTTCCACGTCGATTCGATCGGAGAGGTTTTGGACGAATATCCATTTGAAGGTTGCGCTTGGGTTGCCCAGTGCAGCGTTTTGCGACACAGCATCAGGGCGATCCATGCCCGCCTTGTGAGTCGGGCCTGTCAGTGCTTCGCCACCGAACATCTGCGGCTCATGAGGCGGGTGCAGTTGCTCTGCGTTGATGTTGCGCTCCTGGCCGTCCTGAATCGGTGCTCGCGAGGCAACTGCTGCGGCAGACCAACCACCGGGATAACGCGCTTCGCCTTTTGCTCTAATAAAATCCTGTTGCGGAGCCTTGCCGACCAGCACGGGTTCACCTTCGCGCACACGCTTGGTCCATAAACGCTGATAGAAGCGCAAGGATTGCAAAGCGTTCATGGCTGGCCGGCCATCAGGGAGCATGTCCGGTACGCCGTAAGTACCGATACCGTGCACATCCCTCAGCGCCACCGTGGTGTCGTCCGGGCAGAAGTACAGATAAACCTTGCCGCGATTGTCGCGCTCGGGGAAAACCACGGTTTGGCCGTCAGCCCCCAAACGATGCCCCTGTTCAGGTGACCAGCTTGGCCCGGTGCGTCCGCCATAGCCCGGCACGCCACAACTTACGTCGCTCAGGGGCGGCTGCGTATGGGGCGATTGGGTGATTTGTTGCACGAGGTCGATCAGCACTTTAAGGGTGTTGGAATCTTTCGGTGTTTTCCCGGGCATTACTGAATAGGGCGAGGCGACCATAATTGCGCAGTCCGCACAGCGTTCGCCCCGATCCACCAGCATGGCTTGAGCGAGCAAGGTGATCAGCGTGCCCTGGCTGTGGCCCATGATGGTGATGGTTTCATCCGGTGAGACGCGGCGAATTTCGCTAACCAACATTGCTAACCGGGTCGCGGCCAAGACGAAATAACGTCGATGGGGACTTTTACCCATGTACAGGGAGTTGGGTAATGCCACTTGAGCCACATGGCGCACCTTATCTGCGAACCCCGCCTCATACATATCCAGCAAATTGTTCGTGGCATTTGCAAAGAACCCACCGCCCTTTGCGAAGTGACGGTCCAGCCGGTTGTTGAATATGTCCTGGAACTGATCCCGCAGTCTTGCTGGATCACCATTTACGTCGCGCTTGATTTCACCGGGCTCGGCTCTGTAGCCCCAATAAAATGGGATAAACAGACTGCGGATCTTGGGGTCATCATCATCACGGCGATAAAGGTATGTATCTGGGTCATCGAGTATCTCCTTTTCGGTTCCAAGCCAACTTTCAGGCGATGCGTTTTTGGCCGCACTGAATTCAGCCCCATACCGCCCCGCCTTCAGATCAGGCCGATCCAGCCGTTCATTCACCCCTTGGCACAGCCCCGTCTCTACCGACTCATACGACGCCCCCGGATCATTGACCCCATGCAAGAAAATCACCACGCCGGGCAGATCCCCAGGTACTTCCAACAGGTGGTCAGCGGAGCAGTTGGGAATTAATCGTGTGGTCGTCTGTGCCACCGTGTACACGCTTGAGTCCGTCATTGTTCCCCTCCTGCCGGGTCCGGTTTACGGGTCGCCGTTACCAGCGCACGATGCATCGCCTCTCGCGTTACTTGCTCCGTCAGTCCCGTCGCGCTTGTCAGACCTTGCACCACGCTGCCATCCCCCAGTTCAATCTGATACGCCTGGTCAGCCGCCATCCGAGGGCTGTCGCTGACGTGTCCGGGGTAGTGAAAAGCCAGGCGTTTTGCCGATGGATCACGGCTGAAGGTCGGGATGGCAACGCTGTCGGTTTTCGGTCCCACCCAGTCGTGGTCGCTGGCATGCACCCTGACTTTGTCCTGGGTGCCGATCTCGACGCCGCCACCGATCTTGATGAAGCTGCCGTCATCGGCCACCAGGCGGATAGTCGGCGCGGTGATGACCACCTCACCTTCAGCGGCTGACAAATGCAGGTACTTTTGCGCGTTGAGCGCGATGTCATCCTCCTGGGCCTGCACGAGCACCTTGCCGCGATTGGCGATGGCGCTGATGCCTTGATCTTGCGCAAAAGCGCAAATCCCTTGGCCAGCGTTCAAGCGCATCGCCGCTCCGCTGGTTAATTGCAGGTGGTCCTGAGCCGTGGTGTCGTGGTTTTCGCCGGCGTAGTGCACTTGTGAACGCGGTGTCGCGCTGGCGATGCCCGCCTCGGCGGCCACTGCGACAACCGGCGCTCCTGAACTGTTGCTGCCAGGATCAGGCCATTCATTCAGGGACTGGCGCAGCGCTTCAATGCCTTGGGTGTCGACCTGCTGACTGCCTCGGGCCGCGGCGGTCTGGCCGAGGGACTGGAACAGTTCACCGCACTCGCCCAGCAGCTTGAGCAGTTCATCGCGGTCCAGCTGCGAACCCTGCGCACCGTGACGGGCATAGGTGGTCAACAACATGCCCTGGGCCGCTCGAAGGGCAATCGCAGCGTCGGTACGCAGTTCGGCACCGTTGCCTCTCGGCTGGGCTTGCCCATCGGTTCGGGGCGTGGTGAGTTTGCCAAGGTTCAGCGCCGTGGCGTGATGGGTCGTGGCCATTCGGGCGCGCAGCGCACCGGGCGTGTCGTCGAACAGCAGTTCGTTGAAGCCGTTGCCTTTGTGCTCCTGGGTCTGGATGCCCGATAGCGCCCGGTTACCCGGCAAACCCGTGGCATTGCTGAAGCGCGGAGGCAAATGGTCGGCGTTGTAGAGCACCGAGGTCACAAGCGGTCGGTCGATGTCACCGCCCAGAAAAGTCACCAGCACTTCCTGCCCCACCCGCGGCAAAAACTGATGACCAAAACCGGCCCCCGCACTGGGCATGGCCACCCTCAGCCACGTGGTTGCGCCCGCGGGATCTTGCTCGCGCTGCCAGTGGAAGCGTACTTGCACCCGCGCCAGCGCATCCGTAAACACCTCTTCGCCTTCGGGACCCACCACAATGGCAGTGAGCGAACCCGCCAGCGACGGGCGCGGTGTAGTGATCGGGGGGCGATAGGGAATCTTTTGGCGGATGCAGACAAAACTGTTTCGATAACCTGCCGGTTGATCCGACAGGTAGTTGTTACGCGCGTGGTGCTCGACCCTCATCAGCAGGAAACGGCGATCGTCGATCAGGTCGCGGTCGTGATCGAAATGCTGGGTCAATTCGAAGGTGTAGCCGGGCAACATCGCGCGACAGTTGCTGGCGCCGTGAAACGTCTTGCCCTGCACTTCCAGTGCTTCGAGCCGATGACGAACCAGCGTCTCGCCGCCCTCGGGCAGACCGTGGCTGTAATGACCGGCAACGTCGTAGATTTCGTAACGCGAGACCTCACCCTGATCATTGAGGCTGGGCATGCTGACCGGCAGCGGATTGCGCGGTTGCCGGTAGTCGAATGTCTGGATCGCCATGCTGCCGGACTGCAAAGAACGGTAGCTGCTCCAGTGCGTGATCGAGTCGGCCGTCTCCGTGACCGAGGCGCTGTGATAGCGGATCTGCGGTTGCTGCGCCAGCGGTTCCAGATGACGAGAGTGATCGGTGATGATCAGCTGATGCCCTTGCTTCGTATGATCGAAGTAAAAGAACAACCCTTCACACTCCAGCAGGCGCAAAACGAAATCCAGATCGCTCTCGCGGTACTGCGTGATGTAACTACGGGATTTAAGCGGCTGACCCAGACGGAACTCGAAACAGGGCAACGCACCGTAGTGTGCAAACACAGTACGAATGACGTCCTCAATCGTTTGTTCTTGAAAGATCCGTGAGTCGAAACGGCGCGACAGCATCCACAACCAGGGACTCAATGTGGCCGAATAGTGTGCAAGCCCCCCGTCACTGTTCGTCAGGCTGAAACGACTGATATAGCCATGAATGTATCGGGCGTCTCCGGTGGCCAGTTCGACGTCGAGTAGCGCGGGTTGCCCTATTAACGATTTGAGTTCCAGTCGCGCATCCTGGCTGATCAGCGATAACTCGAAACTGAATAATGTCGACAACCCTTCAGTGCCGGAGAGTTGTTCAAGGAGCAGTTCCTGCGCCCCCTTATTTGCCGACGTGAACCTGATCAGACGCCGGTTCTGTGGCGAAAATATTTTTGTTAGTTCCATTAACAGATTTCCTACGGCATAAACGACCGGGATTCCACCGAGAGCTTCTGCTCTGGGCGGAATCCAAACACGGCGAATTAAGGCGCGTATGAAATAGTTTGTATGTAGGACGCTTCCTTTTTTACTGAAATTAAAGAAGAAACAGACATCAGTTTTAGCGTTGTTTCAGCCGGTCAATCACAACGGCCAACAACAAAATCGAACCCCGAATCACATACTGATAAAACGTATCGATGTTCTTCAGGTTCATCGCATTCTCGATGATCGCCAAAATCAAGACCCCGGCAATCACATGCCTAATCATGCCAATCCCACCGCTCAGCGACACGCCACCCAGCACGCACGCCGAGATGACCGTCAGCTCGAAACCCTGGCCGATCATGGGTTGCCCGGAGGTCATTCGCGACGCCAGGATCACCCCGGCCAACGCACCGATCACGCCGTGCACGGCAAAGATGATGATCTTGGTGCGATCGACATTCACCCCGGCCAGCAGCGCCGCTTCCTGGTTACCGCCGATGGCCATGGTGTTGCGTCCGTAGGTGGTGTAGTTGAGCAGCCAGCCGAAAAACAGAAAGCACACGATGGTGATCAGGATGGGGACCGGCACACCAAACAACTGACCGTTGCCGAACACGAAGAACTGCTCCTGGGAGACGCCGACCGCTTTGCCGTTGGCGAAAATGTAGGCCAGGCCGCGAACAATCTGCATGGTCGCCAGCGTGGTAATCAACGCATTGACCCGCAGTTTGGCGATGACGATGCCGTTGATCAGCCCGACTATCAGGCCCATCAGCAGCGCTGCGCTGACCCCGAGAAATACACTGTCGGTGTCGCGCATCACCACCGCCGCCACGACACCGGCACAGGCAATCACCGAGCCCACCGACAAGTCAAAATGCCCCGACGCCAGGCAGTACAACATGGTGCAGGCCGCGATCCCGGTCGTCGAAATTGCCAGCCCGAGGCCGCGCATGTTCAACGGTGAAAGGAAGTTGTCGATCAACAGTGTGCAAAGCACGAAGATCCCGACGGCCGCGAGCAACATGACCCAGTCATCGAGAAACCGGCGCAGGTCCAAAGGCTTGCGCTCGGTAGGCAAAGCGTTATTTTGGGTTGTCATCATAGTCACCTCTCAGTTCGCCACGCCGTCAGCGCGGTGGCGTGGCAAAGCCAGTTGCAGCAGGTTGGATTCATTGGCCTGTTCGCGGGTGAGTTCGCCGCGCATCGCGCCTTCACACAGCACCAGAATGCGGTCGGAAATCCCCATCACTTCCATCAGGTCGCTGGACACCACGATCACTGCGATGCCACTGGCAGCCAGGTTGTGGATGATCTGGTAGATCTCGGCTTTCGCGCCGATGTCGATGCCGCGTGTGGGCTCGTCAAGCAGCAGTACTTTCATCGGCATCGACAACCAGCGACCGAGAATGGCCTTCTGCTGATTGCCTCCGGACAGGTACATGATCTTCTGCGCCGCATCGGGGGTTTTTACTTTCAGGGCCTTGATCTGTTTGTCGGCGTTGCCCTTTTCCCACAACCCTCGCAGCAGGCAACCGAACGTGGAATGCGCGCCGCGAGCACTGATATTGATGTTCTCGGCGACGCTGGACAGCGGCATGATGCCTTCCTTCTTGCGGTCTTCGGGGCAGAGCAAAATGCCTGCCGCGATGGCGTCCCGGGGCGAGCGCAGGTTCAGTTCGTGGCCGCGAAGTTCCAGGCGTCCGGCGGTGTTGCGTTCGAGCCCGCTGAGCATGCGCAACAACTCCGTACGACCGGCGCCGACCAGACCGAACAGCCCGAGAATCTCGCCCTTGTGCACGTCAAAACTCACGGGGTCGCGCAAGCCAGGGCCGAGCAAGCCATGCACTTTGAGCGCCACGGCGCCGCGCTGCCGAGGGCGGTAATCGTAGATGTCTTGAATATCGCGACCGACCATGCACGTCACCAGTTGGTCGTGGCTGAGCGCGCTCATGTCCTCGAAGGTGCGCACGTAGCGACCATCCTTGAACACGGTGACGGCATTGCAGATGCGGAAGACTTCTTCCATGCGATGGGAGACGTACAGCACCACTTTTCCCTCGTCCCGCAGGCGGCCGATGATCGCCATCAAGCGATCGATTTCTCGTGCCGACAGGCTGCTGGTGGGCTCGTCGAACGCGATCACATGTGCGCCGCGTGACAACGCCTTGGCGATTTCCACCAGTTGCCGCTGACCGAGGGACAGGCGCCCTACTTTCTCTTGCGGATCGATTTCGTCGGCCAGCCCCTTGAGACAAGCCAGCGCCTGTTGCCGTAATGCCGAGCGATTGATCAGGCCGAAGCTTGCAGGCAGATGACCTAGGAACAGGTTTTCCGCGACTGTCATTTCCGGCACCAGGTGCAGCTCCTGATGGATCACCGCGACGCCACTGCCGATGCTGTCAGCCGTCGACTTGAAGACGTGCGTCTGATCGCCGATTTGCAGGTCGCCGCTGCTTGGCGTGTATGCGCCACCGAGAATTTTCAACAGCGTGGATTTGCCGGCACCGTTCTCACCCATCAAGGCGTGAACCTGTCCCGGATGGGCGACGAAGCTGATGCCGTCCAGCGCCTTCACCCCCGGAAAGGTCTTGCCGATCCCGTTGAAGCGCAAGCTGCCGCCGGCACTGTGTTGCAGTTGTGTTTGCGCGTGCATAACCACCTCATCACACAGATCAGGCAGCCCTGTCGCCAGGGCCACCAGCGAAATCAATCAACCCTCAATTCCAGAGGCCGATCTTTTCCAGTTCCTGCTTGAAGTTCTCGCGAGTGATCAGGGTGACGTCGTCCATCGCGGTGTACTTGGGCGGCTCTTTGCCAGTGGTGACCCACTCGAACATCATGCTGGCGGTGTTGTAGCCCTCGATGTGGGGGCTAGGCAGCATCGAGCCGAAGAAACCACTGTTGGCTTTCTTCAGTTCGCCAATGGCGTCGGTGCCGTTGATGCCAATGCCGATGACATTGGCCGCTGCAAACCCGGCGCTTTCGGTAGCACGCACGCCGCCCAGCACGGTGTTGTCGTTCATGCCGCCGATGATCAGGTTTTTTGCTGCGCCTGGCAGTTTGACCAACGCCGAGTTGGTGGCGTCCATGCTGCCCGGCACGTCGAGGGTTTTCAGTGCCGAGAACAGGATGTGGTCTTTCGGCAGACCGGCATCTTCCAGGGCTTTGGCTGAGCCATCGGTGCGTTTCTTGCCGGTGTCGAGTTCGTTGTAGGTGTTGATCACCGCGTAGGTGTCTTTCCAGTCCCAGCCGCGTTTTTTGGCTTCGGCGGCCATCGCGTTACCCTGTTTCTGGCCGACTTCGAATGCCGCCATGCCCAGGTACGGAACGTCTTCCATGAACTTGCCACTGGCATCGACGAAACGGTCATCGACGGCGATCACTTTCAAGCCGTTGAGTTTGGCCTTGGCCATGATCGCAGGGCCCAGGGAGACATCTGGCGGGCAAATCACGAAGCCTTTGGCGCCATTGGCAGCCAGGCTGTCGATAGCCGAGAGGGTTTTCTCGCCGTCGGGCACGGCGATCTTGATGACCGTGAAACCTTTTTCTTTACCCGCCTTCTCGGCGAACGCCCATTCAGTCTGGAACCAGGGCTCTTCCGCTTGCTTGACCAGAAAACCGATCTTCACTTCCTCGGCCGCCATTAACGTACTGCCGAGACTGAATGCAGTGACCGCCAAGGCGGCACAGCACAGGGAACGGATCCCACGACGACGATTCATAAGCTGACTCCTTGTTATTTTTGTAGAGTTCGATAAAGCGAGAAATAGTCATATCGTATGATGATTGGATTACAGGCGAAGTCGTGCGCCTGAGACCTGTTTTACTCAGTCGTGATACATGACCGAGCGGCCACCATCGATGGTGATGCAGGAAGCATTGATGAACGGTGCTTCATCGCTGGCCAGGAAAACAGCCGTCATCGCCACCTCCATCGGCTGCCCGATGCGGCGCGGTGGATGCAGATCGAAAGCGCGCTGACGCTCGGCGTGGGGATCGGCGAAACCGTTCCAGTAGTCGACATTCAGTTGGGTTTCGATGTAGCCCGGCGCGATCGCGTTGACGCGGATACCCTTCGGCGCGTATTCGATGCCCAGCGCTCGGGTCAGGCCGAGCAGGCCATGTTTGGCGACCGGGTACGGGAAGCAGCCCGGGATGATGTGGGTGGAATGGGTCGAGGCAATATTGATGATGCTGCCGATGCCCTGCTCGATCATTTGCGGCAGCACCGCTTTACAGCCGTACCAGGCGCCATCCAGATCGATGGCGAAGCAGCGGCGCCAATCCTCTTCGGTCATTTCCAGCGGATCGCGGAATACGTTGACCCCGGCACAATTGACCAGCACGTCGATTCGGCCGTGCAGCTCGATGGCCAATCTGGCCATGGCGTGCAGATCGTCCTGGCGTGAAACGTCGGCCTTGATGGCCTGGACATCGAAGCCCTTTTCACGCCAGTGCGCCGCGACTTTTTCGACTTTCTCCACCTGGATGTCGCTGATGACCAGCCTGGCCTGCTGCGAGGCGAAGGTCGCGACAATGGCTTCGCCAATGCCCTGGGCGGCGCCAGTCAACAGCACGACCTTGTTTTTCAGTCGCTCGCCCGTTGGCGGCTCGGGAACTGGCGGCAGGGATAAAGGTTCAGCCATGGATCAAGACTCCTTTTCGCAGGCACGACAAAAACCGGGCATCTGTGGATGTCCGGCCGAAAGCTTTTCTGGAAAATCGCTGCATCACTTCACCTGTTTTATTTTTTTAAGTGTGAGTGCGTGTAACTGATGGCCGACTATAAACCTGACGACCCAACAATCTCAATATATAATTTTACATCCCATATTTTGGGATCTATCCCACAAAACGCTGGCAAGATTTTCCGGGGATTTCGACCTCAATGGAAAGAACAGCGCCGTCAAGGGGATGCTTTAGCGGGCTGGCTGCGCTGGTGATGTAGAGGGTTTTCAAGTCTGCACCGCCAAACACGCAACTGGTCGGGCGGCTGACTGGCAGTTCGATCACGCGGTCGACTGTGCCGTCCGGCGTCAATCTGAGCAGGCAACTGCCGTCCCATCGGGCGTTCCAGATGAATCCCTCGGCATCCATCGCCGAGCCGTCAGGGCCGCCGCGCTCATGGGGACCGAGCCAGACCTGCGCGGCATCGAGGTTGCCATCGGTGCGGATGAAATGCCGGTAGAGCGTGCTGTCGAGGCTGTCGCCGAAATACACGGTGGTTGCGTCATCGCTCCACAGCAAGGTGTTGGGAATGCCCAGTCCGCGGAGCAACGGCATGACCCGCGCATCACGGTCGATACGAAACAGGCCACCGGAACGTCGCACGACGGGCAAGTCCTCGCCCTGCTCGCCGATGTTGTTTTGCATCGTGCTGAGCCAGAGTCTGCCCTGAGCATCGCAACGCGCTTCGTTGGGACGATTACCCGGCTGCGGATCAGCGACACAGAACAAGGTCAGACGCGGCTCAAGGCCCGGGGAGTCAAGGTCCAGTCGATACACGCCACTGCTCAATGCCACCAGCGCATCGCCGCTTTCACAGGGAATGAAGGCGGATACGTGTTCCGGCATCTCCCAGATCTGCACATTGGCGCCGATCAACCGCAGCGCTTGCTTGCCAGCAATATCCACCCAGTAAAGCGCTTGGGTGGGGACGTCCCAGAATGGGCCTTCGCCGAGCTGCGCGCGGTGTCCGGTCACTGCGGTCCACGTCATGAAACCTCCTGCATGCATGTTTTTAGGCGATACGTTCAGCTGGCTTTTCGGTCAGCCATGACTTGTGGGTAGAACCGCTTGATAGCCAGATCGGCATTGTCGATGAGGGTCATGCAGGCCCAGACACCGCGCGCCGCATCCCGCGCGGCGATAGCGTCGGCCATGTCTTTATGGATCGGCAGGGTGCGGCGCAATTCGTCGGGGTCGGCTGCGGACACCTCGAACGAGACAGCCAATAATGCGCCGAGCGCGGGGACCATCTGTTCGATGAACTGGTTGTGGCTCGCGGCGAGGATGCATTCGTGAAAGAACTGGTCTGCGCGGTTGTAATCGATGCCGCTTTCCACCGCACGTTCCAGCGCGTTGTAGGCCTGCAGGATGGCTTGCACCTGGTCGACCGTGGCCCTTTCGCACGCCCAACGCACGGCCATTGGCTCGATGGTTCGGCGCAGGTCGAGGAGATCGTCGACAAAGTTTTCCGGTAACCCGTTCCGCGAAAGCCACCCTACGACTTGCGGATCAAACAGGTTCCAGCGCCGCACTGGCAGAACCCGCGTCCCCACCTTGGGCCCGACTTCGAGCAGGCCTTTGGCGACCAGGGTTTTGATGGCCTCGCGGATGACGGTACGGCTGACACCGAGCTGCTCGCCAAGGTCGGCTTCTACCTTGAGGGTTTCACCGGGCTTGACCTGGCCAGCGGCGATCCAGCTACCCAGCCAGTCGACCGTCGATGCGTGAAAGCTGCTGGACATGGGGACCCCGGAACCGTTCGCTAAGGAGGTCTACGCTAATCATCACATGATTGGGTGTCAATTCGATTTTTTCGAAATCGCAGAGCGCCTTACAGGAGCGATCAGGGTTCGAGACCGATAGGGAAAAATTCTCCGCCGCTCCACACGCCCAACCAATGTTGCCCATCGATTTCGCGGGTCACGGCCAGCTCCACCAGTTGGTAAAACACATTGCGATGGATGAGTGCTTCAAGGTTGGTGCGCACGTGCACGTAAGGCGCCGGCTCTTGGGTGACGGGGTCTGTGACAACGCGAATCGGGTGTTCGGCGCCCGCTTCGGCGAACTCATCGACGTTGGTGGTAAAGCGCAGCACCTGGGACTCGCCCTCGCCTTCTATCTCTACGGCGATGGCCACGAACGGCGCATCGTCGACCTTGATACCGACCTTTTCGACGGGGGTAATCAGGAAGTAATCATCGCCGTCGCGGCGAATGATGGTGGAGAACAGCTTGACCATCGGCTTACGTCCGATCGGCGTGCCCAGGTAATACCAGGTGCCGTCCCGGGCGATGCGCATGTCGATATCGCCGCAGAAGTCGGGATTCCACAGGTGGACCGGCGGTAAGCCTTTGGTCTTGGGGATTTGCCCCAACAGGTCGTTGGCTTTTTGCGGGCCGCTCATGGCGATCTCCTTATGAATTATTGGTCACTTAGACCCAGCAGGCTGCGCGCGTATTGCTCCAGTGGCGGGCCCATCAGGTCTTCCGGCTTGGTGTCGTGGAATGTCAGCAAACCGCCACGACTCTTGATGCGTGCAGTATCAATCAAATACTGGGTGCTGGTCTCGATCAACATGATCTGAATGACGCCAGTGTCCACGCCCAGCCGATCCACGGCCTCTTGATCGAGCCATTCGTCCGAGTTGCCGATACGGTCATCGGACTTGGCGAAACGCGTGTACAGAAGATAGTGCGCGCCGACAGCCCGGGCTTCGCCCATGGCTTCATCAAGACCTTCAGGCATGCGGGCACGGCGAACCATGGGGAAATACTCGATGAAGCCATCGAAGGCGACCTCGGCAATCACGTTAGGTCGTGGGTAGGTGGTGCTGCCAGGCGGCGCGAAGGCGCCCTGGGCGATGTAGATGAAGGAGTCCGGCTGAATACGCAGATTATTCACGCGGCGACTGTCGCTATGGTCAAGCAGACCGGCGTCGCTCATGTGGTAGCGAGTCCCTTCGGCCATATCGCTGACGTTCATGCAGCCACCAAGCGCCAAAATGGCCAGCAGCAAAACCAGGCTACGCATCCTATCCTCCAGAGGCCGGTGACGGAAAACCGGCGAATGGGCGTTGGATGCAGCTTCCGCGCCAGCACGAAGAGGCCATGACGGGTCTTTCAAATAAAATGCGGACCTGAGGCAGATCAGCCACCAATAATCTTCATGACGGTCGCACCACCTGAGAATGCCACCTCCTGCTTGTCGCCCAAGGCTTTCACCAGAAGTCGCTGCAAGGCTGGGAGCGCTTGATGACGAGGTTTATCCAGCAGGTCGCCGACATAGTGACGGTTGCTCGACGACAGGCAGCCATGCAGCCACCCCGTCGACGACAGACGTAGTCGCGAACAGGTGCGGCAGAACGGTACGCTTTCGTTGGCGATGACGCCGAAGTGGCCCAGCCCCGGAACCTCATAGCGCACCGCAGTGGCATCAACGGGCGCATCGGCTTGCAGGTATTCGTAGCGCTCACCAATCAGGCTGAGCAACTGTTGCAGGCTGACGAATTGTTGCAGAAAGGCGTTGGAGTCGCTGGCCAGATGTCCCATGCGCATCAGTTCGATAAACCGCAGCTCATACCCGCGCTCAAGGCAGTAATCGAGCAGCGGCATTACCTGGTCAAGATTCTGTCCACGCAGGGGCACCATGTTGACCTTGATCTTGATGCCGGCTGAACTGGCCTGATCCATGCCGTCGAGCACGGTCGCCAGATCACCACCGCGAGCAATACTGCGGAATGCGCTGGCATCGAGGGTATCGAGTGACACGTTGATGCGCCGGATTCCGGCATCAACCAAAAGCGGGAGTTTTTTCGCGAGCAACTGGCCATTGGTGGTCAGGCTGATATCGTCCAGCCCCATCTGCCCTACGGCTGTCATGAAGGCTTCGAGCTTGGGACTGACCAGTGGTTCGCCGCCGGTGATCCGTAACCGCTCGATTCCGGCGGCCTCGATCAAATACGCCACGCCGCGTGCCATGGCCTCTGCCGACAGCTCATCCTGCGCAGCGACCAGCCGCTTGCCGTTTGGCACACAGTAAGTACACGCGTAGTTGCAGGCTGAGGTCAGGCTGATCCGCAAATTGCGAAAACGCCTGCCTTGACGGTCAACGATCATGGATCACTCCGGCAATGGGATATTAGAACGCGTAAAACTTGACTCACAAATCAAGTTTTAGCAAGTCCCAAACCTGAGTATATTCCTGCGGTACTGCGCCATGTAGCAAAATCATGGCGCAATAAGGCGAATGAATGGCTCAGCTACCAGAAGTGTCGGGGTCGCGCTTGCGTTTGTTACCCATGCGCACACCGATGTCCATCAGGAACTGGAAGAAACCCTCCTGATCTTCCAGGACATTGCTCCAGAACGGCGAGTGATACAGCGCCACCGCGCCATGCACCAGCGCCCAGGAGGCGCAGTAATGGAAGTAAGGCGGCACGTCTTCGAGCTTGCCTTCGCTGATCCGGCCCTTGATCAGCAGGGTCAGACGTTCGAAGTTCGAGGCGCGGATCTTGTGCAACTCCTCGACCATCTCAGGCACCTGATTGCCCTTGACCACCTTTTCTTCCAGGCGATCGAACAATCGATAGCGTTGCGGATCGCGCATGCGGAATTCGAAGTAGGCGCGAGACAGCGCTTCCTTGTCCTTGTCGACATCAGCCGAATGCAACAGCTCGTTCAAATCACGCTCGTAATCGAGCATAAGGCGCAGGTAAATCTCGGCCTTGGATTTGAAGTGCTTGTAGATCGTGCCTTTGCCGATACCGACGGCATCAGCAATCATCTCGACGGTGACACTGTCTTCACCTTGTTCGAGGAACAGCTTGAGCGCGGTATCGAGAATTTCTTGCTCGCGGCGACGAAACTCACGGACCTTACGAGGTTCTTTATGCATAAGAAAAGGTCTGTAGGGGTCAAAATTCGAAGCCGCGTATTATGCCTAACTTGCGCAAAAATGCACGGATCATCCGACCATATCTATGTTTCTTGTAGATTTCCTGCAGGGTCGTACGTTGATGAGAACTCTTCCGAAGCGCCCGTATTCCAAAATTGTTTAAAAACCCGACGGGCTAAACTGGACTCGGCGCAATACTGATCAATACTTCAACTGTCGGCGGGACATCTCCCCCAAGTGTCGCGCTGATAAAGGTACCAACGGACCGCGTATCTTTGTTTTACTCCTAATGGTCTTAACCCGGATTCACCCCCCAGAACCCGGGTTTTTTTTGCCTGCGATTTAACCTTTCACGTGCGCCAGCGGAAACAGCCGCTTGAAATTTTCGGTCGTTTGCTCGGCAAATCGCTCGTAAGTCTCACCACGCAACATTGCCAGAAATTCCGCTACCTCACGCACGTATTGCGGCAGGTTCGGCTTGCCGCGATGCGGGATCGGCGCAAGGTAGGGAGAATCGGTTTCCACCAGCAAACGGTCTGCCGGGACCTTACTGGCCACAGCGCGCAGCGCGTCGGCATTGCGAAAAGTGACAATACCGGACAAGGAAATGTAATAGCCCATGTCCAATGCGGCTTTCGCCATGTCCCAGTCTTCGGTGAAACAATGCAGGACGCCCGCTTGCGGCAGCGCGGCTTCTCGCAGCAGGTTCAAGGTGTCGGCGCGTGCACCCCGGGTATGGATGATGACCGGCTTGCCGGTTTGCTGCGCCGCCTGCAGGTGCAGGCGGAACGACGCTTGCTGCAGTTCTGCCGCTTCCGGCTCGTAGTGATAGTCCAGACCGGTTTCCCCGATCGCGACCACACGTGGATGATTGAGCTCGCGCAACAGCCAATCGAGCGCTGGCGCGGCATCCGGCTGTACATCCAGCGGGTGCACGCCTACCGAACAATCGACGTCGTCATAGCGCTCAGCGAGCGCTTTGACGTCGGCGGCGTTGTCGACGCTGACACCGATACACAAAAAGTGTCCGACTCCGCGCTCGCGGGCCGCATCGAGTGCTGCATCCAGGGAGCCGTTGTGAGCGGCGAGGTCAAGGCGATCAAGGTGGCAATGGGAATCTACGAGCATAAAAAAGGCTGCAACTTACATCGTATGGGTGGGACGGTCGGATTTCAGGGCTCCGGCCAGGTGGGTTTCGATTCGATTTCGCGCCGTGTTGTCGCCGTCGTTGAACTGCACGCCAACACCGGCAGCCCGGTTGCCCTGGGCACCTTTGGGCGTGATCCAGGTGACCTTGCCGGCGACGGGGATTTTCTCGGCCTCATCCATCAGGTTGAGCAACATGAATACCTCATCGCCCAACTTGTAGCTTTTGTTGGTCGGGATAAACAGTCCACCATTCTTGATGAAGGGCATGTAGGCGGCGTACAGCACCGACTTGTCCTTGATGGTCAGGGACAGGATGCCGTTTCGCGGTCCAGAGTTGATGGGTTCATTCATGCTGACCTCCACTGCTGATGTTCAGAGTCTAGGCACACTCGATCACTTCTGGGTAGGCAAAGACGCCCATTGCACCAACAGCGCCTCGAGGAGCAACACCCGGTTGAGGTTAGCTTTGCTCATGACCTTCTGGCGCTGGGCAAGGATCCAGTCCTGAATATTCAGCACTTTATCCTGAGCGGACTTTTGCGCGAGGTACTGAATCACCTTACGCATGTCCACCAGCCCTAACCCTTCTTCATCCTGGGTCAACTGGTAGCGCAATATGAGGCTCGACCAGTCGCAGAACCAGTCGAACAACAGCAGCAAAGGAATCGCATTCCAGCCTTCCGCCAGTTGGGTCGGCGATTGCTGTTGCTTGAGGAGCTTCTTCACGCCATCGACCACCAGCGCCCGCTGCTCACGCACGCCTTGCGCCTGCAAGTTGACCGCCGCCAGGGGCGAACCCGCGGCCAGGGTCAGCAGTTCGACGCGCACTTCTTCGGAACAGTCCGGTAATGTCTTTGCCAGCCATGCAAGGCTCATGGCCTCACTGGGCAATGGGCACGCCTGCTGTACGCAGCGACTTTTGATGGTGGGCAACAGCCGACTGGTCTGGTGGCTGACGAGCAGCAACACGGTATCGCCCGAAGGCTCTTCGAGGCTTTTGAGCAAGGCGTTGGCGGCGTTGATGTTCATCGCCTCTACCGGCTCGATCAACACCACTTTGCGCCCGCCCATTTGCGCGGTCTGCACCACGAAGCTGACGAGATCACGAACCTGATCGACCTTGATCGCCTTATCGGCTTCTTCCGGTTCCAGGATGTAGTTGTCGGGATGACTGCCGGCCTTCAGCAACAGGCAGGATTTGCATTCGCCGCAAGCGTCCTGAGCACTGGGACGCTGGCACAGCAAACTGGCCATCAAACGTTCCGCCAGGGCGCGCTTGCCGATTCCCGCCGGACCATGCAGCAAGTAGGCGTGCGCATGTTGCTTGCGACCGGCCAATTGCTGCCAGAGTGCGTCCTGCCACGGATAGGCTTCAGCCACGGGTCAACTCCAGCAAGCGCGGCAGCAAGGCGTCCAGAGACTGCTGAACCTGCGCCAGCGGCTGGGCAGCATCGACGAGCACGTAACGCGCCGGGTCGGCTTCCGCGCGCTTGAGAAACGCACCGCGCACGGCATCGAAAAATGTGCGGCCTTCGAGCTCGAAGCGGTCGAGGCGTCCTCGAGCAGTTGCACGCGCCAGGCCGATTTCCACGGGCAGATCGAAAATCAACGTGATGTCCGGGCGCAGATCACCTTGAACGAACGTTTCCAGTGCCGCGATACGCTCAAGCGACAAGCCGCGCCCGCCGCCCTGGTAGGCATAGGTGGAATCAGTAAAGCGGTCACACAACACCACCGCGCCACGTGCCAACGCTGGACGTATCACCTCAGCCAGATGCTGGGCTCGCGCGGCGAACACCAACAGCAACTCTGTATCCGGGTGCATGACTTCGTCGACCGGCGCCAGCAACACGTCGCGGATTCGTTCAGCCAGCGGTGTACCGCCCGGCTCGCGGGTCAGTAAGACCTCAATGCCGGCGGCGCGCAAGCGCTCGGCCAGGTATTCACGATTCGTGCTTTTACCAGCGCCTTCGGGGCCTTCCAGGGTGATAAACAAGCCAGTCACAGGCAGTCCTTAATCAGTGTCATTGCGGGCTTTGCGGCGCAGTTGCATCCGGCTCGGAAGCGGGAGCAGGTACCGGTTCATTCGGTTCTACCTGCTGTGGCGCTTCTGGCGGCAATGCCTCGGGATCGGGATTGGGTGAAGCGGCGGGGATCGGAGCTTCACCCGCTGGCGTTTCAGCACTCTGCGTTTCTGGCCCTGAAGCTGGCGCCGGACTTGAACGGTAATCTGCGCGGCGCTTGATCTGGAACTCACGCACCGCGGTGTTGTGCGCATCCAGATCGTCAGAGAACACATGGCTGCCATCGCCACGCGCAACGAAATACAGACTGTTGCCGGCCACCGGATTCAACGCCGCATGGATCGCTTCGCGTCCGACCATTGCAATCGGAGTCGGCGGCAGACCCGAGATCACGTACGTATTGTAAGGCGTCGCTTCCTTGAGATGGGCGCGGGTCAACTTGCCACTGTAGCGGTCGCCAAGCCCGTAGATCACCGTCGGGTCCGTCTGCAACAGCATGCCCATGGCCATGCGCCGGACAAATACGCCGGCGATCTGCCCACGCTCTTGTGGCACACCGGTTTCCTTTTCCACCAGGGAGGCCATGATCAGCGCCTGATAAGGTTCGGTGTAAGGCACGTCAGCGGCGCGCTGCTCCCACTCCTTGGCGAGCACTTCGTCCAGGCGTTCATAGGCCGTCTTCAGCAGCTCGGCGTCGGACATTCCTCGAACGAAACGATAGGTATCAGGGAAAAAGCGCCCCTCCGGAAAGATCCCGGCGTGGCCGAGTTTTTCCATCACCTGGGCGTCGCTCAAACCATCGAGGGTCTGCTCGAGTTTTTCATCCTTGGCCAATGCCGCGCGAACCTGATGGAAGTTCCAGCCTTCAACCAGCGTCACGCTGTACTGGACAACTTCGCCGCGCTTCCACAGGTCGATCAACCCTTCTACGGTCATGCCGGGCAACATGCGGTATTCGCCACTGTGCAGGGGTTGTCGAGCGAGATTGAAGCGCCAATAGACGCGAAGCCAGAACGCGTCTTTGATAACGCCATCGGCTTCGAGTCGGTAAAGGGTACGGGTAGGTGTCGTGCCTTTTGGCACTTCCAGCATTTCTTCCTGGGTGATGTTCAGCGGCTGTTCCAGCGCCGAATGGATTTTCCAGGCAGAAGCGCCCAACAGCAGCCCTGCCAGAACCAATCCGGTTTCCAGCAGTAGCAAGAATTTACGTCTCACGAATCAAGCATCCAGTAGCGCGCGGGCAATGGTTTGGAGTTTACGGGTGAGCGGCCCAACCGGCCAGCTCAGTGCAGCGTAGGCACACACCGGCCAAATGCCATAAACGCTGTTGCAAACAAAGACTTCGTCAGCCCATTGCAGCTGTTCGAGGGTGATATCGGTGACTTGCGTAGGCATCCCCAATGACTCGGCTTGAAACAATAATTCGGCACGCATCACGCCGGCGACACCACAACGCTTGAGATCAGCGGTAATCAGTACACCATCACGCACCAGGAACAGGTTGCTGAACACACCCTCGATGACACGTCCGGCATGATCGAGCATCAGGCCTTCGGCATGCCCGGTGTCTTGCCATTCTGATCGCGCAATCACCTGCTCAAGGCGATTCAGGTGCTTGAGACCGGCGAGCAAAGGTTGTCTGGAGAGGCGAGTCACACAAGGGAATAGACGAATGCCCTGCTCGGCATTGTCGACCGGATAAGCTGGCGCAGCGCTGCCTTGCAGAATGCGTCGGCCTTGGGCCAAGGGATCAGCGGCGTAACCGCGCAAACCGTCGCCCCGGGTGAGGATAAACTTGAGCACGCCCTCGCCCAGCATCGCGGCAAAGGCCACCAGCTCCTCGCGAACCAGATCATGGTCGGTAGCGATGCGCAGACGCGAACAACCGTCCATCAGGCGCGACAGATGCCGATCCAGTAACAGAGGTTGTCCGCGTCGCACGGCAATGGTCTCAAACAGACCATCGCCGTAAGCCAGGCCGCGATCCTTCAGCGACAGAGCGTCAGCCGGCTGACCGTCGACCCAGCTGTCCATCATTCAGCGAACCGGCGGAACACCAGCGAGCCGTTGGTACCGCCAAACCCGAAGGAGTTGGACAGGACAACATCGATATCCATATTGCGCGCCGTGTGCGGCACAAAATCGAGGTCGCAACCTTCGTCCGGCTCATCGAGGTTGATGGTCGGCGGCGCTACCTGGCTGTTGATTGCCAGGACGCTGAAGATCGCCTCGACCGCACCCGCGGCGCCCAACAGGTGACCTGTCATGGACTTGGTCGAACTGACGGCCAGCTTGTAGGCGTGATCGCCGAACACCGACTTGATGGCACAAGCTTCCGCCAGGTCACCGGCCGAGGTCGAGGTACCATGGGCGTTGATGTACTGAACCTGATCGCCATTGATCTTGGCATCGCGCAGCGCATTGGTGATGCAACGGGCAGCACCCGCGCCGTCAGCCGGTGGCGACGTCATGTGGTAGGCATCGCCACTGGTGCCGAAACCGATCAGCTCGGCGTAGATCGTCGCACCACGGGCCTTGGCGTGTTCCAGTTCTTCCAGAACCAGAGCACCGGCACCGTCAGACAGCACGAAGCCGTCACGGCCCTTGTCCCACGGACGGCTGGCACGGGTCGGCTCGTCGTTGCGAGTCGACAGCGCACGAGAGGCACCGAAACCGCCCATGCCCAGACCGCACGCGGCCATCTCGGCGCCGCCGGCAATCATCACATCAGCTTCGTCGTACATGATGTTGCGCGCCGCCATGCCAATACAGTGAGTACCGGTGGTACAGGCCGTGGCAATAGCGTAGTTAGGCCCCTGTGCTCCAAGGTGGATGGACAGGAAGCCGGAAATCATATTGATGATCGAGCCAGGCACGAAAAACGGAGAAATCCGTCGTGGGCCGGAATCATGCAGTGTGCGGCTGGTTTCTTCGATATTGGTCAGGCCGCCAATACCCGAACCCATGGCTACGCCGATGCGTTCACGATTGGCATCAGTCACTTCCAGGCCGGCGTTGCGTACCGCCTGAAACCCTGCAGCCAGGCCGTATTGAATGAACAGGTCGAGCTTGCGTGCTTCCTTGACCGAAAGGTATTCCTCGACATTGAAGCCCTTTACCGAGCCGCCAAAACGGGTGGAATAGGCAGAAAGGTCGGTGTGTTCGATCAGACCAATGCCACTGCGGCCAGCCAGAATGCCCTGCCAACTGCTCGGCACATCCGTGCCCAGTGGCGACAACATACCCATACCGGTGACTACGACGCGTCTACGCGACACAGCACTCTCCTTTTTCAAATGACGACTTTGCATGAGGCCTAAAGAAAAAACCGCACGCCATGATGGCAGTGCGGTTTTTCCATGACAGCAAGCAACGATTACAAACTATTACGCCTGGTGGCTAGTAACGTAGTCGATTGCAGCTTGTACGGTAGTGATCTTCTCAGCTTCTTCGTCAGGGATTTCGGTCTCGAATTCCTCTTCCAGAGCCATCACCAGCTCAACGGTGTCAAGGGAGTCGGCACCCAGGTCTTCAACGAAGGAAGCAGTGTTGACCACTTCTTCTTCTTTAACGCCCAGTTGCTCAGCAACGATTTTCTTGACGCGCTCTTCGATGGTGCTCATACCTTGTTTTCACTCCTAATGGACAAATTCAGGCAGCTGGCCAGTGGGTAAGTGTATAGAAAGACTTTTCAGTTTTTCAACTGAAAGCTTCACTCCTCAAACCCGGTAGCCCTCTGCCTATAAATAGATTGCAGCTTTATAACGGATTTTAGACAGCTCGTATGACATTTTTTTGAAGCAACCCGTCACATTTAACTCATGTACATCCCGCCGTTCACCGGGATTGTAGCCCCAGTAACGTAAGCCGCACCGTCGGATGCAAGAAAAGCGACCACAGACGCGATCTCTTGTGCTTGTCCCAGACGGCCCAGCGGAATTTGTGTTACCAGGCTTTCACGCTGTGCCTCGGGCAGCTCGCGCGTCATATCGGTGTCGATGAACCCAGGGGCCACCGAGTTTACCGTAATCGAACGCGAACCGACCTCACGGGCCAGTGCACGGCTGAAACCTTCCAGACCGGCCTTGGCTGCGGCGTAGTTTACTTGGCCTGCGTTGCCCATGGCACCCACAACCGAGCCAATACTGATAATTCGTCCCCAACGGGCCTTGGTCATACCGCGCAAAACACCCTTGGACAGGCGGAACAGACTGTTCAGGTTGGTATCGACGACGTCATGCCATTCGTCATCTTTCATGCGCATCATCAAATTATCGCGGGTGATACCGGCATTATTGACCAGGATCGCCGGCGCACCGAATTGCGCCTGAATGCTTGCCAACACTGCCGCGACAGATTCGTCGCTCGTGACATTGAGCTCCAGTCCAGTGCCTTGAACACCGTTTTCTTTCAGGGTAGCGGCAATGCGTTCAGCACCCGACGCGGAGGTCGCGGTGCCAACAACGATGGCGCCCTGACGACCCAGTTCCAGGGCGATAGCCTGGCCGATACCGCGGCTTGCGCCGGTGACCAATGCAACTTTACCTTGCAGACTCATGCAAGTTTCTCCTGATTCAGGCCAGCGCTGCACGGGCGGCAGCGAAAGCATCTGGGGTATTGAGGTTGGATGTCGACACGCCTTCTGCGCAACGCTTGTTCAGACCGGCCAGCACTTTGCCAGGCCCGCATTCGACCAGCTGGGTTGCGCCTTGGGCGGCGAGTGCCTGGACCGATTCGACCCAGCGCACAGGCTTGTAGAGTTGTTCCAGCAGATCGCGTTTCAGTGTTTCCAGATCGGCCGGCACGCTGGCGCTGACGTTCTGAACCACAGGAATCTGGGGCGCTTGCCAGTCGATCGCTGCGATTGACTCGGCGAAACGTTCGGCTGCCGGACGCATCAACTCGCAATGGGACGGCACACTGACCGGCAATGGCATGGCGCGCTTGGCACCACGCGCCTTGCATCCTTCAATGGCACGCTCAACCGCCGCCTTGGCGCCCGCGATGACCACTTGGCCAGGGGAGTTGAAGTTGACCGCGCTGACTACGTCGCCTTGCGCCGCTTCGGCACAGGCCGCCAGTACATCGGCATCTTCCAGACCAAGGATCGCAGCCATGCCGCCCTGCCCGGCCGGAACGGCTTCCTGCATCAGCTTGCCACGGGTTTCGACCAGTTTGACCGCATCACCGAGGCTCAGGCTGCCGGCCGCCACCAAGGCGCTGTATTCGCCAAGGCTGTGACCGGCCACATAAGACGGACGCGCGCCGCCTTCTGCCAGCCAGAGACGCCACAAGGCGATCGAGGCGGTCAGGATGGCCGGCTGGGTTTTATCGGTTTGATTGAGTTGCTCTTCCGGCCCTTGCTGGGTCAGCACCCATAGGTCGTAACCCAGAGCATCGGAAGCTTCTTTGAATGTTTCAAGGACAACTGGATGTTGTGCGCCCAACTCGGCCAGCATGCCGAGGGACTGCGAACCCTGTCCTGGAAAGACGAATGCGAGGGAAGCAGACATGTAACAAGCCCCTAATGATCTTGTCGTCGAAGAATTGACGTCCCGCCTGGGGGACGCAAGAAACTGACAGTTGGATGGCCAATTGAACTGAGCGGTCACATTTAAGCATTGTCCGACGAAAACGCCTAAAGCAACAAATCCTCCAGACGACCGTGTATGCGTTCAGGGAGATTTTCCTGGATTTCAATCAGCGCTCGGGAAATCGCACTTTGAAAACCTTGAACCCCCGCCGACCCATGGCTTTTCACCACGATCCCCTGCAGTCCCAGAAAACTGGCACCGTTATGTCGCGCCGGAGCCAGGTCGGCCTGCAGGCGCCTCATCAGGGGCAACGCCAGTGCGCCGACCATTCGTGACGCGATATTTTTCTTGAACAGGGCTTCGATGCGCCCCGAAATCATGGTCGCGAGGCCTTCGCTCGACTTGAGCAGGATATTGCCGACAAATCCGTCACACACGACCACATCCGCTTCGCCACGGTACAAGCCGTCACCCTCGATAAAGCCGATGTAGTTGATGCCACGGGCAGCCTGCAGCAAGGTCGCTGCCAGCTTGACCTGCTGATTGCCCTTGATGTCCTCGGTGCCGATGTTCAACAGCGCAACACGTGGACGAACAATACCCAGGGCTTGCGCCGCAACCGACCCCATCACAGCGAACTGCAACAGATGCTCGGCGCTGCAATCGACGTTAGCCCCCAGATCGAGCAACTGGCAATAACCTTTCTGCGTCGGAATTGCCGCCACCATCGCCGGTCGATCGATACCCGGCAACGTTTTCAGCACAAAGCGCGACAACGCCATCAGCGCACCGGTATTACCCGCACTGACGCAAGCCTGCACCTTGCCATCCCGCAACAGTTCCAGCGCCACGCGCATCGACGAGTCCGGCTTGCCGCGCAATGCCTGGGCGGGCTTCTCGTCCATGGTGATGACTTCGGAGGCCGGTGTAATTGACAGGCGCGCGCGATCCACAGCCGAATGACCGGAGAGCAACTCTTCTAAGAGGGAGGGTTGACCGACGAGGGTCAGGTGCAGCGAGGGTGTAGCAGACAGGCAAGCAAGGCTGGCCTGAACAATGCTGCGGGGACCGAAGTCCCCGCCCATTGCGTCAATCGCGATGACTTGAGCAGACAAGTGATTACTCGTCAGCGCCCTTGTCGATCACTTTACGGCCACGGTATACGCCTTCTGGCGATACGTGGTGACGCAGGTGAATTTCACCGGTGGTTTTTTCTACAGACAGAGTGCTTGCCGTCAGGGCATCGTGCGAACGACGCATGTCACGGGCAGAGCGGGATTTTTTGTTCTGCTGAACAGCCATAATTGATTAACTCCTAAACGTTTGGGTCACGCTTTAACTGCGCCAATACACTGAACGGGTTGGACCGCGTTACCTCGTCCTCGCTCGGTTCGGGCTCATCGAGACCCGCCGGCTGCTGGCATTCTTCCGGATGATGAGCAGGCACAATGGGCAAGGCGAGCAAAAGCTCCTCCTCGATCAGTGACTGCAGATCCAATGGATCTTCGCCCAGTTCCAGCACGTCATAACCTTTCGGCAACGACTGGGTATTCGCACCCTCCTTCACCACAGCATAACTGCATTCGCTATGGATCGGCAGGGTGACCAGCTCAAGACAACGCTGGCAAACCATTTTGACCTCGGTGTCGATAAAGCTGTGAATTACCACAGATTTACGTTCATCTCGTTCAAAAACGAATTTAGCCTGCACCGTACCGACAGTATCGGAAAGCGGGTCGCAGAGTCTCTCCAAATCGGCCAGCAGCAGTTCACCTTGAAGGGTGGTGCCACGGTCAGCCAATTTGCGCGGGTCAACGTGAGGTGGAATCGGGTCATTCAACATAGGCGCAGCATTATAGGGATGCACCCAGCCATGTCAAAGGAAATTCAGCCCTGTCCGTCACTTGGAAGCCTCGCTAGAATTCGCGCCTGACTTTTGGAGTTGCGCATGCTGCCTTTATTACTCGCTTCCAGCTCGGTTTATCGCCGGGAATTGCTGACCCGCTTGCAGCTGCCCTTCACCTGCAGCTCGCCGGATATCGACGAAAGCCATCGTTCGGGTGAGTCCGCCATAGCGCTGGTGAAGCGACTCGCCACGGAGAAAGCCCAGGCACTTGCGCAGAGCCATCCCGCTCATCTGATTATCGGCTCCGACCAGGTAGCCGTCCTCGGCGAACACATTATCGGCAAGCCCCATACCTTTGATAAGGCCCGGGAACAACTGCTGGCCTGCAGCGGTAAAAGCGTGACCTTCCTGACGGGCGTGGCCCTGCTCAACAGTCAAACCGGGGTTTGCCAGGTCGACTGCGTGCCTTTCACCGTCCACATGCGCACACTCGACAGCGAACGCGTCGAGCGTTATCTGCACGCCGAGCAGCCCTACGACTGCGCTGGCAGCTTCAAAGCGGAAGGATTGGGGGTGAGCCTGTTCAGAAGCACTGAAGGCCCGGACGCCACCAGCCTGATCGGCCTGCCACTGATTCGCCTGATCGACATGCTGCTCGCTGAAAGTGTGCAGATTCCCTGACTTAAAAAAACCGGCCACTTGGGCCGGTTTTTTTATGCACTCAAACAATCAGCGCAGCGACGGACCCTGAAAACCCATCCACATTGCCAATTGCTCAGCCACGCTGGCACCGAGCTTTTTCGAGAAGCGATCGAACGGTGACTCCTGAACGGTAAAGTCGACCAGTTCTTTCTCACCGATCACATCACGCGCAACCGAACTGGCGCTGCCCAGACCATCAATCAAGCCGAGCGGCAAAGCCTGCTCACCAGACCAGACCAACCCGGAGAACAACTCCGGATGATCCTTGTCTTTCAGACGATCGCCCCGCCCCTTCTTCACGCTACCAATGAATTGCTGGTGCGTCGTATCAAGCACACCCTGCCAGAATTGAGTTTCCTCAGGCTTCTGGGGCTGGAACGGATCAAGGAAAGATTTGTGCTCGCCGGACGTGTAGGTACGCCGCTCGACACCCAGCTTCTCCATGGTGCCGACAAAGCCATACCCGGCCGCCGTAACACCAATGGAGCCCACCAGACTCGCCTTGTCGGCATAAATCTGATCCGCAGCACTGGCGATGTAATACGCACCAGAAGCGCCAAGATCGGATATCACCGCGTAAACCTTGGTGTCCGGATGCAGCGCACGCAAACGACCGATCTCGTCATAGACGTAACCCGACTGCACCGGACTGCCACCCGGGCTGTTGATTCGCAGGATCACACCCTTGACCTTTTCATCCTCGAAGGCTGCACGCAGGCTGCCCACGATGTTGTCGGCGCTGGCGGGCTCCTTGTCGGCGATCACGCCGGTCACGTCGATCAGCGCCGTGTAATGAGAACCGCGCGTCGCGCTTTTTTCCATGTCCATCAGCGGCGTAAACAGAATCAACGCGCCAAACAGATACACGAAGGTCAGCAGCTTGAAGAAAATCCCCCAGCGACGGGACCGACGCTGCTCCTGGACACTTGCCAGCAGGGTCTTTTCCAGCAGCTTCCAGCTTTTTTCGTCACCGCTCTCTGCGCTCGACTTTTCGGGCGCTTTCCATTCGTCGGTCATGACCACCACCCCAGCAAAAAACTATTAAGCCTGCTGATTCAGCCAGGCATGCAATTGTGAAAAACGGTCAATCGCCAGTCTCGGCTCAAACACTTTCAGCGCTTCGATCGATTGAGCGCCATAGCTGACCGCCACCGAATCCATGCCGGCGTTACGCGCCATTTGCAGATCAAAGGACGAATCGCCGACCATCAGCGCTTGCTCTGGACGAACCTCGCAATGCGCGAGAATCTGTTCGAGCATCAGCGGATGGGGCTTGCTGGCGGTTTCGTCGGCCGCGCGAGTGATATCGAAATAATCCTCCCAACCGTGAGCCTTCAGCACCCGATCCAGCCCGCGACGGGCTTTTCCGGTGGCGACCGCGAGGCGATAGCCCTGGGCGCGAAACGCCTCCATCGACTCGACCACACCCTCGAACAACGGCGAAGGCACGGCCTCCGCCGCAATATAGTGATCCGCATAATGCTCGCGGAACGCAATCAGCTCGGCGTCAGTAATGTCGGGGTATAGGGTGCGAATCGCTTCAGGCAACCCGAGGCCGATGATGCCCTTGACGGCAAAATCATCGCGCAACTCGAACCGGGACCGCTCGGACGCCACATGCATCGCTTCGACAATCCGGCCAATGGAGTCAGCGAGAGTGCCATCCCAATCAAATATCAGCAGCTTGTAATCAGAGGGGTGCACTCAGGCGCTCCACGGTCTTGGCCCACATTTCATCCACCGGCGCCTGCAGCTTCAGCTCACCGCCATCTGGAAGCGGTACTGTCAACATGTAGGCGTGCAGGAAGAGTCGCTTGCCGCCCAGATCACGAATTTCCTTGCTGAAATCGTCATCGCCGTACTTGGTGTCGCCGGCGATGCAATGCCCGGCGTGCAAGGTGTGGACGCGGATCTGGTGAGTGCGGCCGGTGATTGGCTTGGCTTCGATCATGGTGGCAAAGTCGCCGAAACGACGCAGGACCTTGAACACGGTCACCGACTCCTTGCCCTCCTCCTCGTCGACCTCGACCATGCGCTCGCCGGAACGCAGATTGCTCTTGCCCAGCGACGCACGGACCTGCTTGATCGAGGCGGCCCAGTTACCGCGGACCAGCGCCATATAGCGCTTATCGACGCCATCACCGCGCAACGCCGTGTGCAAGTGACGCAGCATGCTGCGCTTCTTGGCGATCATCAGCAGTCCCGAGGTATCACGATCGAGCCGATGAACCAGCTCAAGCTCCTTGCAATCGGGACGCAACTGACGAAAGGCTTCGATCACGCCGTAATTCAGACCGCTGCCACCGTGAACGGCAATGCCGGCGGGCTTGTTGATCACGATCAGCGCCTTGTCCTCGAACACGATCGAGGCTTCGAGACGCTGGAGCAGGCCTTGTGCCAGCGGTACCGGTTCATCGCGCTCAGGCACGCGAACGGGCGGAACGCGCACGATGTCACCCGCCTGCAGCTTGTATTCGGGCTTGATCCGACCTTTGTTCACCCGCACTTCGCCCTTGCGCAAAATGCGATAAATCAAGGTCTTGGGCACGCCTTTGAGCCGAGCGAGAAGGAAGTTATCAATACGTTGGCCGGCATATTCCGGCGAGACCTCCAGCAGTTGTACGGCTGGGGTCGAAGGGGCAGTAGTCGTCATGCCGCGGATGATAACAATTTTTATGGAATTGAAGCACTTAATCATTACTGCTATAGTCGCGAACGCCGCCAAAAGCGGCCTGGACAGTGGACCAACGGTCAAAAACCGGCCCTGACCAACGCAATTCACCAGGACGCGAGGCCGTCCTACGGAGCTTTCGCTACGTAACGGTGGAGTTTGCAGGTGTAACGAGCGCAGGTGACATGAGGCCTGAATCAAGCCGCAAAGCCGAGTTTTCACTCCCCCTTGCGAGCCAATATTCATGGCCAGTTCACAAAGTGCAGTCAGCTGCGAATGACCCCGAGCGAACGCTTCGGAAACACCGCCTAAATTAGCCATGATGCGTGACCTCCCCTTTTGGAGCTCACGGTAAATGCCAACCCGCTGCGGATTCTGCGCGCGGCAGCACCCGAATTATCAGGGATACGTGTAGGGTGGAGATGCACAACCGCTGGACTGTGTAGCAATAGGCTTTATCAAGACGCTTCATCTCGTCCACAGCCACTGGTTGATTCCTCCTCCTGACTGAGTGCTTAAGTAGCCACAGCAAGCAGGACGCGTACGTCGCGACATCGGCCCAATTGGCCGGGTTCGCTAGACACTGGAGTGTCCAACCACTCCTGACGCACCTGACACCGACCGTGAGAAGTCGTGTGTGCCGAACGCCGTTTCCGGCAGCCCGGAAACCGACGGTACTACATGAAAAGAATGCTGATTAACGCAACTCAACCCGAAGAGTTGCGTGTTGCACTGGTAGATGGCCAACGCCTCTACGACCTGGACATCGAATCCGGTGCACGCGAGCAGAAGAAGGCCAACATCTATAAAGGCCGGATTACTCGCATCGAACCAAGCCTTGAGGCTGCCTTTGTCGATTTCGGCTCCGAGCGCCACGGCTTCCTGCCCCTTAAAGAAATCTCCCGCGAATACTTCAAGAAAGCCCCGGAAGGTCGCGTCAACATCAAGGACGTCCTGAGCGAAGGCCAGGAAGTCATCGTTCAGGTCGAAAAAGAAGAACGCGGCAACAAGGGCGCTGCCCTGACCACGTTCATCAGCCTGGCCGGTCGTTACCTGGTGCTGATGCCGAACAACCCGCGTGCCGGTGGTATCTCCCGCCGCATCGAAGGTGAAGAGCGCAACGAACTGCGTGAAGCCCTGAACGGCCTGGTTGCCCCGGCTGACATGGGACTGATCGTTCGCACTGCCGGCCTGGGCCGCAGCAGCGAAGAAATGCAGTGGGACCTCGATTACCTGCTGCAACTCTGGACCGCCATCAAAGAAGCCTCGCTGGATCGCTCCGCGCCTTTCCTGATCTATCAGGAAAGCAACGTGATCATCCGCGCCATCCGCGATTACCTGCGCCAGGACATCGGCGAAGTGCTGATCGACAGCGTTGAAGCCCAGGACGAAGCCCTGACCTTTATCCGCCAGGTGATGCCGCAGTACGCCAGCAAGATCAAGCTGTACGAAGATAGCGTTCCACTGTTCAACCGCTTCCAGATCGAAAGCCAGATCGAGACCGCTTTTCAGCGCGTCGTTGAACTGCCTTCCGGCGGCTCCATCGTTATCGATCCGACCGAAGCCCTGGTGTCCATCGACATCAACTCGGCGCGCGCCACCAAAGGCAGCGACATCGAAGAAACCGCCCTGCAGACCAACCTTGAAGCCGCTGAAGAAATCGCCCGTCAGTTGCGCCTGCGCGACATCGGCGGCCTGATCGTCATCGACTTCATCGACATGACCCCTGCCAAGAACCAGCGCGCCGTGGAAGAGAAAGTCCGCGAATGCCTGGAAGCCGACCGCGCTCGCGTGCAAGTCGGTCGCATCTCGCGCTTCGGCCTGCTGGAAATGTCCCGTCAGCGCCTGCGTCCGTCCCTGGGCGAAAGCAGCGGCATCGTCTGCCCGCGTTGCAACGGCACCGGCATCATCCGTGACGTTGAATCGCTATCCCTGGCGATCCTGCGCCTGATCGAAGAAGAAGCCCTGAAAGACCGTACCGCCGAAGTTCGTGCACAAGTGCCGATCCCGGTGGCTGCTTTCCTGCTTAACGAAAAACGCAACTCGATCACCAAGATCGAACTGCGCACCCGCGCCCGCATCGTCATCCTGCCGAACGATCACCTCGAAACGCCGCACTTCGAAGTTCAGCGTTTGCGCGATGACAGCCCGGAAGCCGCAGTAGGCCAGTCCAGCTATGAAATCGCCGCTGCCGCTGCCGAAGTCGAAGAAGTCCAGCCAGCCGCTGCGACCCGCACCCTGGTTCGCCAGGAAGCCGCGGTCAAGACTGCGCCGGCCCGCGCCAACGCTCCGGTCCCGACCGAAGTCGTCGCCGCACCGGTTGCTGCACCGGCCGCCGTGCCTGAGCCAAGTCTGTTCAAAGGCCTGGTGAAGTCGCTGGTCAGCCTGTTCGCCACCAAGGAAGAGCCTGCTGCACCGGTCGTGGTTGAAAAGCCAGCCACCACCGAGCGTCCAGCCCGCAACGAAGAACGTCGCAATGGTCGCCAGCAAAGCCGCAACCGTAACGGTCGCCGCGATGAAGAGCGCAAGCCTCGCGAAGAACGTGCACCGCGTGAAGAACGCGCACCACGTGAACCGCGCGAAGAGCGTCAACCACGCGAAGCCCGTGAAGAGACTCCAGCCGTAGCCCGTGAAGAACGTGCTCCACGCGCGCCTCGTGAAGAACGTGCACCGCGCGCTCCTCGTGAAGACCGCAAGCCACGTGGTGATCGCGAAGAGCGTCCGGTTCGTGAACTGCGCGAGCCGCTGGATGCCGCACCTGTTGCTGCAGCCGCCGCCGCAGTGGCTGCCACCGCTGAAGAGCGTCCAGCCCGTCAGCCACGCGAAGAGCGTGCTCCACGCCCACCGCGTGAAGAACGCCAGCCGCGTGCCGAGCAAGCGGTTGCTGCGGTCGCTGAAGAAGAGCTGCTGTCCAACGAAGAGCAATTGCAGGAAGACGGTCAGGAAGGCGCCGAAGGTGATCGTCCTCGCCGCCGCTCCCGTGGTCAGCGTCGTCGCAGCAATCGTCGTGAGCGTCAACGCGATGCCAACGGCAATGTGATCGAAGGTTCGGAAGAATCCGAGTCCGCCGAAGGTAACGAGGGTGCCGAAGGCCGCGAAGCGCCAAGCACTGACGAACTGGCCGCAGGCCTGGCTGTTACTGCAGCCGTTGCCAGCACCGTGATCAGCGCTCCAGCTGAAGCACAAGCCAACGAGCAGGCCGAACGCGCTACCACCGCTACGCTGGAAACTGCTCCAGTGGAAGCGCCAGTGGTTGAAGCGACTACTCCGGTAGAAGCAACTTCCGCTCCGGAAATCGAAGTGGCTCCAGTGGTTGAAGCACAGCCTCAGGTCGAAGCGTTCGCTGATCCTGTCGTCGTCGCCCAGACACCGGCAGTGGTTGCAGAGCCAGTCGTCGAAACCGTCACTGAGACAGTGACCGAATCGGTGCGTGAAGCTCGCGAAGAACAAACCGCGTTCAACTGGGTTGCCGAACCAGTCGCTGCTGAAGCGCCTGCACCTGTGGCAGAAATCGTGGTTTCCGAGCCAGTAGTCGCTGCAGCGGAGCCTGCACCGGTCGTTGAAGCGCCAGTGGTTGCCGAAGTGGCCGCACCGGTGGTCGAGGCGGCTCCTGTCAGCGCCTTGACCGAAAATGGTCGCGCACCAAACGACCCGCGTGAAGTGCGTCGTCGCAAGCGTGAAGCCGAGCGTCTGCAGAAGGAAGCCGAGTTGGCTGCCGCTGCTGCCCCGGCTGCGGTAGAGGAAACTCCGGTTGTTGCTGAAGTCACCGAGGCGGCTGCCCCGGTTGCTGAAGTTGCCGCTGAACCAGCTGACACCGCATTCAACGAAGCTCCGCGCTCCGTTCAACAAGCGGTAGAGCAACACGAGGCCCTGGAAAAAGAGCACGAGCCTAAACCACTCGTCTGATTCCATCAGCCACTAAAAAGCCCCGCCTGGTTATCCAGTGCGGGGCTTTTTTATGGCATTTGATACATCGCGTGATCCATTGGATACGCGCTACACCTACTTGAAGAACAACGCCTCAGGCACATCCACATCCCACAGCACCCCGGGATCCTCCACCGACACTTCAACTACTCGCGCCTGGGAAAACAGCGGCTTGGCACCACGATCACCTGCCAATGCCAACAATCCTGGACCGAAGGAGCCCGCAAAACCTACCGGGTGGCCATATTCACCGTCCTGCACCGGCACGCTGATAGCGTCATCAGCCATACCCGCCAGTACCCGCTCAATGCTCGATGGGAGGATAAACGGCATATCCCCCAACACAATCAACCACCCGCCTTGCTGCGGACACGCCGCGACCCCCGCCGCGATGCTATCCCCCATCCCGGTCGATTCGATCAGCACAATTTCAAACCCATACGCCTGGGCCATGCGAATGACCTGTGGGCGATCCGCGGTGGTCACCAGCACGCGCTTCTCCAGTGATTCAGGCACATTCAGCAGCACATGCTCAATCACTGAACGAACGGCGCCGTCGCGCCCGGTACAGTCCGCCAGCAACTTGTCGGAGCCGGCACCTGCCAACTGTTGAAACCGACTGCCCTGCCCTGCCGCCAGCACGACAACGCCGATGGGTTCACTCATACATCCTCCGCCAGCAACTTCTTCTGCTTGAGCTCGACACCGTTCTTGATCGCGACAATCTCGGCCATCAGCGACAAAGCGATTTCCGCGGGCGAGTGACTGCCGATGTGCAGACCGATCGGACCATGCAGCCGCGCGATGGCCTCTGATGACAAGCCTAGCTGAGCCAGATTGTCACGGCGCTTCAGGCTGTTGATCCGGGAACCCAGCGCCCCCACATAAAACGCTTTCGAGTCGAGGGCCGTGAGCAGCGCCATGTCGTCCAGACGAGGATCGTGGGTCAGCGCAACAATGGCCGTGCGTTCATCCGTCTGGATGTTCAACACGGCCTCGTCCGGCATCCCCGAGACAAACCGCCCGTGCTGCTCCTCCCAACCGTAGACAAATTCGCTGCGCGGATCGCAGATCAGCACTTCGAAATCCAGCAACCGCGCCATTTCAGCGACATACCGGGACAGTTGGCCGGCCCCGATCATCAACAAACGCCAGCGCGGACCGTAAATGGCCCGCAGCGTCGTCCCATCGAATGTCAGAACGTCCGTTTTGTCAGCTGCCTCCAGAACGACTTCCCCGGTGTCGACACTGAGCGTGCGCGCCACAATCTCATGGGCTTCACAGCGTGCCAGCAGCTGCGCCACCCATGTCGGATCACCAACATGCTCCTGCGTCAGACGCAGGGTGCCGCCACAGGGCAAACCAAAGCGCGCCGCCTCCTCGCGGGTGACGCCGTAGGTGATCAACTGCACTGGCGGCCCCTCTGCCGGGATGCGGCCGTCGTGCAAGCGGGCAATCAGGTCATCTTCAACACAACCTCCGGACACCGACCCCATCACCACGCCGTCTTCACGCAAGGCCAGCATGGCGCCCGGCGACCTGGGTGCTGTGCCCCAGGTCTGGACCACGCTGAACAACACCACCCGCTGACCGGCGCGACGCCATTCGAGCACGCTGCGCAACACGTTCAGGTCGACGCTGTCCATCAGGCTTCAGCCTTCTGCCAGCCTTGCAGCTGATAACGCACGGGAAGGTTGCGAATACGCTTGCCGGTAGCCGCAAAGATCGCATTGCACAGTGCCGGCGCAATCGGCGGCACGCCAGGTTCGCCAACACCACCAAGCGGCACGTCACCCGGAGGCGTGACCAGATGCACGGCGACTTCTTTCGGTGCCAGGGACATGCGCGCCACTTCATACATGTGGAAGTTGTCTTGCTGGACTTTGCCGTCCTTGAAGCTGATTTCACCCAGAACCGCGTTACCCAAGCCCATCACGCAGGCGCCTTCGAACTGCGACCGGATACGTTCCGGGTTGATCTGCGGACCGCAATCCACCGCAATGTCGGCCTTGTGCACGATCAGCGTCCCATCGTCTTTGACTTCGACTTCGATCACCGCCGCCACATAGGTCACGAAACTGTAGTGCACCGCCAAACCCAGCCCTCGGCCCTTCGGCATTTCACGGCCCCAGCCGGCAGCCTTGGCGGCGGTCTCCAGAACGGTGCGCATCCTTGCGGTATCGATTGGATAACGCTCGGGGGATTCGCCGTAGTTCCACTCTTCACTCAAGGTGCGTGGATCGATCTGCCGATCCGGGCCAAGCAGTTTTATCTGGTACTTGAGCGGGTCCTGACCGGCCTTGTGCGCCAGTTCATCGACAAAACTCTGAATGGCAAAGCCGTGAGGAATGTTCGAGACCGAGCGATACCAACCCACCCGCGTATGGACCATCGCTTCCGGGTTTTCCAGACGAACGTTAGGAATCGCGTACGCCATGTTGGTAAAGCCCATGCCCAACTCGAACGCCGCTTCGTGGTTCATGCCTGGCGCAAACAGCGCGGTGATGCTGGGGGCGACGGTGCGGTGCAACCAGCCGGACGGCAGACCGTCAGCATTCAGGCTGGCCTTCAGGTACTCAGCCGACACGGTGTGGAAATAGGAGCAATGGATGTCGTCTTCACGGGTCCATTGCACGCGCACCGCCTTGCCGGGGAATTCCTTGGCGAGGATGGCAGCTTCGATGACGAAATCCGGTTTGGACTTACGACCAAAACCACCGCCCAGCAGGGTGACGTTGACCGTCACATTATCGAACGGTATGCCGAGGCGTTCGCCAATGCGCTCCCGAGTGACCTGGGGCGCCTGGCTTGGCGCCCAGGCTTGGCAAACACCGTCCTTGAATCGGGCGATGGCAACCATTGGCTCCATGGGCGATTGCGCCAGGTGCGGCAGATAGTAGGACGCCTCCAAGGTGCTGTCGGCCTTGCCCATGGCTTCATCGATGCTGCCCGTGTTGCGCACGACTTTACCGGGCTTGAGCGACGCGGCTTCCAGTTCCTTGCGGTAAGCGATCGAGTCGTAACTGGCATTCGGGCCATCGTCCCACTCGATCTCCAGCGCCTCGCGCCCCTTGATCGCCGCCCAGGTATTGCTGGCCACGACTGCCACACCCCCCAACGGCTGAAACTCCGAGGGCAGCGGACGGCCTTCGATCTGGATGACCTTGATCACCCCGGGGACTTTCATCGCCGCGATGGAGTTGACGGATTTGACCTTGCCGCCATACACCGCTGGCCGTGCAATCGTCGCGTAGAGCATGCCGTCGAAGTGCACATCGGCACCGTAGATGGCGCGACCATTGACGATGTCGGCACCGTCGATCGCCTTTACGCCTTCCTTGCCGATGTAACGAAACTCCGAAGGTTGCTTGAGCCTCAGGCTGTCCCGAGCGGGCACCGCCAATGCACTGGCAGCGACCGCCAGGGCGCCGTAACCCAGCTCCCGGCCGGTCGGTTTGTGAATGACTTTGTGCAACTGCGCACGGCATTCGCCAACCGGAACCTTCCACTGCTCGGCAGCGGCCTGTTCCAGCATGGTTCGAGCGGCGGCACCACAACGGCGCATGGGCTCGTACCAGTGACGCATGCTGCGTGAACCGTCAGTGTCCTGGTTACCGAAACGGACTTCGTCTCCCGGCGCCTGCTGGACCTTGACCATCGCCCAGTCGGCATCCAGCTCGTCAGCCACCACCATGCTCAAACTGGTGCGCACGCCCTGGCCCATTTCTGAACGGTTGCACACCACGGTCACGGTGCCATCAGCCGCGATGCTGACGTACACCTTGGGGTCGTCGATCCAGCCGTTGGGCATGCCGTCGGCGCCAAACAGCTTCACTTTTTCGTCTGCTAAGGCGTCCTGCCAGCCCCAGCTAGCCGCCAGTACCAGCGCGCTGGTGACACCGACACCTTTGAGGAAGCCGCGACGGCTGAGGTTGCTGAGATTACTCAGCGCGAAATCATTTGGAAGCTGGCTCATGCCTTGGCCTCCTTCAAGTGCGTGGAGGCCTGGCGGATAGCCGTCTTGATGCGGTTGTAAGTGCCGCAGCGGCAAATATTGCCCACCATCGCCTCTTCGATCTGTTCCTCGCTGGGGTCTGGATGGACCTTGAGCAGCGCTGTTGCCGACATGATCTGTCCACCTTGGCAGAAACCGCACTGAGCCACGGCGGTATCCAGCCAGGCTTGCTGAACGACTTGCCCGACCGGATCAGCGTGAAGGTTATCGATAGTGCTGACGTTCTGGCCGATCACAGACCCGATTGGCGTGATGCAGCTGCGCGCCGGGGCGCCATCGATATGAATGGTGCAGGCGCCACACAAGCCCATGCCGCAGCCGAATTTGGTGCCGTTGTATCCGGCCACGTCACGAATGGCCCAGAGCAGCGGCATATCCTCGGTGACGTCGAGTGGTAGGTCTTGGCCATTAAGCTTCAGGGTAATCATGGGCACGCCCGCATTGTTGCTTCGGTTATGGGGTCGAGCAATCTGCCGCCGGGGGGATGGCGGTGGGTTCACGCAGATTGACTCAGGCTAATGTGGCTCTCTTACGCAGATAACAGCGTCTGCATCGGGCCTTTGGTGGTGCAAATACTTGCATCGTTAGCTGGCTAAGTTAACCCAGTATTAACAAAAAAGCCCTGCACATTGATCAGTGTGCAGGGCTTTGGTATGGGTCTTGAAAGCGTAGCCTCAATACCGATTGGGCTCCATTTCCAGCTCGACATGGAATCGTTCCAATATGTCTTTCTGGATGCGTTGCGCCAGGGCCAGCAACTGCAGGCCGGTGGCATCGCCGTAGTTGACCAGCACCAGCGCCTGCAACTTATGCACGCCGGCATCGGCCTCGCGAAACCCTTTCCACCCTGCTCGCTCGATCAACCAGCCCGCAGCGAGTTTCATTTGCCCGTCCGGTTGCGCGTAGGCCACCAGGTCCGGGTACTCGCCTTTGAGTCGGGTAACCAGCGACGCCGGCACCAGCGGGTTTTTGAAGAAACTGCCCGCATTGCCGAGCACCGCAGGGTCCGGAAGTTTTTCGCTGCGGATGCTGCAGATCGCCTGACTGACATCGGTGGCGGTCGGGTGGTCGATGCCTTGTTCGGTCAAGCGTTGACGCACCGGCCCGTATTCCAGGTGCAGGTGTTCGGTACGGTTCAGTGTGAAACGCACTCGCAGGATCAGCCAACGACCCGGTTCCTGTTTGAACACGCTGTCGCGGTAAGCGAAATTGCATTCAGTCAAGCTGAAGTCTCGCAATTCGCCGGTCTGTCGATCAAGTGCCGTGAGCCCGGCAAACACATCCTTGATCTCCACACCGTAGGCGCCGATGTTCTGCATCGGTGCCGCGCCCACCGTGCCCGGAATCAGGCTGAGGTTTTCCAGTCCCGACAGACCTTGAGCCAGGGTGGACTGCACAAAGGGATGCCAAGGCTCGCCAGCCTCGGCTTCAATCACGACCTGACGGCCGTCATCACTCAGCACACGAATCCCGCGAGTGGCCATGCGCAGTACCAGTGACTGGATATCCGCCGTCAGCAGCAAGTTGCTGCCTCCGCCGATCACCAGTAACGGCACGTCATGCGCGGCGGCATACGCCAGGGCTTCGCGCACGTCGGCATCGCTGTGGGCTTCGGCAAACAAGCGGGCCTGAACATCCACACCAAAACTGTTGAACGGCTTGAGCGACACCTGGGGCCGTATTTGCAAACTCATAACCGCCCCTTCAATTCGATCACCAGCAAATCACTGGCGCGCTCGATCAGGTCCAGCACCTGCTCGAACCCTTGGTCACCGTCGTAGTACGGGTCTGGCACTTCATCGATTTCGCTCTGGTAGCGACGCAGGAACAGGTCCAGTTCGGCCTTGCCCTTGGCGGGTTGCAGCGCCTTGAGGTTGCGCAGGTTGCTGTTGTCCATCGCCAGAATCAGGTCGTACATGGCGAAATCAGCGCGGCTCACCTGCTGGGCACGCTGGGCCGACAGGTCGTAACCACGCAGCTTGGCCGCCGCTTGGCTGCGCTTGTCCGGCGCCTTGCCGACATGCCAGTCGCCGGTACCGGCGGACGCAACTTCCACCTGACCGGCCAACCCGGCCTCACGCAATTTATGCCGTAGCACGCCTTCCGCGGTGGGCGAGCGGCAGATATTTCCCAGACAGACGAACAAAACCCGCATCAAGCCTCCAGCAGGCGACGAACGCGTTCAAGGTCTTCTGCGGTATCCACGCCGGTCGGCGGGGCGATCAACGCGTCGGCCACATGAATCCGCACGCCGTGCCACAGGGCACGCAGCTGCTCAAGGGATTCGGTGTTTTCCAGCCAGCACGGGCCCCAGCTGACGAAGTCATGCAGGAAACCGGCGCGGTAAGCATAAATACCAATGTGCCGGCGATACGGTACGCCTTCCGGCAACTGCTCACGACTCTTGGCGAAAGCATCCCGTGCCCACGGCAACGTCGCACGGCTGAAGGTCAACGCCAGGCCATTGATATCACTGACGACCTTGACGACATTGGGATTGAACAGTGTTTCAACGTCTTCGATCGGCTCGGCCAGGGTGGCCATGCGCGCCTCGGTATGCGCGGCGAGGTTGGCGGCAACCTGATCGATCACACTCGGAGGGATCAGCGGCTCGTCACCTTGCACGTTGACCACAATAGCGTCCGGGGCCAGACCCAGTTTCGTGGCAACTTCCGCCAGGCGGTCAGTGCCCGAGTTATGGTCTTCACGGGTCAGCACCACTTGCGCGCCAAAACCCTTGCAGGCCTCGACGATGCGCGGGTCGTCAGTGGCAACCACCACACGCTCGGCGCTGCTTTTGCTGGCCTGTTCCCAGACATGCTGGATCATCGGTTTGCCGGCGATCAACAGCAGGGGCTTGCCGGGTAAACGGGTCGAAGCGAAACGCGATGGAATGACAACGGTAAAGGCTGTGGTCATTTATCCAGACGCTCATCAGTGGTCAGGGTGCGGGCTTCGGTTTCGAGCATGACCGGAATGCCGTCACGAATCGGGTACGCGAGACCCGCGCCCTTGCTGATCAGCTCGGTTTTGTCGGCGCTGAGCTTGAGCGGGCCTTTGCAGACCGGGCAAGCGAGGATGTCGAGCAATTTGGTGTCCATGAGCATTCCCTGGATAAGAACGGAGTTAAGGCAAAAGACGAGCCGGCAACAGGCGCATCAGCTGTGTATCGAACCAGGCCACGAAGGCCGGCGATGGCACAGCATCGACCGCCAGGTACCACCAATCGGCGGCGGCGAAGGCACGGCACTTCACCGCGTCCTTTTCAGTCATCACCAATGGCAATGACGGTGTGAAATTCAAGGCCTGCGCGCTGTATTCGGCGTGGTCGGCAAAAGCATGGGGGACTGCTCGCCAGTGTAGCGTTTCGAGCGTCGTGAAGAAACGCTGCGGGTTGCCGATCCCGGCCACGGCATGCAGGGCCTGACCGGCAGGAAAGTGGTCGAGGGGCTGCCTTTGGCCACTGTGCAGATTGACCAGGGCCGTGGGTTGCAACTGAAAGGCGAAACCGTCCTCACGATCGTCTGCCGCGCCGTTGTAGAGCAGCGCGTCGACACTTTCCAGACGCTCGACCGGTTCGCGCAATGGCCCGGCGGGCAGGCAACGCTGGTTACCCAGGCCACGAGCAGCGTCGATAAGCACCAGCTCGAGGTCTCGGGCCAGTCGATAATGTTGCATGCCGTCGTCAGACAGAATCAGGTCCAGCGGCTCACTCGCCAGCAACGCTTTGACGGCACGACTGCGGTCCGGGTCGATCATCAAGGGCACACCCGTGCGCTGGACGATCAACAATGGTTCGTCACCCGCCATTTCCGCGCTTTGATCCGCCTCGACGCGCCAGGGCAATTGCGCAGGTTTTGCACCATAGCCGCGACTGACCACGCCCACTCGCAGCCCGCTACGCTTGCAGTGCTCGATCATCCACAGAATCAGCGGCGTCTTGCCGGTGCCGCCGACAGTGATGTTACCGACCACGATCAGTGGCACGGGCGGTTGATAGATCTCGCCCTCGCCTGCCAGAAAGCGCTTGCGCTTGTTCGTGACGACCCGCCGATACAGCCACTCCAGCGGCTGAAGCAACTTCAGGGCCGGGTGACCTTCATACCAGGCCGCAATCAAGCGATCGGACAGAGCCATCAGGGCGCGGGCGCCGACGCTTCGACAGTGGTCATGCGCAGGTGACTGAAGCCCAGCTTGCCTGCGGCGTCCATGGCGGTGATGACGGACTGATGCTGTGTCTTGCCGTCAGCGCTGATAGACAGCGGCAGATTGGTATCACCGTTGGACTCTTTTTTCAGCGCGTCCATCAGGGTTGCCAGATCGTTCTTGGGCAATATCTGATTGTTGACCGAAAACACGCCTTCGGCGCTGATGGCAACGTCCAGCTGCTTGGCCTGCTGATCTTCGGCAGGCGAACCACTGACCGCCTCGGGCAACTCGACGCGCAATTGGGTTTCACGGGTAAACGTGGTCGTGACCACGAAAAACAGCAGCAGGATAAACACCACGTCGATCAACGATGCGAGGTTGATGTCCACGTTTTCCCGTTGCTTGCGGCGGAATTTCACGCTTTGCCCTCAGCCAGGTCCACGTCACGATCACCCTGTACCACTTCAACCAGTTTGATTGCTTCCTGCTCCATGCCCACCACCAGTTCATCGATCCGCCGCTGGAGGAAGCGGTGGAAGAAGACCGAAGGAATACCGACCATCAGGCCCGCCGCCGTGGTAATCAGCGCCTTGGAGATACCACCGGCCAGCACGGAAGCGTTGGTGGTCATGCCCGTGCCCATGAATGCACTGAAAATATCGATCATGCCCAGGACCGTCCCCAGCAACCCCAGCAACGGGGCCATGGCCGCGATGGTGCCCAACGCATTGATGTAACGTTCGAGCTCATGGATGACTCGGGCGGCCGCCTCTTCGATGCACTCTTTCATGATCTCGCGACCATGTTTGGAGTTCGCCAGGCCGGCGGCCAGGATCTCGCCCAACGGAGAGTTGGCGCGCAGTTCCTTGAGTTTGTCTTTATTGAGTTGCTTGTCCTTGATCCAGACCCAGACCTGCCCGAGCAAGTGCTCCGGGGTCACACGGCTGGCTCGCAGGGTCCAGAGACGCTCGGCGACAATCGCCATCGCCGCGATGGAACTCAGAATGATCGGCAGCATCATCCAGCCACCGGATTTGACCAATTCCCACACAGTGTCAGTCCCCTCGAAAAAGTGCGCCACTCTAACATAGGGGGTGCGCGCACCGAAGACCGTGATGTCGCATCCGGTCGGGCGTCAATCACACACCGTTACTTCGGAAGCGGCGGCGGATCACGCCAGAATCGCCGTTCCTGACGCATCGTCACGGGTGGCTTGAAACGGCCCAGTTGCAGATGAACGGCACCTTGATCAGCGCTGTCGTAAATGTTCAGGCCACTTTTTCGATAGCGTGCCATGACCGTTGGATGGGGATGACCGAAGGAATTGCCGTTACCCCGGGAAATCAGCACCGACTTGGGTTGCAACCGGTTCAGCAGGGCCATCGAAGACGACGTGCGACTGCCGTGATGAGGTGACTGCAACCAATCGGTGCTGACCGCCAGCGGGCTGTCGAGCAGTGCTCTTTCGGCGGCGCCTTCTATGTCACCGGTTAGCAGCAAACGCTCGCCCCCGGCCTCGATTTGCAGCACACAGGACCTTGAGTTGCTGTCATGGGCCGATGCCCACTGCCAGAGTTGAAAGTTCACGCCATCCCAATTCCATTGCCGCCCACTTTCGCAGTCTTCAGCGCTCAGCCCATCCACAAGAGGCAAAGGCTCGCCACCGACGATCTGCCTGACGGGCAAGCCACGGGCAACCGCCCGCGCACCGCCAGCGTGATCGGCGTGAGCGTGGCTGATCAACATCAGGTCGATCGCGTTGACGCCCAGTTTGCGCAACGTCGGCAGCACTACCCGCTCGCCCAGATCGGAATCACCGGATCGTGGTCCGGCGTCATACAACAAGGTGTGATGGCGCGTGCGCACAAGGATCGCCAGTCCCTGGCCGACATCCAGTTGCCAGACGTCTGCTACGCCTTCCGGTATTTCCGGACGGGGAGGAAAGATGAGCAACAAAAACAGCGGCCAACCCGCCAGACGCAGCGGCACGCCACGTGGCATCAGCAGCAGCAAGGCCCCCAGAGTGCCCAATGCCCACGTCCACAACGGGATCGCAACCGGGACCCAGGCCGGCAACTGCCCGGCGATCAGCGCCAGGCCTTTGAATAGCCAGTCGATCAGACCTCCAGCCAGCCACAACAAACCCTCGCCCACATAGGGAATGGGCAATAAGAGCGTACCGAGCAACGCGGGCGGCAGTACCAACAGACTGATCCAGGGCACCGCCAGCAGATTCGTCAGCGGACCGCTGATACTGATCGGCAGGCCTAGAATCAGTAGAAACGGGCACAAGCCGATCGCGATCAGCCATTGGGCGCGCGTCCAGGTTTGCCACCAGCTCCACGGGCCCAACCGACCACCGAAGGTAAAAATCAGGACGCCAACAGCAGCAAAGGACAGCCAGAAACCCGGCTGCAGGCTCGCCAGCGGATCCATCAGCAACACACCGTTGAGTGCCAGCAACAGCGGCCACCAGGCGCCGAGGTGGCGAAAGCGCAGGCGCCACAACAGCACCAGGCCGATCATCACACACGCTCGCCGCACCGGCACATCGAACCCGGCGAGCAGGCCATAACCCACCGCAGCACCGAACGCGAGGCCGCACGCCCATGGCAGCCAGGGCAAACGACCCGGCCATGCGCCAAAGCGAGCCAACCCGGCGATCAGCAGGTACACGACGCCCGCCAACAGACCAATGTGCTGCCCGGATATGACCAGCAAATGCACGGTTCCGGTGTCTTGCAGCACTTGCCAATCTTCGCGGCTCAGCCCGGCACCGTCCCCCAGGACCAGTGCGGCCAACGCCCCGGATCGTCCTTGGGCGTCGACATTCTGCAGGCGTTGGCGAATGCCGTCGCGCCAGGCTCCGCGAGCCTCTGCGAGCCTTTCACCCTCCTTGACCGTGCCCGTTGCACCGATGCCCCTAGCCAGCAGCCAGGCGTCATAATCGAAGGCATGCGGGTTGAGCAATCCGGCAGGACGCTTCAATTTGACTGCCAATCGCCAGCGTTCACCGCTGTTGACTGGCGGCCCGTCGTACCAGGCCAAACGCATCAGCTTTGGCAGTTTCGAACGTCGTGAATGGCTGTCCGTCAGCTCAAAGCGCACCACGCCCTCGGCGTTTTGGGGCAACCCTGTCACTCGCCCCTCTACCCAACGCGTCTCGCCGTCGAGTCGGGGTGCCAAGCGATCATTCAGCGCCCATTGCGCATTCGCCCCCGCCCAACTCAGGCCGAACAGAAAGAATGCCAATGGATAGGCCCGAAAGGGCAACACCATCAAACCGGCCACAGGCAACAACATCCACAACCAGACCGGCGGTAAAGCCGGTAAAAAACGCAGGGTCAGCAGACCCAACGCCAGCGCTAACATCCCTGTGCGCATAAGCCCGTCCTTGAGAGTTCCCCCCTAGGCTTAGCTGGCCGACCGCACAGTCATCGTTATTAATTGTCACAAAGTCTGAATGGGCGGTTTATAGAATCCAGACATACTTGCCGCCTTAACCGACCGAGAAGCCCTATGCCCCGGCGCTTATTCAAACGTTACATGCCAGACCCGACGAGCATCAGGGAACACAAGTCCTTACGCTTTCTTGGCACCCTGCTGCATGACCCGAACCTTTGGCACCTCAACCGCCACTCGGTCGCCCGGGCGATGGCGGTCGGGCTGTTTGCGGCATTCCTGCCGATTCCGTTGCAGATGCTGGTTGCCGCGGCCCTCGCCATTATGGTGCGCGGCAACATTCCAATCGCCGTCAGCCTGGTCTGGTTGACCAACCCGATCACCATGCCGGTGGTATTTTTCTGCACCTACCAGACAGGCGCCTGGCTCATGGACATCCCTGCCCGTCATTTGCCCGACGAGTTGACCTGGGAATGGATCAGCGGCGAGCTTTCGACGATGTGGCAGCCCTTCTTGCTGGGTTCGGTAGTGACGGGACTGGCGCTCGGCGCGCTGGCCTACTGCCTGACCATGACGTATTGGCGCTGGTGGGTCAGTCGGCAGTGGAAGCGGCGCAAGAAGAAACGGATGTAAGAATGCACAACGGCCTCCACTTGGGAGGCCGTTTGTTTTTGCGGTGCCGGACTGAGGTTAAGTACGCATCCCGCGCCCACTCACCAGCAATCGCGCACAACCGATATACAACACAACCGTCGCCACCAGCATGAACGTGATCGCGACACTGATCTTGATATCCGAAACGCCAAGGATGCCGTAGCGGAACGCGTTGACCATGTGCAACACCGGATTCGCCAGGGACACGGTCTGCCAGAACGGAGGCAGCAACGAGATCGAGTAGAACACCCCACCCAGGTACGTCAGCGGCGTCAGCACAAACGTCGGGATGATCGAGATGTCATCGAAGTTACGTGCAAACACTGCGTTGATGAAGCCCAGCAGCGAAAAAATCGTCGCCGTCAGCACCACCACCAGAACGGTCACACCCAGGTGATGCACCTGCAGCTTGGTGAAAAACAGCGACAGCATCGTCACGATCACCCCGACCATCAAGCCGCGCAACACGCCGCCCAAGGTGTAGCCGATCAGAATCGTGTGCGGCGACACCGGCGACACCATCAACTCTTCGATGGAACGCTGGAACTTACTGCCGAAGAAACTCGACACCACGTTGCCATAGGAGTTGGTGATCACCGACATCATGATCAGGCCCGGCACGATGTATTCCATGTAGGTGAAGCCACCCATATCACCGATCTGCCGACCGATCAGATTGCCGAAGATCACGAAGTACAGAACCATGGTGATCGCTGGCGGTAGCAATGTTTGCGGCCAGATCCGGGTAAAGCGTCTGACCTCGCGATAAACGATGGTATTGAGGGCGACGAGGTTGGGTTGCAGCTCGGAACTCATACCGCCACCTTCGACAGATTTTTCTCCACCAGGGACACGAACAACTCCTCGAGGCGATTGGTTTTGTTACGCAGGCTCAGCACTTCGATATTTTGCTGAGCAAGTTGAGTGAACAGCGCAGTGATGCCCATCGCCTTGTCGACCTGGACCTCCAGCGTGTGGCTGTCCAGCAGCTTGGTCGGATAACCGAGCAACTGCGGCGCCACGTTCAGCGTGTTCTTCAGATCGAGCAGGAACGTCTCCACATGCAGCTGACCGAGCAGCTGTTTCATGCTGGTGTTCTCGACGATGGTGCCGTGATCGATGATCCCGATATTGCGGCACAACTGCTCAGCCTCTTCCAGATAATGCGTGGTGAGAATGATGGTGATGCCTTTCTGGTTCAGCTCGGTCAGGAAGGTCCACATCGAACGACGCAATTCGATATCCACCCCTGCCGTCGGTTCGTCGAGGATCAGCAGGCGCGGCTCATGAACCAGCGCACGGGCGATCATCAGTCGACGCTTCATGCCGCCGGACAACGAGCGCGATGGCACGTCACGCTTGTCCCACAACCCGAGCTGGGTCAGGTATTGCTCAGCACGTTCCTTGGCGATCTTCGGCGGGATGCCGTAGTAACCGGCCTGGGTGACGACGATGTCGAACGTCTTCTCGAACTGGTTGAAGTTGAATTCCTGGGGCACCACGCCGATGGAGCGTTTGAGTTGCGCAGGATTCTTGTCCAGGTCGTGACCGAAGATATTCACCGTGCCGCTGGTCTTGTTCACCAGGGTGGAAAGAATGCCGATGGTCGTGGATTTGCCAGCGCCGTTAGGGCCAAGCAAGGCGAAAAAGTCACCTTCAGCGACGTCCAGATCGATACCACTCAGGGCCTGGAAACCGTTGCCGTAGGTTTTGGTTAGCTGCCGGATGGACAGAGCGGAACTCATATCGGATTACGCACCAAGAAGGAAAGGAAGGGATAGATAAGGGCGGGCGGCGACTAACACAACCACAGCGCATGGAGGCAATGGTGCTTGTCGTCGCCACACAAGTACAGTCAAGCGTGTCGATAGTGAGTATTAAGTCAACGCGGTCATGACGGCTTTCTGATACGCCGGACGCTGCTTGAGCCGTGCGTACCAGGCTTGCAGATGGGGTTGCGGCGCACGCTCGATCGGCATCTCGAACCAGGCATAAATAAAACTGCCCAGCGGAATGTCGCCCATGCCGATCTCGTTACCCGACAGGTAAGGCTGGGTTGCCAGTGCCGCATCGGCCATCGCCAGTAAGCCGTTGCACTCTTTGATAGCGGCGTTGATGGCGGACCAGTCCTGCTGATCTGCCGGGGTGCGCAACACGCCCCAGAACACGGTGCGGAAAGGGCCGGCAAAACTTGAGGTGGTCCAGTCCATCCACTTGTCGGCAGCCGCGCGGGCCTGCGGATCAGCCCTGTACCAATGGGTGTCGTTGGCGTGACGGGCCATCAGGTAACGAACGATGGCGTTGGACTCCCAAAGTACGAAACCATCGTCCTGAATAACCGGCACACGGCCATTGGGGTTCATCGCCCGATACTCGGGCGTATCGACCACCCCGAACGCGCCGCCCGCATCAATCGCCTCATAGGCCAGGCCCAGCTCTTCGGCGGCCCATAACGGCTTTCTGACATTCGACGAATTTTTCCGACCCCAGATTTTCAGCATGACCGCCTCTTTATGGATGAATGCGCAGGCAGCATACGCCGGATCAGGAGCGACTCAAATCGCCCTGCATATCACCCAGCAACGGCGGCAGTTGATCGCTGAAAAGGTGCGGATAGCATTTTTCCAGGTGCTCGAAAAAGAACGCTTCGGGCACGTCGGTAAACTGACCGTGATCGATCAGGTACTCCATCAACTGCTCACCATCGCGATTGAAGGGATGAAAAACGCTGTCGTTGATCCCGTCGAATTCCAGCGGCGCGACATTGAACAGTTCACACAATCCTTGATTGAACGCAGGCGTGGCTTTGACCCAGCGGCCGTTCAAAAACAACTCGGTATAGCCGTGCATGGCGAACACATCACTCTTGAGCAGCTCGAGTAACCGCGGCGTCGACAGGTGATTGCGCACATCCGCCAGACCAATACGTGCAGGGATACCGCAATGTCGTGCGGCACCCGCCAGCAACGTGGCTTTGGGCACGCAGTAACTCTCCCCGGCCGCCAGCGCATAACTGCCGCGCAGGGTTTGCGGGTCGCGGCTGAAGGTGTAAGGGTTGTAGCGCACGGCTTCGCGCACCGCGTAATAAAGATTGATCGCCTGCTCGAGCGGGTCGCGACTGGCGCCCCGATGTTTTTCAGCGAACTCCACCACGGACGGATGGTCACTATCGATGAAGCGGCCGGGACTCAGATACTCGTGCATGAGAACAATCTCCTGGGGAAGCCACGAGTCTAGCGACAGCTTCAGCACAGAGATAACGACGTTTCGGCCAAACATGGACGCATAGCCGCGCCGGTAGCGAACGAATGCCGCGCCCTGATGCCCACTGATCCTGCAAAACGCGTTGAAGGTTTCCCACGAATTCAATCACCTCGCTCTGATCACCCTGTTTTACGGATGCCGTCTAAGCTCTGAAGGTTGGTTTTGCCCCTGGTTCACGGAGGATTAAATATGCTGTTATTGTGGATACTGGTTCTGATTGTCGGGATCGCCTACCTGGCCCACCGCCGAACCGCCCCGCTCCCCGCACTGTGCATTGTCGCCGTCTACGTCGTGGCGATGGGCGCATTCAGTCACGCGCCGGGATGGTTATTGCTGGTGCTCTGGGTGTTGATCGCAGCCGTTGCGGCGCCTTTGTTGCTGCCCGATCTGCGTCGCAAATTTTTCAGTGCGCCACTGTTCAGCTGGTTTCAGAAAACACTGCCGCCAATGTCGCAAACAGAACGCGACGCCATCGATGCCGGCACCGTCTGGTGGGATGGTGAACTGTTCAGCGGCCGGCCGGACTGGGACAAACTGCTGTCCTATCCAAAAGTGCAATTGAGCGAAGAAGAACAGGCATTCATCGACGGTCCGACCGAAGAACTCTGCGCCATGGTGACCGACTGGCAAATCGGCCAGGACATGGACTTGCCGCCAGAAGCCTGGAGCCACATCAAGGAGAACGGCTTTTTCGCCCTGATCATTCCAAAAGAATTTGGTGGCAAGGGCTTCTCCGCCTACGCCCACTCACAGGTCGCAATGAAACTGGCGACTCGCAGCGGCGACCTCGCCTCCACCGTGATGGTGCCCAACTCCCTCGGCCCTGCTGAACTGCTGTTGCACTACGGCACCGACGAACAACGCAACCACTACCTGCCACGCCTCGCGCGCGGTGACGACATTCCGTGCTTCGCCCTTACCGGACCGCTCGCGGGCTCGGATGCAGGGGCCATGCCCGATACCGGCGTTATCTGCAAAGGTGAATGGGAAGGCAAGGAAACACTGGGCCTGCGCCTGAACTGGGAAAAGCGCTACATCACCCTCGGACCCGTCGCTACCCTTCTCGGCCTGGCATTCAAGGCCTACGACCCGGACCATCTGCTGGGTGACAAGGAAGACCTGGGCATCAGCCTGGCGCTGATTCCAACCGACACTGCCGGCGTTGAAATCGGTCGCCGTCACCTGCCACTGGGCGCCGCGTTCATGAACGGTCCCAACTCCGGCAAAGACGTGTTCGTGCCACTGGAATTCCTCATCGGCGGCCAGGAAATGCTCGGCAAGGGCTGGATGATGTTGATGAATTGCCTGTCGGTCGGGCGCTCGATTTCCCTCCCGGCAGTGGGTACCGGCGCGGCGAAGTTCACCAGCCTGGTGACCGGGCAATACGCGCAGGTTCGCGAGCAGTTCAACGTGCCACTCTCAGCCTTCGAAGGCATTCAGGAAGCCATGGCGCGCATCGGCGGTAACGCCTGGATGATGGACGCCGCGCGAATGCTGACCGCCAACGCCGTGGACCTGGGTGAGAAACCGTCGGTGCTGTCGGCGATTCTCAAGTACCACCTCACCGAACGCGGACGTGAATGCATCAGTCACGCCATGGACGTTCATGGCGGCAAAGCGATCATCATGGGACCGAACAATTACCTGGGTCGCAGCTGGAATGGCGCGCCGATCTTCATCACGGTGGAAGGCGCGAATATTCTTTCGCGTAACCTGATGATCTTCGGTCAGGGCGCGATTCGCTGCCATCCTTTCGTCCTCAAGGAAATGGCGCTTGCCGGTCGTGAGGACAAGGATCAGGCCCTCATTGAATTTGATGGTCTGCTGCTCCAGCACATCGGTTTTGCCGTGAGCAACGCCGCCAGCACGCTGGTGTTGAACCTTGGTTTCGGCCATTTCGAGCGGGCGCCGGGCAACGGGCTCAGCCAGGGTTACTTCCGCGCTCTGAACCGTCAGGCTGCCGCGTTCGCCATGCTCGCCGACCTCAGCATGATGTTGCTGGGTGGCGAACTGAAACGTCGCGAACGCTTGTCGGCGCGCCTCGGGGATGTGCTCAGCAACATGTACCTCGCTTCCGCCGCGCTCAAGCGTTATCACGATCTCGATTCTCCCGACCATATGGCCCCGCTGTTTACCTGGGCCATGGAAGAGAGTCTCGGCCAGTCGGAACGGGCGCTGGATGAACTGCTGACCAACTTCCCCAATAAGGTGCTGGGCTGTCTGCTGCGCGTGATCGTCTTTCCGTTCGGTCGTCGTCACAAGGGACCATCGGACAAACTCGGTGCGCAAGTGGCGGCTGTGATTGGTCGCGCCAAGGGCGATCCGACCCTCGAGGAACTGCTGGGTGGGTGCTACCGTCCGCAGTCGGCCGATGACGCCGTCGGCGCTCTGCAACACGCGTGCAACCTGCTGAATGCAGCGCAGCCGCTGCAGAAAAAACTGCATGTGGCGCTCAAAAGTGGCCAGGTCAAACCGGCCGCTGGGGAGCACGCGATCGATGCAGCGCTGGAGGCGGGTGCGTTGCAGCCGGTAGAAGCACAAACCCTGCGTGATGCCGAAACGGCGCGACGCAAGGTGATCGACGTCGATGATTTCGACAAAGAGGAGTTGGCGCTGGCCGAAGGTAAGGTCCGCTGATTCCGTTCCACCTATAAAAACGGGCGCAGGAGCTTTATACTCCCGCGCCCGTTTTGCTCTTGAGGACTTATCTCGTGTCCAACATCGTTGCCGATCATCTCGTTTTGCTAGACCACTTGCGCAGCATCCTGGTCGCCGTGGGTGAGGCCGAGCAGGTACCCGAAGAAAGCCATGCCTTGTTCCTTGAGCGTTTCGACGAACTGCGGGCATTGCTGCCCGTCGATCCGATCGAAAGCCAGTACCTGGGCCAGGACATCCTCTGCCAGGTCATCACCCGTTATCCGCAAATCGCCCACCTGGTCCCGCGCGACCTGCTGTGGTACTTCGCCGGCGACTGCCTGCACTACATGCCCGATGATGAAATCGCCTTGTACCAGGCGCTGGAAGAACGTCGCTTCGAAGCCGAACAGAACGACGAACCGTTCGACTGGAATCAGGAAAAGCAGTTGTTGGCGATGTCGAACGACGACAGCAAACACTGATCTACGCTCAGAATACAAAAGGCCCGCATGGTTGAACCTGCGGGCCTTTTTTTGGGCTAAATAGAGCAGTGCCTGGTCGGACGCCATCGCAGCAGGCTCACTCCCACATTTAATCGGCGATAAACACAAGATTTGCGTCGTATGCGGATCCCTGTGGGAGTGAGCCTGCTCGCGATGGGGCCCGTCAAAGCAACCCGTCACTCTCGGGCAATTCATACGCCGCCAGTTCAGTGGCCTTTCCCGGCTTGCCCAGGGTCGGCTCTTTCTCCAGGCACTCCACCAGATAGTCGATAAACACCCGCAACTTCGGCGGCATGTAGCGCGTGGGCGAATGCAGCAGCCACGCGCCACCGTGGTAAGACGCCAGGAAGGTCCAGTCGGGCAGGACCTGCACGATCAGCCCCTGTTCCAGCGCATAACGCGCAGTAAAGTAAGGCAGGCTGCCAATCCCGATATGCTGCAACACCGCGCCCAAACGCACGCCAGTATGGTTGGCGGCGTAACGCCCACGCACACCCACCGTCACCGACTTGGTGCCCTTCTTGAATTTCCAGCGCGCATCGCTCGGGGTTTCTCCCAGATAGATGCAGCTGTGGTTAAGCAAGTCATGAGGATGAGTCGGCGTACCGTGCTCGGCCAGGTACTGCGGCGTCGCGCACAGCATGTGATCAATGGTCAGTAATTGACGGCCGACCAGCCCTGCGGGGGGGCGATCGGTAATCCGGATGGCCAGGTCGACGTTGTCGTCGATCAGATCCACCTGGCGGTCCTCGAGAAACAGCTCCACGTCCACCTTGGGATAACGGCGCAAAAACTCCGGCATGTGCGGATGAATCACGAAGCGGCCCACCGCCTTGGGCACGCTGACACGCACTAATCCTTCAGCTTCATCGATGAACTGGCCGCTGATTTCCATGACCGACTTGGCGGCACTGACCATCTCCTGGCAACGCTTGAACACCTCCTCGCCCCCGTCACTCAAACGCAACTTGCGCGTCGTGCGTTGCAACAGGCGGGTAGCCAGCGCCTTCTCCAACCGCGAAATGCTGCGACTGACGGCCGAGGGCGACGATCCCAATTGGCGAGCCGCTTCCGAGAAGCTTCCGGTCTCGACGACCTTGACGAAAATCGCCATTTCACCGAGTAGCGGCAGGGGTAGATTTATGCTCACGGCGCAACAGTCCTTTGATGTTTGAACGGATTATCACGCAATTACCCGCTTCATATAATGAAAAACAGAATACTGACGGACATGGAATATGACGCTTCGCCTCTTTTTCCATAGTGATGACCTCAAAGCCAATGTAGAGGTCCTGGACTGCACCCCCCAAGAAAACGAATTCGCCGTGGTGCTCAGGGCCACGCTGTTTCACCCTCAAGGAGGCGGACAACCCTTTGATACTGGCTGGATCGGCGAGAGCCAGGTTTTGCGCGTCGTACAGGACCCGGACCGGATCATCCATTTCGTTGATCGCCCCGTGAACCCCGGCATGACACAGATTCGGGTGGATGAGCAGCGCAGACAATTCAATACCCGCATGCATTCCGCCGGCCATTTGATCGGTCACCTTGTCCAGTCCATGGGCTGGATGCCGATCAAGGCGCATCACTGGCCAGGTGAAGGACGCGTGCAATTTCGACCTGCCGAATCGGCACAGGAAATCGACGTTCAAACCGTCCAGCATGGCATCGAACAATGGATTGCCCATGACTTGCCGCGCCTGACATCGTTGCGCGAAGGCGTCCGCGAGATCGGTTTCGGCGAACTCCCCGCCTACGGGTGCGGCGGCACCCACGTACGCAGCCTGAAGGATCTGGGTCGCGTCACGATCGCCTCCGTCACGCAGAAAAAAGGGACGCTTTCAGTGCACTACAGCGTGGACTGAAGCTCAGCATGATCGCCTGGAGCCCGTTCATCCCGGGCTCCCTGGACTCCCCGACAGATGGACCCAAGACATGATGCCAGACGTCGAGTGTCTGGATGAGACCTGCATAAAAAACTGGCCAACGCCCACCGCGGTATCGCCTCGCCCCTTATCTTTTGGAGTTGAAAATGCTGTCGAATTACCTGGGCGAGTTTCTTGCGCTGGCAACTATTCACTTTCTGGCGGTGGTCGCTCCCGGACCGGATTTTGCGATCACCATCCGCCAGAGCGTGCGCTTTGGCCGACTCGTCGGGATCTGCACGGCGCTCGGTATAGGTGCGGGCATTTCGGTCCATGTGCTCTATACCTTGCTCGGCGTCGGTGCATTGATGCACACAATCCCCTGGTTGCTGACAGTCGCCAAGGTCGTGGGCGGGGCTTACATCTTGTACCTCGGTATCAGCCTCGTTCGCAGCAAACCCAAAACCCTGTTGGAGGGTGAAAAGACTGCAGACGAACCCGCGATCGAACAATCGCTGCTGAAAGCCTTCACCACAGGCTTCCTGACCAACGCCACCAACCCCAAGGCCACGCTGTTTTTCCTGGCGATATTTACCACGCTCATCAGCGCCACCACACCGTTGAACGTTCAGGCGCTTTACGGCGTCTGGATGTGCTTCGTCAACGCGCTCTGGTTTGTCATCGTCGCGCTGTTCTTTTCGAGCAACCGGGTGCGCTTGCTGTTCATGCGAATGGGGCATTGGTTCGAGCGCACGATGGGGGTGATTTTGATTTTGTTTGCGGGGCGATTGATTCTGTCGATGTAAAAACTTTTCAGCAGCGCGTGAAGAAATACGAGGTTTTTGAACATCCGAAATTGGGGGCTCGATGCCTCGGACAAGGCCCGACAATGTTGATCTCGGGCCTATTCGTTTCAGTTCACCACCACTGGCGACCGCCGACTGCTATGAATAAAGCGCCAGCCCATCAATACCGTTGCCAACGTGAGGGCTACAATCAATCCTGACCAGACACCTTCAGGCCCCCACCCCAATCCAAACGCCAGCCCCGCCCCCAGCGGCACGCCCACGCCCCAGTAACAGAAAATCGCCAACCACATCGGCACTTTCGTGTCCTGTAATCCGCGCAACGCCCCTGCTGAAAGCATCTGTAACCCATCTGGAAACTGCAATGCAGCGGTGTACAGCAAAAGCGTCGATGCCAGCGCAGTCACAGCGACGTCCCGACTGTAGAGATTTGCGATGGCTTCATGCCCGAACAACAGGACCAGGACCGAGACGGATTGTGCCAGCAAGACGATGACGCAACCCGCCCAGGCCGCCTGCCTGACGCCCTTGGCATCTCCACGTCCCAGCGCATGGCCGACCCTGACCGTCGTCGCTTCCGCCACAGCCACCGGAATCATGAAACACAATTGGGCCAGGTTGACCGCAATCTGATGCGCCGACAGATAGATTGAACCCAGCCGCCCGATCAGTAATGAAGTCACGATAAAGAGGCTGCCCTGCATCAATATGGCGATGCCTATGGGCATCCCCGTTCTGAGCAGATTGAGGATTTGTACGCGGCAGGGAAGATCGAAGCGGGCAAACAGCTGCAAGTGCGCAAGACGTTTGCTGCGCCACAGGTAGAGTGCGAAAACGAGCGCTTGCAACCACATCATGGTGGCCGAAGCGATTCCCAGGCCTTGGGCGCCGAGATTGGGGAAACCCAACTTGCCGTTGGCCAGGATGTAGCCCAAGGGCGCCAGCACCAGCAGCCCACCAAAACCGAACAGCATGGTCGGCCGCATCCAGTGCATCCCCTCGCACAGATAGCGCATGCAAAAAAACAGGGTCAACGCCGGACTCCCCCAGCGCACCGCATACAAAAACGCCTGCGCTCCCGGAATCATTTCCTCTGCGATGCCGGCAGGCGAGAGCAACGTGGGGGCCAGACTGAGGAAGCCGAACATCAGGAGGCCCATGAAAAGCGCCAACCACAACGCTTGCCGAAATATCAGCCCTATTTCCTCCTGACGATTTGCACCACGCAGACGTGCCACGGTGGCCGTCAGCGCTATCAAGGTGCCGATCGGCACAAGCATCGGCAGCCATAACAACGCCGTTCCCAGCGTGACTGCCGCCAGCGTGTCCGTACCGTGATGGCCAGCAATCAGGTTGTCCACAAGCGCTATCAGGCCGGCGCAAACATGGCCCACGACGAGAGGCAGGGCCAAGATTGCCGTTGCCCGGACCTCCGGGAACGAAACTGAAGACAGGAACTTCATTGGCATCACAGGAACGACCTCCTAGCAAACTCGCCGCAACGGCTGGTGGGCTGATCGTTATGCCAGAACTTCCAGAATCGTGATGTCAGACGCTTCCGATTTTCACTTTTTCGCTGTAGGAATTGTCGAACAGGAAGGAAGAAGACAAAAAACGCGCAAACAAAAACGCCGCTCATTGCTGAACGGCGTTTTTGTTAAATATGGAGCGGGAAACGAGACTCGAACTCGCGACCCCGACCTTGGCAAGGTCGTGCTCTACCAACTGAGCTATTCCCGCAAATGGCGTCCCCTAGGGGACTCGAACCCCTGTTACCGCCGTGAAAGGGCGGTGTCCTAGGCCACTAGACGAAGGGGACACGCTGCCCGGAACACATGGTGTGTGTTTCGGTGCCCAGATCCGCATCCTGAGACTTGGTTCTGGTTTCACTCAGCCCTGCCCGAAAGCAACGCTGTTTAAAATTGGAGCGGGAAACGAGACTCGAACTCGCGACCCCGACCTTGGCAAGGTCGTGCTCTACCAACTGAGCTATTCCCGCAAATGGCGTCCCCTAGGGGACTCGAACCCCTGTTACCGCCGTGAAAGGGCGGTGTCCTAGGCCACTAGACGAAGGGGACACACGTACAACATTCACTCCCTACCGCGTTTCGCTGTGTGCTTTACGCTGTAAGTGGCGCGCATTCTATGGATGGATTGAGGGGTCGTCAACCCCCTGATATAAATTTATTTAAATCAATGACTTCGCCCAGCTTTGAGGCGCCAATCCAGGGTTTCCGCCGTCCGGTCTCTGGCACCTATATTCTGACTCGCATCAAGGCGTTATAGTCGAGTCACGTTCCAGGTGATGGCAAGGTGACTCCATCCGCGCAACGCTTATATATGTACGCAGACGGCCGATATAAGCAGAACACTGTCCGATTCATCCGGTCGTACAGCGCTATGCGGTCCAATGCCAAGCCACTACACTCGATCGCGAATCCCATAAAGAGGTCTTACCGTTGACGCCACTCATGATCACCCTGCTCGTCGTTGGCGGGATCGCACTGTTGATCGCCATTGGTTACATGAACAATGTGGTGGAAAACAACAAGCTGGAAAAGGCCCGCACCAAGGTTGAGCTCAACGATCGCCTGCGTCGCTGCGGCGAAATCACCGAGACATTCCCCGGCCAGCTGATGACACCGGCGCTCAAGCTGCTGTTGACCCGACTGGAACTGAATGTCTGTCAGCGCCTGCTCAACCTGGAAAAATCCAATGCCGGCCTCAAGACGCGGATTGCCGAGCTGACGACCCTTGTCGCCCAGGGCGAATCGATCCCGGTCAACAATCCGCCAGCACCGATCCAGACCGAAGCGAAAGCCAAAGATGTACGGTTCCTGCTCGAAGCCCTTCACGGTCAGATCACCCGCGCCTCCCAGGACGGGTTTTTGCCGACCAATGAAGCCAAACGCTGGATCTGTGAAGTTCGCCACATCCTGGTCCTGTTGCACATCGAGTTCTTCAACAACCTTGGCCAGCACTCCCTGCAACAGAATCAGCCGGGGCAGGCCCGCCTGGCGTTCGAACGCGGCGTGCAGTACTTGCGTAAACAGCAGGATCCGCAGGTGTATGCCGAGCAGCTTCAGTACCTGGAAAAGCTCCTGGCGCGCGCTAACGCACAGGTGATGGACAAAACCGCACCGGCTGAGGACGAAGTGAATCAGTTGACTGAAGGCCTCAAGGATGTCGAGGCGGATGCGGACTGGAAGAAGAAAGTGATCTACGACTGATGCCACGCAAAACAAAAAGCCACCGGATCAGGTGGCTTTTTTGTTTCGACGCGAACCTGTCACCCAGCGGATATCACAACCTGAAGTGCCCCACCATTCCCTTCAATTCAACGCCCAACTGCGCCAGCTCGATACTCGACGCCGCATTCCCCTGCATCGCCAGGGAAGACTGATCCGCACTGGCGCGGATGCTCGTCACACTGCGATTGATCTCCTCGGCCACTGAACTCTGCTCCTCGGCCGCTGCCGCGATCTGCTGGTTCATCTGCTGGATCAACGACACCGCTGCCGCAATGCTGCCCAGCGCGCTCTCGGTCTGCAGCGCATCACTGACCGCCAGCTTCACCAGCTCGCCACTGCTTTGAATCTGTTGCACCGACGCCTGAGCCGCTGAACGCAAGGCACTGACCAGACGCTCGATTTCCTCGGTGGATTGCTGGGTGCGCTTGGCCAGCGCCCTGACTTCATCGGCAACGACCGCAAAGCCCCTGCCCTGCTCTCCCGCCCGGGCCGCCTCGATGGCCGCATTCAGGGCCAGCAAATTGGTTTGCTCAGCCACGCTTTTGATCACGCTGAGCACCGTACCGATGTTCTGGATCTCTGCGCTCAAGCTTTCAATACTTGAGCTGGCTGCGGTGGCGGAGTCCGCCAACTGTTCGATCCGCACCATGCTCTGACGCACCACCTGTTGACCGCTTTCAACCTTGCCATCAGCTGTCTGCGCCGCTTGGGCAGCCTCCTCCGCATTACGCGCGACATCGTGCACGGTAGCGGTCATCTGATTCATTGCCGTTGCGACCTGATCGGTTTCTTCCTTTTGGCTGCTGACTTCAAGGTTGGTCTGTTCAGTCCCCGCCGACAGCGACTGCGCCGAACTGGCCAACTGTTCAATGCCAGCCTGCAAGCCACTGACGATGCTGCTCAGGCCCGCACCCATTTGCTGCATGGCCTGCATCAACTGACCGATCTCGTCACGCCGCGTCACCTCGACCGTCGCACTCAGATCACCCGCCGCGATTTGCCGAGCGACAAGGATCACACTGCGCAACGGCGACACGATCAGACGGGTGATCACCCACGCCGCAATCAACCCGACCAGTAATGCCAAAGCGGACGACCCGATGATCAGCAGCGAATTCTTTTTCAGTTCCGTCTGCATCGACTGATCTTCAGCGACATAAGCCTGATCCACGCGCTCCACGACCTCAGCCGCACGTTGGTGCAACTGCCCATACACCGTCTTTTCCTGAGCCAGCAGCCCCGTGTACTCGGCGAGCTTTTCACTGAAACCGCCGATGTGACCGGTCACTTCATTGAGTACGGTCTGATAGCCCTCATCCTTGACCGTGGCCTTAAGCTGTTCGGCCTGGACCAACGCCTGGTCGGCCTGTTCGATCTTGCCCTGACCGGCGCTGTCATCGCCTTTGCGGCTAAGGTCCAGGCGCACTCGCGCCTCGTTCATGGCCTGCAACATCAAACGGGATACCTGACTGACCTGATTGGCTTGCTCGATAAACTGCGCGCCGTCCTTGCCCTCGGTTTCTTTCAATGTGTAAGCACCGTCATCAGCCAGGCCCGCTTGCAGCACATCGAGATTGTTCGCCACGCTAGACACCGACCAACTGGCCATTTCCAATGACAGGTCCTTGGCCTGGCTGAGCGAGACGAACTCGTCAAAGGCTTTGCGATAAGCCCCCAGGGACTGCTCCACGTCGTTCATCACCGGAACATTGTTTGCAGACTCGGACTTGAGCTGCGTCGCCAACGCAACCAAGGCGTCCACACCTTCGCGCAGCGCATCGGCGGTTTTCGGATTGGCGTGCAAGGCAAAATCCTGCTCGAGCAGCCGTACCTTGAGCAAGCCGCTGTTGAGTGTCGACATCTGCTTGAGGCCTTCGAAGCGCTGGCTGATGGTCTGCAGGGACCACACACCGATCGCCGCAACCAACGCGGTCAATACCAGCACCAAGGCAAACCCGATACCCAGTTTTTTCGCCATACCGAGGTTGGCAAAACGTCCTTGCGCGGCCGAAATCATTGCACTGAGTCCCCTGACATAGTCGATTGACGCAGATTCGCAACGGGCCAGGATCCGCACAAGTCTCTGGCGTCGGAATAATGGCAAAAAGCTACAGGCTCGTCGTTTTCAGAACGTTTGAGGTCGATTCGGGTTGGTAGCCTTAAGAAAAATTTCAGGCGAGCACAATACTGTGGCGAGGGGATTTATCGCCGCTGGGCTGCGAAGCAGCCCCAAAATCTACATCCGTGGTGCATCAGATACACCGCGTCGCGGGTTTTACGACTGCTGCGCAGCCGGACGGGGTGGTGCGGCATTCCGATAAATCCCCTCGCCACAGTATCGTGCTCGTCTGAAGATCGTCCAAGTGAACAGCTTTACGCACGGGCGCGGTTTTTTCATACGTGAAAGGTCTTTTTTAAAATGCTGTAACCCCACCGTCCACGGCCAACGAATGCCCCGTGGTAAACGCTGCACCATCGCTGCACAAGTACAGCACTGCACTGGCGATTTCCTCGACTTTACCGATGCGGCCGACCGGGTGCATGGCGTTAGCAAACTCGGCCTTCTTCGGGTCCGCTTCATAGGCGCGACGGAACATGTCAGTGTCAATGACAGCAGGACACACCGCGTTCACACGGATTTTTTTCTTGGCGTATTCGATGGCTGCCGACTTCGTCAGGCCGATCACCGCGTGTTTCGATGCCGCGTAGATACTCATCTTCGGCGCCGCTCCAAGACCTGCTACCGAAGCTGTGTTGACGATAGCCCCACCGCCCTGAGCCAGCAGCAACGGCAATTGGTACTTCATGCACAGCCAGACGCCCTTGACGTTGACGCCCATGATCGCGTCGAACTCGTCTACGGTGCCTTCAGCCAATTTGCCTTTCTCGATCTCGATCCCGGCGTTGTTGAAGGCGTAGTCGAGACGGCCGTAGGTGGTGATCACCTCGTCCATCAGATTCTTTACATCGCTTTCCAGGGTGACGTTACAGCGCACAAAGGTCGCGTCACCGCCTGCCGTGCGAATGAGCGCCACCGTGCCTTCTCCGCCCGCCGTGTCCAGGTCAGCCACCACCACCTTCAAGCCTTCTGCGGCAAACGCCTGGGCAGTCGCGCGGCCGATACCATTGGCAGCACCGGTCACAACGGCGACCTTGCCAGAAAACGTCATGCTCATTGTTATGTCCTCGAAGAGATGGATGCGGGAGATCGCGTGGGCCCAGTCTAGCCACAGGAGCTGACAGCACGGCAGCACTATCAAAAGGCCGGTTGGGCGACCATGAGTTGCAGTGATGGAACCATGCACTCAATTATCACTGCTCTGGATCGAAGTGCATTCGCCGCATCAGCCAAACTTGCGGGAGTCGCCGCGAAGGTCTATCAACAAGGCTTCATTCATCTTGAGTGCCTGTCATGACTACCCAGACCAATCGCCAGTTCCTGCTCGCCAAACGTCCGGTGGGCCCGGCGACCCGCGAGACCTTCACCTTTCAGGAAGTACCGGTCGGCGAACCGGCTGCGGGTCAGATCCTGGTCAAGAACGAATACCTGTCCCTGGACCCGGCGATGCGTGGCTGGATGAACGAGGGCAAGTCCTACATCCCGCCAGTCGGTATCGGCGAAGTGATGCGCGCATTGGGCGTGGGCAAGGTCATAGCGTCGAACAATCCAGGCTTTGCTGTCGGTGACTACGTCAATGGCGCCCTGGGTGTGCAGGACTATTACCTGGGCGAACCACGCGGTTTCTACAAGGTTGATCCAAAACTGGCCCCCCTGCCGCGCTATTTGTCAGCGTTGGGAATGACCGGCATGACGGCCTACTTTGCCTTGCTCGATGTAGGCGCCCCGAAGGAAGGCGACACCGTGGTGCTGTCCGGTGCTGCCGGCGCAGTGGGGAGCATTGCCGGGCAGATCGCCAAGATCAAGGGTTGCCGGGTGATCGGAATCGCGGGCGGTGCCGACAAGTGCAAGTTCCTGATCGACGAACTGGGTTTTGACGGAGCCATCGACTACAAAAGCGAAGACGTTCAAGCTGGCCTCAAGCGCGAGTGCCCCAAAGGCGTCGACGTGTATTTCGACAACGTCGGTGGCGACATCCTTGACGCGGTTTTGAGCCGCCTGAACATGAAGGCACGGGTGGTTATTTGCGGCGCCATCAGCCAGTACAACAACAAAGAGGCCGTGAAAGGCCCAGCCAACTACCTGTCGTTACTGGTCAACCGCGCGCGAATGGAAGGCTTTGTGGTGATGGACTACGCCGCACAGTTCGCCGCTGCCGGGCAGGAAATGGCCGGCTGGATGGCCAAGGGGCAACTCAAGAGCAAGGAAGACATTGTCGAAGGACTGGAGACGTTCCCGGAGACGCTGATGAAGTTGTTCAGCGGGGAGAATTTCGGGAAGTTGGTGTTGAAGGTCTAATTACACATCAAAAGATCGCAGCCTGCAGCAGCTCCTACACGGGATCGGGTACACCCTGTAGGCGTTGTCGCAGCCTGCGATTTTTTTAAGCCAGTTCGGCAACCACTGCTGCCAATGCCTTGGCCGGATCTGCGGCCTGGCTGATCGGGCGGCCGATCACCAGGTAATCGGAACCGGCATCCAGTGCCTGACGCGGTGTCAGGATGCGGCGTTGATCATCCTGGGCGCTGCCCGCCGGACGAATCCCCGGGGTGACCAATTGCAGTGACGGGTGCGCCGATTTCAGTGCCTGGGCTTCCAGTGCCGAGCACACCAGACCGTCCATCCCGGCTTTCTCTGCCAGTGCGGCCAGGCGCAGTACCTGTTCCTGTGGCTCAATGTCCAGGCCGATGCCCGCCAGATCCTCACGTTCCATGCTGGTGAGCACGGTCACGCCGATCAACAGCGGCTTGGAGCCGGTGCGCTGATCGAGCACTTCACGGCAGGCAGCCATCATGCGCAGGCCGCCGGAGCAATGCACGTTGACCATCCAGACGCCCATTTCCGCAGCAGCCTTGACCGCCATGGCCGTGGTGTTCGGAATGTCGTGAAACTTGAGGTCCAGGAACACTTCGAACCCCTTGTCACGCAGGGTGCCGACAATTTCTGCGGCGCAGCTGGTGAACAGTTCCTTGCCGACTTTGACCCGGCACAGTTTCGGGTCCAACTGGTCGGCCAGCTTCAGTGCGGCGTCACGGGTGGGGAAATCCAGGGCGACGATGATAGGAGTCTGGCAGACGGACATGTGCGGGCTCTCAGGCAGGACGAAATCGGCGCGCATTGTAGCGGAACCAACGGCGCTGCGGGACCCGATGATCGGTAAATCGTCCCGAAGACTCTGGCAAGACTAGTCGGTCCACCCATTGTGTCGAGTTCGATACACAGCCGACATGCCCACAACATCCTTGATCGCTACCCTCGCCCACCGCTACTGATCCTTCCAGCACTTCCCGCCTCCGGGCCGGGCGCCTATGCTGAAGCCACAATCTCGCCGCCATTGGCAGCCTTCCTGGCAGATGAACGCACGCATGCACATTTCTCCGACACCATTGAACGACGATCAAAAAGTGACTGGCGATGGCAAACGCTGGAACATTCGCGCGCTGATCGTCGACGATGACGTCCCGATCCGCGAACTGATGATCGACTACCTGGCCCGGTTCAACATTCACGCCAGCGGTGTCACCGATGGCGACGCGATGCGTCTGGCCCTGCAGGCTGAGTACTTCGATGTGGTGGTGCTCGATCTGATGCTGCCCGGTGAGGACGGTTTGTCGCTGTGCCGCTGGCTGCGTGCCGAATCGGACATTCCCATCCTGATGCTGACCGCTCGCTGCGAGCCTACCGACCGCATCATCGGCCTCGAGCTCGGCGCCGATGACTACATGGCCAAGCCGTTCGAACCGCGAGAACTGGTAGCGCGGATTCAAACCATTCTTCGCCGGGTCCGCGATGATCGCACCGAACAGCGTGCGAACATTCGCTTCGACAACTGGCGCCTGAACAGTGTCCTGCGCCAGTTGGTAGCCGCCGATGGCCTGGTGGTTCCGCTATCGAATGCTGAATTCCGCTTGCTCTGGGTGTTCATCGAACGTCCGCGCCGTGTACTCAGTCGCGAACAACTGCTGGACGCTGCGCGCGGCCGTTCGATCGAGGCGTTCGATCGCAGCATTGATCTGCTGGTATCCCGTCTGCGCCAAAAACTGGGGGATGACCCCAAGGCCCCGCAATTGATCAAAACCGTTCGTGGTGAGGGTTACCTCTTCGACGCACGAGACATCGGCTGATGCGAGCCCGCTTCGACACACTCTTCGGCCGTCTGTTTGGCGTGTTGTTGCTGGCCATTGTCCTTGCTCACCTGTTGGCGTTTGCCTGGTTTCACCATTACGGTCCCCCACCTCCTCCGCCACCAGCGTTTTCCGAGGGGATGAACAAGCCACCACCACGACCCTGGTTTGGTGGGCCTTTGGTGCCCCTGACCTTTCAGTTCATCTCGCTGATCATTGCCGCCTGGTACGGCGCCAAGCTGCTGAGCCAACCTATCCGGCGTCTGAGTGAGGCCGCCGAGCGCTTGAGCGAAAACCTCGACAGCCAGCCACTGGACGAGTCCGGCCCCCGGGAAGCACGGCAGGCTGCTTATACCTTCAACCTCATGCAAAAACGGATCATCGAACAGGTTCATCAACGTTCGAGAATGCTTGGGGCGGTGTCCCATGACCTGCGCACGCCGCTGTCCCGGCTCAAGCTGCGTTTGGAACAGATTGTCGATGAGAAGCTGCAGGGGCAAATGCGTCAGGACCTGGACGACATGATCAGCATGCTCGACGCCACCCTGACTTACTTGCACGAACAACGCACCAGCGAGGCGCCTCAATGGATGGATGTGCAGGCGTTGGTCGAGTCCTTGAGCGAAAATGCTCAGGATCAGGGCGCCGACGTTGAAGTCAGCGGCCACTGTGCTCCGCTGCAAGTGCAGCCGATGGCATTGCGCTCATGCATCAACAATCTGCTGGATAACGCCCTGCGCTATGCAGGGGCAGCGTTGATTAGCCTTGAAGACCATCTAGACCACGTGGTGATCCGGGTCGTTGACCACGGCCCCGGTATCGCGGCGGACAAGCGAGAAGCGGTATTCGAGCCGTTTTTCCGTCTGGAAGGTTCGCGCAACCGCAATTCGGGGGGCGTCGGCCTGGGCATGACCATCGCCCGGGAAGCGGCCGAGCGACAGGCTGGTCAATTGAACCTGGAAGAAACTGTCGGTGGCGGTCTGACCGCAGTGATTCGTTTGCCCCGGACCTGAGCGTCAGGTCCGAAGACAAGACTCAGCGACGATCGTCTACGCGGGCGTGGCTCTTGCTCCAGTCAGTCAACAGGCTGTAAGCCACGGCGAGCAATGTCGGACCGATGAACAAGCCGATGAAGCCAAACGCAATCAGCCCGCCGAACACACCCAGCAGCACAATCACCAACGGCAGGTTCCCGCCTCGACTGATCAGGTAAGGCTTGAGCACGTTGTCCACACCGCTGATGACGAATGTGCCCCAGATCCCGAGGAAGACCGCCATGCCGTACTCACCCTTCCAGGCCAGCCACGCGGTCGCGGGTATCCACACAAGCGGTGGCCCCATGGGAATCAGACTCAACAGGAAGGTCACAATTCCGAGCACCAGGGCCCCGGGAACCCCGGCGATCAGGAACCCGGTCAGCGCCAGTACGGCTTGAGCCGCCGCCGTACCAATCACACCGTTCACCACGCGCTGAACCGTCCCCGCGACCAGTTCGATGTAATAACCGGCACGATCGCCGATCAATCGCTCAAGCAGACCATGAACGAACGCCGCCAATCGCGGACCGTCACGATAAAAGAAGAACACGAAGACAATACTCAAGGTCAGCTCGAGAATACCGCCGCCGATCTGCGCACTGCGCGCCAGCAACCAGTTGCCGACCTGACCCAGGTACGGCTTGACCGCCACCATCATGGCGGCGCCCTGCTCATCGATGCTGTTCCAGATCCCGACCAGACGCTCGCCAACCAACGGAATCGAACCCAGCCAGGTCGGCGCTTCCGGCAGGCCATCGACCTGTACATCCTTGATGAACGCCGTTGCATCACGCACATGATCAGCCAGGTTGAAGCCCAGCCACACCAGCGGTACTGCCACCAGCAACATCCAGCCAAGGGTCAGCAATGCCGCCGCCAGGGATTCGCGACCATTGAGCCAGCGGGTCAGCAAACGCATCAACGGCCAACTGGCAAAAGCCAGCACCGCGCCCCAGAACATTGCCGACCAAAACGGCGCCATCACCCATAAGCTCGCGCCAAACAGCACCAGGAGCAGGATCTGCACCAACAGCCGATCATTGTTGATCATGTACGTCTCGAAAAGTCAGTCAGGAAAGAGTCGGCGAACGCGCATTGCACGTTCGCCTGGTGCAGCTTATCGCAATAGCTCGATGTGCAGGCCAGAGCCTTCGACGCTACCGGTTTCCATCCGTGCCGCTCGCACACCCTGCCCCACCAATGCCTGACGCCAGGCTTCGGCATTTTTCCCGGAAATGCTGACTCGCAGGTTCGTGTCCAGGTTCAAGCCGCGAGACAGCAAACGCAGCCAGGTGTCGTCAGGCGCTTCCGTCAGTTTGGGGAAGTCCAGCGCGCCGGTGCTTTTAAGCTGACGAAGCAAGGTCGCCGAAGTCGGCAATACATCACCCAAGGGTGCCGCCGCGTCGAACTGTTCGACGTGCAGATAGGCTTTACGATTACCGCGAGTGATGCTGTAGAGCGCTACCAGCGTATTGTCCTGCGGTGCCGCCAGGCGCAACAGCAGGTACGCCTGCTGATCGTCGGCGCCATACAGCTTGGCATTGCCAAAGACTTCATTGGCCCACAGGCTGCTCTCACCGCAATCTCGTGCCTGGCACCAGAACAACAGCTCGGCGCCCTGTTTCTGCAAGGTTTCCCGTGCAGCGGTAAAAGCATCAGTAGAGGAATGTTCCGGTGGCAACTCGTAGGTCACCGAGGTGGCTTGCCCCCGGGCAGTGACCTGACCATCGAAGCGCAATTGCCCGCTGATCTTGCGGATCGAACCCAACGGGTAGATCCGTTCAAGCTCCACTGTCGGGCGATAATCGACAATCTGCGCATCGCCCATCCGGGGCAGGATAGGCAGGTCTTGACTGCCTGGAACATCAGCAGCAAATAACAGAGGACTGAAACAGCACAGCGCTAGAAAACTGAAAGAACGCATAGAAAGGCTCATCGGATCAGCATGGCCTGGGCGCCTTTGAAGAAGCTGGCAGGGTAACGCGCAGACTTCTTTTCCTTTTTGTCGATATTCAAGGCGTGCGCCAAGCAGGGCATGCCGGGTTTCTCGAGCACGATAGAGACCTTGTGGCCTTTCGGGGTCGCAGCGGTGTAGAGATCTATCATGGTTGTCTCCCATTTCAACCCGCCCAGCCTCGACAGTTGCCCGGCGCAAGTCAAGGAACGGCGAAGAACCGATTGAAACAGTCTGCGACAAGATCGGCACCGGCCTCATCGTTCAGGTGCAAATGATGACCGCCCGGCAGCTGTTCCCGGCTAAAGGGTAGACGCTCCAGGAGCTCAGTGTGTTTGGCGAGCATGCCGTCAGCAGCCACCACCAGCGTTGCCGGACACCTGACCCGCTGAACGAAGGCCATCGCCTGTTCCGGGCTCAGGCGCAACGGCGAAGGCAGCGTCAGTCGGCTATCGGTCCGCCAGGTGTAACCCCCCGGTACCGGCATCAGCCCTCGTTGAGCGAGCAACTCTGCGGCTTCCCGACTCACCGCCACCAGCCCTTTCATGCGGGCTTCTATGGCGCGGTCCAGGGTGTTGTAGACCGGCTTGCGTTTTTCCCGCAGGTCCAGCTGCGCCTGCAGGGCCATGCCCATACGCTCGGCGGCGTTTTCGCTTTTGTCTGTAGGAGGAATGAGGCCGTCGATCAACGCCAGGTGGGTGACGCGCTCAGGCAACGACCCTGCAATGATCACCGAAGCGATGGCGCCCATGGAATGACCCATCAACGCGAAACGCTTCAATCCCAACTGCTCGGCGACTTGCAGCACATCGTGGGCATAATCCCACATGGCATAACCCGCACCGGGTGGCCGATGACCAGAGTGGCCGTGGCCGGCCATGTCCAGCGCGATGATGCGCAAGCCTTTGAGCTTGGGCGCCAACCGCGCAAAGCTGTTGGCGTTGTCCAGCCAGCCGTGCAAGGCAATGACCGGCAAACCGTCTTCAGGACCGAACAGATGGGCCGCCAACTCGATGTGCGGCAGGCTCAGGCGTACTTCTTCGACGACATGACTCATGCGCAATCCTGCTGACGTCGACCTTCCCAGCGGCTGAACAGGTTTTTCAGCAGTGTGGCAGTGTCCTGAGGGCGTTCGAGGGGAAACATGTGGCCTCCGGGCATCGTCAGGGACTCGCCCAATGGCATGCGTCCGACAGCGCTGGCGTGATGGCGCATGACCACACGACTGCGGTGCCCGCGAACCACCGCCAGCGGCACTTTAAGTTGCCGGGCCAGCCCGGGACTGGTGTGCGGAACACCCCGGTAGATGCTGATTTCCGTCGCAGGGTCGAAACGCAGGCGCAGCGTGTCACCGACCCTGTGCAAACCATGCTGAAGGTACGCGTCCAGGCATTCCGGATCGAAGCTGCGAAAAAGAGTCTTGCCGGCAAAATAGCGACGCGCGCTGTCCAGATCGGTGAATTCTTCCCGGCGTCCCAAAGTGCGGCCGGCGGGTGTCAGGCGATCGATAAAGCCGAAACGCTTGGCCGCGCGAATTACCCATTGATCGGCGCGGGTCAGCACCGGCGAATCAAGCATGACGACCCCGCGATACAGCTCGGGACGACGCAATGCAGCGTGCAGATGAAGGACACCACCGAAGGAATGACCGACGCCCCACACGGGTTCCGCCTGCAACTCCAGATGGTGGATCAACTCATCCACCAGGTTGTACCAGTTATCGTCAGCGGGAAAACGCGGATCGTGGGCGTGCTGCTCCAGATGCGTCACCTGATACTCGGGCGCCAGGGCCGCGAACAATTTGCCGTAGGTCCCGGAAGGAAACCCGTTGGCGTGGGCGAAAAATATCTGTTGCGACATACCGGCAAATCCATGAGCGAAATCAGGCGTTGATTGTCCGTAAGACTGCGTCCTACAGCAATGACCGTATCTGCCAGCATCAGTGACAGTCCGGCCAGCCCCTGTGTAGCCACAGGTTCGCCCGCTGCTGCAGGGGGACGGTTAATAACTTAGCGCGCCGGCGGATTTTCGCCCAGCGGCACCACCGCCATGGTCAGCCGCGAAACGCAACTCGCCTTGCCCTCATCACTGCTCAGGCGGATATCCCACACATGCGTGGTACGGCCGATGTGAATCGCCTTGGCCACGGCGGTCACTCGGCCGCTGCGCAATCCGCGCAAATGGTTCGCGTTGATCTCCAGGCCCACGCAGTAAAACTTGCTGGCGTCGATGCACAGGTAACTGGCCATCGATCCCACGCTTTCAGCCAGCACCACAGAAGCGCCGCCATGCAGCAAACCGTAGGGTTGGTGAGTACGGTGGTCGATGACCATGCTGGCGGTCAGGGACTCATCGTCGAACGCTTCAAAGCGAATATCCAGGACTTCGCCAATGGTGTTTTTCTGGATCGCGTTCAACTGCTCGATATTGGGAGTGGTACGCCACAAGCTCATTGCTGACATCCTTTGTTGGTTTTGTTCGTGAATCAATCCTGCCACAGCACGGTCTCGCTGCGCTCGCTCCATTCTTCAAACCGCGCACCGTACGCCGCTTCGATCACGTTGCGCTTGATCTTGAGGGTCGGCGTCAGAAAGCCGTTTTCCACCGCCCAGCTGTCCTTGACCACCACCAGCCTGCGCAGGCGTTCATGCTTATCGAGGGCGCCGTTGACCTCCTCCAGCAGCCTTTCCAGACTCGAATGCAGGCCGGCACGCGCATTACTGCCCGCGTCCTGCTGGCCAACCGCGGACAGCACGCATAACCCCAGCGGCGCGGTCAGCCCGTCGCCCACCACGCACACCTGTTCGATCCGCGAATGCACCGCCAGGCGATTTTCGATCGGGGCCGGGGCCACGTATTTACCTTTGCTGGTCTTGAAGATTTCCTTGAGTCGCCCGGTCAGGCGCAGATTGCCTTCAGCATCCTCCTCACCTTTATCACCGGTGCGCAGGAAGCCATCCTCGGTGAGGGTGTCAGCGGTTTTTTCCGGTTCCTTGAAATAGCCCAGCATGGTGGCGCCGCTGCGAACCAGTACCTCACCCGAGGGTTCTATCCGCACCTCGACCTCCGGGCACGGCTTGCCGATCCAGCCGGGTTTGTTCTGACCGGGAAGGCAGATGTGCGAGTAGCCACAGCTTTCAGTCATACCGTAGACCTCCAGCACATCCAGCCCGAGTTTGCGGTACCACAGCAGCAAACTCTGGGGCACGGGCGCGGCGCCGGACAACGCGATACGCAATGCATCCAGCCCCAGCCCCGCGAGGACTTTATGCCCTACCCGCTTGCCGATGATTGGCAAGCCGAGCAAAAAGTCGAGGCGCTTTGCCGGAATCTTGCTGTACACGCCCATCTGGAATTTGGTCCAGATTCGCGGCACGCCAAACAATGCAGTCGGTCGCGCGCGCTGCAGATCCGTCAGGAAGGTGTCGAGGCTTTCAGCAAAGAAAACTGTTTGTCCGGTGTAGATAGACGCCATTTCGACGAACATCCGCTCGGCAACGTGGCACAGCGGCAGATAGGACAGCAGTCGATCTGCCTCGTTGAGTCCAAACAGCTGCGTGCCACGAGTGGCGGCGAACCCCAGATTGCCGAAGCTGTGCATGACACCTTTGGGCATGCCCGTGGTGCCGGAGGTGTAGATGATGGTTGCCAGTTGATCGGCGGCAGGCTTGGGGTCGTCCTGGATCGGTGAGCTTGCCTGCAAGTCAGCCCAGCTGAAATCGAAGGTTCCAGGAGGATGCAGCGGCAGACTGATCGTCGGCAGATCCGATTGGATACCTCGGGACATGCCTGGCCAGTCATCGAGCTTGCCAATGAACGCCAGCACGGCTTCGGAGTGTTCCAGTACCTGTGCCACGGATTCAGCGGTCAGGTTGGGGTACAGCGGAACGGATACATGCCCGGCCATCCAGATCGCCAGGTCGGCAATGATCCAGTGCGCGCAGTTCTTCGAGATCAGCGCGATATGGCTGCCTTGGGGCAATTCCCGCGCCCGCAGCCAATGGGCGGCACAGCGGGCCTGATGGCCGACGTCGGCCCAGGTCAGTGTTTCGACCTGGCCTCCACCCACAGGCTGAACCAGAAAACGCTGGCGGGGATGATGGGCTTCACGCTCGTAGAAGACGTCCAGTGGCAATCGAATAGCGGCAGACATGCGACTCGCTCCTGTTTTTGTTCTGGAGCAAGCGTAGTCAACCAAGCGGTTGCTTGGTTAACTATTTGAGGACAAAAACTGGATCAACGGATTGCAGCCTGAGGTAACGCCTACAGGGAAAATACCAGGCGCTGCCGCAGGGTGGATCTTTCAACGTTCAAGGGTGCTTGATGCCATTGAGCTTCATTGCGCCCGCCACTGGCAGATCACCCTCAAGCTCTGCAAGGCCCGCGGTTTTCACCGCTTCGGGTTCCTGAACATGACCGTGCTGCAAATAACCCAGCAGATTGCCCACCAGCGGGTTATGGCTGACCAGCAATGCGTAGTCCACGGAGACCAACTGTTCGGCCACCGCTTGAGGGCGGTTGTCGGGGGTCAGCCATTCGACAGTACGGATCTCAGGCTCGAACCCCAACGCTTCGCGAACCAGCATTGCCGTCTCCTGCGCTCGCAGGTAAGGGCTGGCATAGATCGCTGAGATTGGCTGGCCAATCAACTTGGCAGCGCTGCGCAGCACTTCTTCACGACCATGAGCGGTCAGTGCTCGCTCGGAATCTGGCCGCGTGCCATGTGGCTCGGCTTCACCATGACGCAATACCCAGAGTTTCATAGTTTGGGTTCCTCATCTCGGACCGGGTGCGGTGCTGGCGGCACGGCGTGCGGCGCTTCACCTTCCGGAGTACGCGGCGTTGGCCAGTCGGCGAACGGCCAGGGTTTCTGGTCGCTGTGGAAGCTGCCGAAACGACCGATCTGCGCCAAAAACTGGCTCAGGCTGTCGCCGAAGTTCATCAGGCTGGCGCTCGGGGCACCATAGATCAAACGATAGATCAGCTGGACCAGCACCACGGCGCCCAAAATGAACTGGGCCACTTGCCAGACCAGCACGTAAATGAGCATCCACAAGACGCGCAGCAGGATGGACTCGTATTTTGCTTCTACTTTCGGATCGTTCATGTCTCGCTCCCTGACTCTGTAGATGGGGTCGCTGCGGAAAAATTCAGTTAAAACCACTGGTGGAAATAAAGTCGACGTCGGTTTTCGGTTCGCCGCGCATCAATAGCCCAATGACCTGCTCCAGCGTGCGCCCCTCAAACAGGATCGCATGCAGCCCCGCGACCAGCGGCATATACACCCCCACTTCCTGGGCTTTGGCCTTGAGGACTTTGAGCGTGTTCACACCTTCGGCGACTTCCCCAAGACGCGTCACCGCGTCCTCCAGGCTCAAACCCTGACCCAAGGCGAAACCGACCTGATAGTTGCGGCTTTTCGGCGATGAGCAAGTAACGATCAAATCGCCCACGCCCGCCAGGCCAAGAAAGGTCATCGGATTGGCGCCCTGATTCACCGCAAAGCGGGTCATTTCCGCCAGCGCCCGCGTGATCAGCATGCTCTTGGTGTTTTCGCCCATGCCCAACGCAACGGCCATGCCGGCAATAATCGCGTAGACGTTCTTCAACGCCCCGCCCAGTTCCACGCCGAAGCGGTCGGCGCTGGCGTACACGCGGAAAGTCCGGCCGTGCAAGGCCGCCTGAACGCGCTGGCACAACTCTTCATCTTCGCTGGCGACGACGGTGGCGGTCAGGGCATGTTCGGCGATTTCGCGGGCCAGGTTCGGCCCGGAAAGCACGCCAATGCGGGCTTGCGGGGCGATCTCTTCGAGGATCTCGCTCATCAGTTTGAACGTGTGGGCTTCGATCCCTTTGGTCAGGCTCACCAACAACTTGCCGCTCAAGCGCTCGGCGTGCGGGACGAGTACCGACCGCAACGCGCTGGACGGCAGTGCGACGAAGCACAGGTCGCAGGCTTCCAGCGTGGCTTGCAAGTCAGTGACAGGCTCCACGGCCGGCAGGATCTTGATGCCTTTGAGGTAACGCGGGTTCTCGCGATTGACCCGAATGGCCTCGGCCTGGTCGGGATCTCGCATCCACTGTCGGACCTGGTGCCCGTTCTCGGCCAGAAGATTGGCCACGGCGGTACCAAAACTTCCGCCTCCCAGTACCGCGATTGGGCGCTGTTCAGTCATATGTAATCCGTTTATCCATACAGTGGCGATGCCGGCATTATACGGAGCGTCCGGGTCGCGGCCAGCCCTCGCGACAATTACCCGCATCAGTTGGAAGAAGACCCATGAAACCCGGGAAAATGCCGGCATTGTGACTGGATAATTCAATCGGCTCGGTTACCATGCGCGCCAGTTAATCACTATCAAGGATGTGTTGTGTCAATTGGCGCTACGTCACCTCGCTCGCCGCTGGTCCTGGCGCTGGTCTTCAGCTCGCCCTTGATGGCTGACGACTTGTTCCTCGACAGCGAGCCGCTCCCGCAGATTCTGACGGCGACGCGGCTCAAACAGTCGCCAGCTGCGGTACCTGGCAGCATAACGGTGATCGACAGCCAACTGATCAATGCCAGCGGCGCGCGGGACATCAGTGAGTTGCTGCGCCTGGTGCCGGGGATGATGGTCGGTAACATCAACGGCAATCAGCCAGCGGTGAATTACCACGGCACCAACGCTACCGCAGCGCGACGCATGCAGGTGCTGATCGATGGCCGTTCGGTATACCGCGCAGGCCTGGCTACGGTGGACTGGAGCGACATCGCGGTCGCCATGGAGGACATCGAACGCATCGAAGTATTCCGCGGCCCGAACACCGTCAGCTATGGCGCCAATGCGTTGATGGCCGTGGTCAACATCATCACGCGCAACCCGGCCGACAGCCATGGCACACGGATGAAAGTCACCCGGGGTCAGCGCGGCATCAACGACTTTTACGCCAGCCAGGGCACCGGCTGGGACGGTGGAGACTTGCGCCTTTCCCTGTCAGGCCTGCAGGACGACGGCTTCGACTCGGATCGCAACGGTGCCGATTATCGCGACAGTCGTCGCCTGAACCGATTCAATCTCGCCGTCAGTCAGGCACTCGACGAACGACAAAGCATCGATTGGCAATTGAATGCCAAGGACGGGACGAACCAGCGGCCTTACACCTACCGCCCGGTGTTCTCGGGGATTACCGATGCCGGTAACAATGCCGATGCCATCGCCAAGTCATACGCGGGCTCGTTGCGCTGGAACCTGGACATCAATCCCGATCACAGCCTGTATGTCCAGGGCACAGCCCAGCACTGGGATCGACAGCAGACGTGGCGCGCCTGCGATGCCGAACTGTCCTTCAGCCCGGAATTGACCCGGCTCTGGCAGCTCAACCCCAATTACACCGAACGCCTGGCGCGCAATATCGAGCGCTTCACCGGTCAAGGCGCCGCGCCAGGGACCGCTCAGGAACGGGACCTGGCCAATCAAGTGCTGGATCAATGGAAGCACGGGGCCCGCAAGACCTTGTGTGGCGACATCGACCAAAGCTCCCGGGAATCGCGCTACGAACTCGAACTGCAAGACACGCTTAGCCTGTCCGAGAGTCTGCGTCTGGTCAGTGGCATGAACTATCGTTACGACCGGGCCGATTCCGATACCTACTTCAATGGCACGCTCGACGACACCACCTGGCGGACATTTGGCCAACTCGAGTGGCGCGCCACCGAGCACTGGCTGCTTCAGGGTGGAGCGATGTTCGAGGACACACGGTTGAGCGGCAGTTCGCTGACGCCGCGCGTCGCGGTCAATTACCTGATCAATCCGCGTCATGGCCTGCGGGCGGTGTATTCCGAAGCCGTGCGATCGCCGGACATGTTCGAGAACAACGTCAACTGGAGCTACCGGGTGACCAATCTGAAGCCAGGCGCCTACGGACAGTCCAGCGCCCGCTATTTCGTCAGGACCCGCGGCCCCGGTGATCTCGACCAGGAACACATGCGCTCCAGAGAATTGGGCTACAACGGCTATTTCGCCGAACAGGGGCTAGCCGTTGATGTGAAGTTCTTCTACGACGAAATCACCGGCATGATCAGCGAACCCCTGCGCAACAATCAGTACATTGCCAGCAACGCTAACACGGCACGTTTTACCGGGGCTGAAACGCAGTTCGACTGGAACATCAGCCGCGCCGACCGCCTGCGCCTGACCTACGCCTATGTCGACGCCCAGACGAGCAATCCGCTGGATGAGCAACAGACCGCGCGCAACAGTGGTTCCGCCGGCTGGTTGCGTGACTGGGGCAAAGGCTGGAGCAGTGCACTTTTTTACTATGGCGATGACGCGCTCAACGGCTACCGCTTCGAGAGGTTCGACGCCCGTATCGCCAAGCGCATCCAGTTCGGCAAGGCTCATCTGGAACTGGCCGGCGTGATGCAGCAGCGCCTCGACCATCAACCCACCACCTTCGTCGATAACAATTATGACGAGCGTCGTGTGATGTACTTCAGCGCGGAGCTGGAGTTTTAAGATGTCGCGCTGCCGGCCACGCAAGACGCCAACCTTTGGCCGCCTGCTGGTCGGGTTGTGCCTGCTGTTTGCCGGTCTGCTGAGTCATTTTTCGGCGAACTCTGCCGACATTCTGCTGATCGGCGCAGAGGACAGCCCCGGCATGCAGACCTTCACCACGGCCCTGAAAGAGACACGCCCGCACGACACTGTGCGTTTTGAACCACTGGCCAACCTGTCGCTGCCGGGCAAACTGCCGGTCAATACGCGCTTGATCCTCCTCGACCTGCCGAGCCTGGACTGGCGCCTGCAAGACACCGAGGGGCCGCCAACACTGGTGCTGCGGATCAGCCGTCTGCAAGCGCGTCTTCGACTGGGTACCACCCTGCCTTCGCACCTGAGCCTGTTATGGAGTGATCCTCCGCTGGATCGGCAACTGCGCCTCACACAAATCCTGTTGCCTCAGGCCCGGCGCATTGGTGTCCTTTTCGACCAGCACAGCGCATTTCTACTGAAAGAACTCCGCCAGGCGGCCGTGCCATTGGGCCTTGAGATTGTGGCCGAGCACTGGGACGACACCAATGACAGCCGTCCCTTGCAAACCTTGCTGAAAAACAGCGACGTGCTACTCGGGCTTGACGATCCTGACCTGTACAACCCCAAAACGGCGAAGAACCTGTTGCTCAGCAGTTACACACGGCACACCGCCCTGATTGGCCCCAACGCCGCGTTCGTCAAGGCCGGCAGCCTTGCCAGCACCTACAGCGATCAGAACGACTGGCTGACGATTCTCGACCAAATGCTCGATCGCCCGCCCGCCACGTGGCCGCGCACGCTCTATCCAAATCGCTTCAAGGTATTGAGTAACCCGCAGGTGGCTCGTTCATTAGGTGTTGAACAGATAGATGAAGCTTCTGTCGTAACCCAGTTGGCCGCAGGAGAACGCCGTCCGTGACATTCCACCGTCGTTGGGACATCAACACTCGAACCCAGATCATCAGCCTCGGCCCTGCCCTGTTGCTGACGTTGCTGTTGATCAGCTTCTTCACGTTCGTGCGAATCCAGGACCTGCGCCAGGAGCTCAACCACACCGGACAGTTGATCGCCAACCAGTTGGCGCCGGCCACCGAGTACGGGGTGATCTCGGGCAACAATGAGGTACTCGAAAGTCTGCTCAAGGCGACCCTGGCCACACCCAACGTCCGCTTTCTGGAGGTTCAGGACAGTGCCAACCGGATTCTGGTGTACGTCGAGCACCCTTCGGAAACCCACACTCGCTCACAACAGGTCGAAGTGTTCCAGGCGCCGGTACGGTTGCAACGGATCGCTCTGAGCACCGATTTCTTCCAGAACAGCCGCGTCGCCAACCTGGCCCCGAACGAGGATTATCTGGGCCGGGTCATCGTGGGGCTGTCCAATGACGCCTTCAGCCAGCGCCAACAGGAAATCCTGCTCAAGGCCGCCATCCTGGCGCTGTTCGCGCTGCTGTTTACCTTCCTGATCGCCCGGCGACTGGCGGGCAGCCTCTCCCAACCCATTCGCGATATCGGTCATGCCGTGAAGGCGATTCAGGACGGCGACTACAAAACCCCGCTGCCCATTGTCGACGACACTGAACTGGGCGCGCTGTCACAGCACATCAACAACCTGGCAAACGGTCTCGAGCAAGCCAGCCGCGAACAGCATCAGGCGATGGCGCAACTGATCCAGACCCGCGAGGAGGCGGAAAAAGCCAACAACGCAAAATCCGACTTCCTCGCGATGATGAGCCACGAATTGCGCACCCCGATGAACGGTGTTCTGGGCATGCTGCAGCTGCTGGAAACCACACAAATGACCGAGGAGCAGGTCGAATATGCGGCGCTCGCCTCGGAGTCCACCGAGCACCTGCTCAAGGTGATCAACGACATCCTCGACTTCTCGCGCATCGAGCGTGCGGAGCTGGACCTTGAACATATTCCATTCAATCTCGCGGACCTGATCAGCAGCTGCGCCCAAGCGTTCCAGCACAGTGCCGTGCAACGCGGGCTCGACCTCTCACTGCAGATCCCCGAGGACATGCACACGCTACAGGTCCAGGGCGACCCGACGCGCATCCGGCAGATTCTGGTGAACCTGATGGGTAACGCGCTGAAGTTCACCGAGCACGGGCGCGTCAGCATCGAGCCGCAATGGCAGTCGCTGGATCATGAGCTGCTGTGGTTTACCTGCACCGTTCGCGACAGCGGCATCGGGATTTCGGCCGAAAGCCTGGAGCTGATGTTCAACGCGTTTCAGCAAGCCGACAGTTCCATTTCACGGCGCTATGGCGGTACCGGCCTAGGCCTGTCGATTGCCCGAACGCTGGCGGAACGCATGGGTGGCACGTTGCGGGCCCAGAGCGAAGAAGGTTTGGGTTCGGTGTTTACGCTGGAAATTCCACTGGCGCTGTTCAAACAGAAGATGCCAGTGCCAGCGCCGCGAGTACCCGCGGCCAACAACAACGGAAATGGCCGCAATGTACTGCTGGTGGAAGACAACCCGGTGAATCAGACGGTCATCGAAGCCATGTTGCGCAGCCTGGGTTTTACCGTCAGCGTCGCGACCGATGGTGCGCAGGCCGTGCGCAGCGCCGAGAGCCTGATCTTCGAAGCGATCCTGATGGATTGCCGGTTGCCGATCATGGACGGCTACGAGGCGACCCGTCAGATTCGCCAATTACCCGGTTGCAGCGACGTGCCAATCATCGCCCTGACAGCCAACGCTCTGCAGGGCGACCGTGAAGCCTGTTTATCGGCGGGCATGAACGATTACCTGGCCAAGCCCTTCAAACGAACTGACCTACAGCAAATTCTGCAACGCTGGCTGCAGTAGTGCAGGCCTTTCGACCATCTGCGACTGGCGTGAAAGGCGAAAGTGCGGCAGTCTTAGGCACCCGAACAGGCCCGAAAAGGGGCTTGAAAAATAATTTCAGTGCACAAGTGTACATTCATGTCCTTGGCGCTGTGACTTTCACCACAACGCAATAGTCTATGAGTAGGCTGCTGATTCGAGGCATGAACGCTTCGATCGGCCGGGAAGATTCGCCCCACCTGCCGCATGGGATTATTGAGGAGCTCGCATGACCAAACAAAACGCCTTTACTCGGGAAGACCTGCTGCGCTGCAGTCGCGGTGAGCTGTTCGGCCCAGGTAACGCGCAACTGCCCGCCCCGAACATGCTGATGGTGGATCGCATCACCCATATCAGCGAAGAAGGCGGCAAGTACGGCAAAGGTGAATTGGTCGCCGAGCTGGATATCACCCCGGACCTGTGGTTCTTCGCTTGCCATTTCGAAGGCGATCCGGTGATGCCAGGCTGCCTGGGCCTTGATGCCATGTGGCAACTGGTCGGCTTCTTCCTCGGTTGGCAAGGTCTGCCGGGCCGCGGTCGCGCCCTGGGTTCGGGCGAAGTGAAGTTCTTTGGTCAGGTTCTGCCGACCGCCAAAAAAGTTACGTATAACATTCAGATTAAACGCGTCCTGAAGGGCAAGCTGAACCTGGCCATCGCCGACGGTTCGGTCAGTGTCGACGGCCGCGAGATCTACACCGCCGAAGGCCTTCGGGTCGGCGTTTTCACCTCCACTGACAACTTCTAAGGGTTATCCGCATGCGCCGCGTCGTTATCACTGGTCTGGGCATCGTTTCGTGCCTGGGCAATGACAAAGAGACCGTCTCCGCTAACCTGCGTGCAAGTCGCCCTGGCATCCGGTTCAACCCGGAATATGCCGAAATGGGTCTGCGTAGCCAGGTTTCCGGCTCCATTGACCTTCCCCTCGAAGAGCTGATCGATCGCAAGATCTATCGCTTCGTCGGCCACGCGGCGGCTTACGCCTACCTGGCCATGAAAGACGCCATCACCGACTCCGGTCTGACCGATGAGCAAGTCTCCAACCCGCGCACTGGCTTGATCGCCGGTTCCGGTGGTGCCTCCACGCTGAACCAGATGGAAGCACTGGACATCCTGCGCGAGAAAGGCGTGAAACGCGTTGGCCCATACCGTGTGACACGGACCATGAGCAGCACCGTTTCCGCTTGCCTGGCCACGCCGTTCAAGATCAAGGGCCTGAACTACTCCATCGCTTCTGCCTGCGCCACCAGTGCTCACTGCATCGGTACCGCCATGGAACAGATCCAGATGGGCAAGCAGGACATCGTGTTCGCCGGCGGCGGTGAAGAAGAGCATTGGAGCCAGTCGTTCCTGTTCGACGCCATGGGCGCATTGTCCAGCCAGTACAACGAAACCCCGGAAAAAGCTTCCCGTGCCTACGACGCCAAGCGTGACGGTTTCGTCATTGCCGGCGGTGGCGGCATGGTCGTTGTCGAAGAGCTGGAACACGCTCTGGCTCGCGGCGCGAAGATCTACGCGGAAATCGTTGGCTACGGCGCGACCTCCGACGGCTACGACATGGTCGCTCCAAGCGGCGAAGGTGCCATCCGCTGCATGCAGATGGCCATGTCCACCGTCGATACGCCGATCGACTACCTGAACACCCACGGCACTTCGACTCCGGTCGGCGATGTCGCGGAGATGAAAGGTGTGCGTGAAGTATTCGGTGCCAATGCTCCGGCCATCAGCTCCACCAAGAGCCTGTCGGGTCACTCCCTGGGCGCCGCCGGCGTTCACGAAGCGATCTACTGCATGCTGATGATGGAAGGCAACTTCATGGCGGGTTCCGCCAACATCGACGAACTGGACCCGGAAGTGGCTGACATGCCAATCCTGACCAAGACTCGCGAAGACGCCACCATCAACACCGTGATGAGCAACAGCTTTGGTTTCGGTGGCACTAACGCTACCTTGGTACTGAAGCGCTGGGCCGGTAAGTAATACCCGCCCTGCTACGCCGCACATGAAAACGCCCCGACTGGTTCGGGGCGTTTTTTTTGCAAACAGATAAATTCGCCACGGCCCCTGTAGCAGCTGGCGAAGCCTGCGTTCGGCGACGAAGTCGTCGTCAATTCGGTACACGCGGTATGCTTGATTCATGGAGGCGACTGGTTTTACGACGACTTCGTCGCCGAACGCAGGCTTCGCCAGCTGCTACAAGAATCGTGCGTGACCTACAGTTTTGCTCATTGCCAACATGAAGCTTTTGTCATGAAACTTAACGGCCTGCGACCGAATGTCGCGGATTTGGCGGATTGCAGGACTTTTGCAAAATCTGCAACTGTCCGTTACGAAATCTGGTCGTTTACTTAGCAAGCTATCCAAACATATAACAGAGTCCTGCACATGCCTTGGTGCAGGTAACTGAGATTGGAGCTAGCAGATGACTGTAAAAGTAACTGAACGCGACGATTCACATATGTCTCATGAAGGCGTAGCCGCCGGCATCCGTATCTGGGATGTGCACCAACAAGACTTGCTCGTGGGGATGTTCCATTCCGAGACCGATGCCCACAACTACAAATGCGAACTGGAAACACTGGAACAGCAACGTGAACAACTGTCCGCCTAGGACCTGCTCATAAGCAATTACAGCATTGAAAACGACAAACCCCGCCAATGAGCGGGGTTTGTCTTTGTAGAGCCTTAAGCGCTTACCACATCAGATCGTCCGGGATCTGATAGGCCGCGTACGGATCGTCTTCGGTCGCGACTTCTTCGGTCTGCACATTCATTTGCACGATGCGCTGCGGATCGCGCTCCTGGATCTTCAGGGCGGCTTCACGCGGGATCACTTCGTAACCGCCGCCATGGTGCACGATTGCCAGCGAACCGCTGCTGAGCTTGTTGCGCATCAGCGTGTTGACGGAGATGCGCTTGACCTTCTTGTCGTCGACGAAGTTGTAGTAATCCTCAGTCGTCAGCTTGGGCAGGCGCGAGACTTCGATCAATTGCTTGATCTGCGCGGCGCGGGCTTTCGCCTCGGCCTTTTCCTGCTGCTGACGGTTCAACTCCTGGTCGCGCTTGACCTTTTCAGCCAACGCTTCCTGGGCGGCACGTTGCTGCGAGTCGTCGAGTTCGATCTGACCTTTGTGGGCCAGGCGTTGCTGTTTCTGCTTCTCTTTGCCGACCTGTTTGGCCTGCTTCTGATTGACCAGCCCTGCTTTGAGCAACTGGTCGCGAAGGGAAATGCTCATGGTGCTTAATACTCACTTAGGCAACTGCTCAACCGCAGCTGGGCAAATTCTTTTCCTGACGTTTGGCTTCGCCCCACAAGGCGTCCAACTCTTCGAGGGTGCAATCTTCCATGGGACGGTGGGTGTCGCGCAATGCCTGTTCGATAAATCGGAAGCGTCTTTCAAACTTGTTGTTGGCACCGCGCAGTGCGGATTCCGGGTCGACCTTGAGATGACGGGCCAGATTGACCACGGAAAACAACAGGTCGCCCACTTCATCGGCAATGGCTACCGAGTCGTTGTCGGCCATGGCTTCGAGCACTTCATCAAGCTCTTCGCGGACTTTATCCAGCACCGGCAAAGCATCCGGCCAGTCGAAACCGACCTGCCCGGCGCGCTTCTGCAATTTGGCCGACCGCGACAAGGCCGGCAGTGCGGCGGGCACGTCGTCGAGCAAGGACAACTGCTCGGGGGCTGATGACTGCTCGGCCCGCTCCTGGGCCTTGATCTCTTCCCAGCGCTGCTTGACCTGTTCTTCGCTCAGCCGCGGAACATCCAGCGGCGCGTACAGATCCCCGGTAGGAAAAACGTGGGGGTGACGACGAATCAGCTTGCGGGTGATGCTGTCGACCACACCGTCGAACTCGAAGCGCCCTTCTTCCCGAGCCAACTGGCTGTAGTAAACCACCTGGAACAGCAAATCCCCCAATTCACCCTGCAAGTGATCGAAGTCACCGCGCTCGATGGCGTCGGCCACCTCGTAGGCTTCTTCAAGGGTGTGCGGGACGATGGTCGCGTAGGTTTGCTTGATGTCCCACGGGCAACCGTACTGCGGGTCGCGTAGGCGATTCATCAGGTGGAGCAGGTCTTCAAGGCTGTACATCATTTATCTCTCACCACAAAAACCTGTGGGAGTGAGTCTGCTCGCGATGGGGGCATGTCAGTCGGCATTAATCGTGACTGATATACCGCTATCGCAAGCAGGCTCACTCCTACATTGATCATCTCAAGGAGTGCGGTTACGCCGCGTTTCGATGATGTTCGGCAACTGCGAAATGCGCCCCAGCAACCGTCCCAACGCATCCAGCCCCGGAATCTCGATGGTCAGGGACATCAGTGCAGTGTTGTCCTCTTTGTTCGAGCGGGTGTTGACCGCCAGTACGTTGATGCGCTCGTTGAGCAGCACCTGCGAAACGTCACGCAGCAAACCTGACCGGTCATAGGCGCGGATAATGATGTCCACCGGGTAGGTGAGCACCGGCACCGGGCCCCAGCTGACCTGGATGATGCGCTCTGGCTCGCGTCCGCCCAATTGCAGCACCGAGGCGCAGTCCTGACGGTGAATGCTCACACCGCGGCCCTGGGTGATGTAACCGACGATCGCATCCCCCGGCAACGGCTGGCAGCAGCCTGCCATCTGGGTCATGAGGTTGCCGACACCCTGGATCTGGATATCGCCACGCTTGCCTGGCTTGTAACCCGTCGCCTTGCGCGGAATCAGCTCGAGCTGTTCATTGCCACGTTCCGGCTCGACCAGTTGCTGCGCCAGATTGACCAGCTGCGCCAGACGCAAATCGCCGGCACCCAGGGCGGCGTACATGTCCTCGGCGGTCTTCATGTTGGCCTTGTCAGCCAGCTTGTCGAAGTCCACCGCGGGCAGACCGAGACGGTTGAGTTCGCGCTCGAGCAAGGTTTTACCGGCCGCGACGTTCTGGTCACGGGCCTGCAATTTGAACCAGTGGACAATCTTCGCCCGGGCCCGCGAGGTGGTCACGTAACCCAGGTTAGGGTTCAGCCAGTCACGGCTTGGCGTGCCATGCTTGCTGGTGATGATCTCGACCTGCTCACCGGTCTGCAGGCTGTAGTTGAGCGGCACGATGCGCCCGTTGATCTTGGCGCCTCGGCAGTTGTGGCCGATTTCGGTATGCACCCGGTACGCGAAGTCCAGTGGCGTTGCACCTTTGGGCAAGTCGATAGCGTGGCCGTCCGGGGTGAAGATATAGACCCGGTCAGGTTCGATATCGACACGCAGCTGTTCCGCCAGCCCACCGATATCACCCAGTTCTTCATGCCACTCGAGTACCTGACGCAACCACGAGATTTTCTCTTCGTAGTGGTTGGAACCGGATTTGACGTCGGTGCCCTTGTACTTCCAGTGCGCACACACGCCCAACTCGGCCTCTTCGTGCATGGCGTGGGTGCGAATCTGCACTTCCAGCACCTTGCCTTCAGGACCGATTACCGCCGTGTGCAACGAGCGGTAGCCGTTCTCTTTCGGATTGGCGATGTAGTCATCGAATTCTTTCGGGATGTGCCGCCACAAGGTGTGGACGATGCCCAGCGCGGTGTAGCAATCGCGCATCTCCGGTACCAGCACGCGAACGGCGCGCACGTCATAGATCTGGCTGAACTCCAGACCCTTGCGCTGCATTTTGCGCCAGATCGAATAGATGTGTTTGGCCCGGCCGCTGATGTCGGCATCGACCCCGGTGGCCTGCAATTCGACTTTCAGCTGGTTCATCACATCGGCGATGAAGCGCTCGCGATCCAGGCGCCGCTCGTGGAGCAGCTTGGCGATCTGCTTGTACTGGTCGGGTTCGAGGTAACGGAAGGACAAGTCCTCCAGCTCCCACTTGATGTGACCGATACCGAGACGGTGAGCCAGGGGCGCATAAATGTCGAAGACTTCACGGGCCACACGGTTGCGCTTTTCATCGTCGGCGGTTTTGACCGCACGGATCGCGCAGGTGCGTTCGGCCAGCTTGATCAGCGCGACACGCACGTCATCGACCATCGCCACGAGCATCTTGCGCAGGTTTTCCACCTGGCCTTGAGTGCCCAGCACCAGGGACTGGCGAGGGCTCAAGCTGGCGCTGATTGCCGCCATGCGCAAAACGCCGTCGATGAGTTTGGCGACCACCGGACCGAAGCGCTGGCTGACTGCCGGCAACTGGATCTGGCCTTCGCGCACGCCGCGGTACAAGATTGCTGCGACCAACGAATCCTGGTCGAGTTTGAGGTCGGCGAGGATCTCGGCGATCTCAAGGCCCGTACGGAAACTCGAGGTCCCTTCGGACCATAGATTCTTCGCCGCATTGGCCTGTTGTTCAGACGCGCGAGCGAACTCGCACGCTTCTTTCAAGGCTTCGCGATCCAGTGCCAGATCGACACTGACCGCATGATCGAGCCAAGCCTCGAGATTGATACTGCCGTCGGTGTTGATCGGCTGGTGTGCTCTCACCTGTACCATCTTGCTTACCTTCCCTACGACGCAGATTCAATGCGTCAATCGCTGACCTTCGTTGCCCGCGCGCCCGCGTCGGGGCAGGTGCGCGGCTACACGGGCGGACCAGTCGGACCAGACGAGCATCCTAGCTCGCTTCAAATAACGCCATGGCCTCGACATGTGCCGTCTGAGGAAACATATCGAGAATCCCGGCACGTTTTAACCGGTAGCCCTGCTTGATCAATTCGACCGTATCGCGCGCCAGCGTTGCCGGGTTGCACGATACATAGACCAACCGCTCGGCGCCCAGGGACTTGAGCTTGCGCACAACCTCAAAAGCACCGTCACGCGGTGGGTCCAAGAGTACCGCACAAAAGCCTTCGACCGCCCACTCGGCATCGGTCAAAGGCTGGGATAAATCGGCCTGAAAAAAACGAGTGTTATGCAGATTGTTGCTGGCAGCGTTGGCGGCTGCCCGCTCGACCATCGTCTGCACACCTTCTACCGCCACCACTTCACGGACAGCCTTGGCCAAGGGCAAGGCAAAATTACCCAAGCCACAGAACAGGTCAAGAACGCGTTCATTTGCTTTCGGCTCAAGCCAACTCAGCGCCTGGGCGACCATGGCCTCGTTGACAGCCGCGTTGACCTGGATGAAGTCTCCCGGCCGATACGCCAGATCCAGATCCCACTGTTCAAGACGATAGCCCAGGACTTGATCAGCCTCGACCGGGTAAGGCTCGCCTTCACCGTGAAGCCACAACTGGGCTTCGTGAAAAGCGCAGAAATCCTTGAGAATGGTCATGTCGGCGTCGGACAACGGCGCCATGTGCCGCAGCAGAACCGCCAGCTTCGTGCCGCTGAACAACTCCACATGCCCAAGCGCCTGTGGCTTGCTCAGTCGCCGCAGCATTTCCGGCAAGCGGTTCATGATCGGCTGCAAAGGCTGTACCAGCACCGGGCATTCGTTTATAGCAACGATGTCCTGACTGCCAGCCGCACGGAAACCGACTTCAAGTTTTTTCGCTTTCATGTCCCATCGCACCGCCACTCGCGCGCGACGACGGTAACCGAATTCCGGACCGCTCAACGGCGCTGCCCACTCTTGAGGTTCGACACCGGCAACCTTCAATAATTGCTCGGCGAGCATGCGCTGTTTCAGGGCGAGTTGTTCATCGTGAGGCAGATGCTGCACGCTGCAACCGCCGCAGCGACCGGCATGCGGGCAGGGAGCAGGACGACGCAGTTCGCTGGTTTGAAAAACCCGTTCGGTGCGTGCTTCGACCACTTTGCCGTGGGCACCCAACACGCGCGCTTCAACTTCCTCACCGGCCAGTGCGCCGATGACGAACCAGGTGCGACCTTCGAAAAATGCGATTCCGCGACCGTCATTAGCCAGGCGCTCGATGGTCAGGCGCTGCTTTTTGCCGGTCGGGATTTGTGGGGCCTTGCTGCCGCCAGTCGGCTGGAAACGCAGACCTCTCTCGTGCTTGGCCATCAGTTGGGCGCGTCGAAAATGCCGGTCGACAAGTAACGGTCGCCACGGTCGCAGATGATCGCGACGATCACCGCGTTTTCAACTTCTTTGGACAAGCGCAACATCGCGGCCACGGCACCGCCCGAGGACACGCCGCAGAAGATCCCTTCTTCGCGAGCCAGGCGACGGGTCACGTCTTCGGCTTCGCTTTGGGCCATGTCGACGATCCGGTCCACTCGATCGGCCTGGTAGATCTTCGGCAAATACTCTTGTGGCCAGCGACGGATGCCCGGAATCGCCGAGCCTTCCATCGGTTGCAGGCCGACGATCTGCACGCTGTCGCTCTGCTCTTTCAGATAGCGCGAAACGCCCATGATGGTGCCGGTGGTGCCCATCGAGCTGACGAAATGAGTGATGGTGCCCTCGGTCTGCCGCCAGATTTCCGGGCCGGTGGTGGTGTAGTGCGCTTCAGGGTTGTCACCGTTGGCGAACTGATCCAGCACCTTGCCACGACCTTCGGCCTCCATGCGCTGGGCCAGATCGCGAGCGCCTTCCATGCCTTCTTCCTGGGTGACCAGGATGAGTTCGGCACCATAGGCGGTCATGGCGGCCTTGCGCTCGGCGCTGGAATTGTCCGGCATGATCAGGATCATCTTGTAACCCTTGATCGCGGCGGCCATGGCCAGCGCAATCCCGGTGTTACCCGAAGTCGCTTCGATCAACGTATCGCCAGCGTGAATCTGCCCGCGCAACTCGGCACGGGTGATCATCGACAGCGCAGGACGGTCCTTGACCGAACCCGCCGGGTTATTCCCCTCAAGCTTGAGCAAAAGAGTATTGCTGGTGGCGCCAGGCAGGCGCTGCAAACGAACCAGCGGGGTGTTGCCGACGCAATCGGCGATGGTTGGGTACTGCAAGGTCATGGCGTATTCGCAATCCAGACTGCGGGGGCGCCTATCATACCGGCAAACCTTGCAACCCCATATCACGCAAAGTGCGGTGCTTATGGCTTGTAGGAATAAGGGCGAAGTTTTGTGCGGGATGTGCGGGCCTCATCGCGGGCAAGCCCACTCCCACAAGGTCGGCTGGATCACACAATCTGTGATCGACAGGTGTTCACCGCGAGGTTGTTCGCGAAGGCGGCATCATTGTCCTCCCCTGCATCAGCCACCAGCCGCACATTCAGCCGCAACCCGGTCCCGCTGTTCTGCGCCCAGATTTCGCCGCCCTGCCGCTGCACGGCATTTCTCGCAATGCTTAACCCCAGCCCAAACCCGCCATTCCCTGGTCTCGAACCGTCGAGCCGGGTAAACGGCAAGAAGATTCGTTCCAGATCGGTTTCAGCCACCCCGCCGCCCTCGTCTTCCAGCCACAGGAGCCAAAATTCGCCGTCACGTCGACCACCCAGCGTCACTACCCCGCCGACGGGCGAGTGTCGCACCGCGTTGCGCAGAATATTTTCCAGTGCCTGGGCCAACGTATTGAGATTGCCGCGGACCCAGCAAGATGAGTCCACCGTGCACTGCAACCGGGCCATCGACCAACAGCTTTCATAGCAGGCATTTTCCGTGAGCATCTCCCACAACGCCTGGATTTGAATCGCCTCATCGGGTAACGGCGCGCGTTCGGTATCAAGCCACGCCAATTGCAACGTGTCGTCCACCAGGCGCTGCATGCCATCGACCTCCCGGCCTATACGCTCACGCAATTGCGCCAGGCTTTGCTCGCTTTCGCTGGCTACTCGCAGGCGGCTGAGCGGCGTGCGTAATTCGTGGGACAGGTCGCGCAGCAATTGTTGCTGCAAGGCCACCGTGGATTGCAGCCGCTCGGACATGTGGTCGAAAGCCCTGCCCAATTCTCCCAGCTCATCCTGACGATTGGTCGTGCGGCTCGACAGGCGTACACCCAACTGATCGGCACGCCAGGCATTGGCCTGTTCGCGCAGGTTATTCAGCGGAACCACCAATAGCCGATACAACCCGACGCACAGCAGCAGGGTGAACAGCCCCGGGATCACGCCGTTGGTAATCACCCGCCAAAACACCCGGTATTGACCGGGCACAAAGCGTTGGGGCAGTTCGATCACCAGGCTGCCGGCAGAAGAATTTTCTGGAAAGGGAACGCGCATCCATGGCAGGCCTTTCTTGTGGATCGGCCAGTCGAGGCCGCGCAGAAAGGTCAGGTGCTGGACGTCCTTGTCCGATATTTCCTGGCTGCTCAATGATTGCAAATCACCACTGATGACGCCGACCCAGCCCGATTCACGCTGCGGCATGCTTTGCAGAAAGCTATCGACGCCAGCCCGCCCGCCCTGCTGCCAGGCCTGCTCGGCCTCGGCGGCGTAGCGCGTCAAAGTGCCCCGGGCGTCGTCCGAGAGGAATTGGTTGCGCTCCTCCATGTACCGGCCCCAGGACCAACTGAGCCAGATCATCAGCAGACAAAAGGCCACCAGCAGGAAGGCCAGTTTCCAGAACAGGGAATGCCGGCCCGGCAGGTCAGACCACTTCATCGCTGGCACTCAATACATAGCCTTTGCCCCAGACCGTGCGCACTTCGCGCTCGGTATAGCCGATGGCCTTGAGCTTGCGGCGGATCTGGCTGATATGCATGTCCAGGCTGCGGTCATGAGCCGCGTAACCACGTTGCAGGACTTGCTGATAAAGGAAGGCTTTGCTCAACACTTCATCGCCGTTGCGGTTCAGTGTTTCCAGCAACCGAAACTCGCTACGGGTCAGACCGGCCGCCTTGTCGCAGTAGAAGACCTCAAAACACTGATCGTCGAAACGCAGGCTGTCGGTCGCAGGCGCAACGACGATGGGCGCGGGCCGGCGGTCAAGCGCTACACGCCGCAGGATCGCTTCTATGCGTACCCGCAACTCAACCATGCTGAAGGGTTTTGGCAGGTAGTCATCCGCGCCCAGTTGAAAGCCGCTGATGCGATCCGCCTCGGCCCCAAGCGCAGACATCAGCAACACCGGGGTGGAGTGGCTCTCGCGCAATTGTGTCAGCGCTTTCAATCCGTCCAGTCCCGGCAGCAGAATATCCATCAACACCACATCGAACGCTTGCGCGCGCGCCATGTTCAGCCCTTCCTGACCGTTTTTGCACCAGGTCACCTGGAAGCCGTTGCGGCCCAAATGCTCATGCACGTATGCACCGAGCACGAGGTCGTCCTCAATGGCGAGGATGCGTGGATGATCAATAGAGATGGGAGTCATGAGTATCTGCAAATAATTCTCAGTTGGCGATTATTCAAGATTGCCTCGCCTTGGGCAACCCAAGGTTTGCCCAAGACGCCAACAGGCGGTACGGACCGACGACTGACCCGTTCAATTTTACGAAGAAGGGCTGCCTGCAAATCGCTACACTGCGCAGGTGGCGCCTACCGGACGTAAGCGCAGGTCATTTAATAGCTGGATGCAGGAGAGATGCGTGCTCAAGAAACTCGGAATTAAAGGCCGCGTGCTGTTGCTGACCCTGTTGCCGACCAGCCTGATGGCGTTGGTCCTGGGGGGCTATTTCACCTGGATGCAGCAGTCCGACCTGCAGACCCAGCTTATGCAGCGTGGCGAAATGATCGCCGAGCAACTGGCGCCGCTGGTGGCACCCGCCATGGGCCACAAGAACAACGAACTGCTGGAACGCATCGCCACGCAATCCCTGGAGCAACCGGATGTTCGCGCAGTGTCCTTCCTCGCGCCGGACCGTACCCTGCTCGCCCATGCGGGCCCGACCATGCTCAACAAGGCGCCCCAGGGCAACGGTTCGCAATTGCTGCGCCGCAGTGGCAACGATGCGACGCGTTACCTGCTGCCAGTGTTCGGCAAACACCGCAACCTCGCCGGCGATGTGATTCCTGCAGAAGCTGAACGGTTGCTCGGCTGGGTAGAACTGGAGCTGTCACACAACGGCATGCTGTTGCGCGGTTACCGCAGCCTGTTCGCCAGCCTGCTGTTGATCGCTGCGGGGCTGGGTGGTGCCGCGCTGCTGGCGCTGCGCATGGGCCGTACCATCAACCGTCCGTTGAGCCAGATCAAGCAAGCCGTCTCCCAGCTCAAGGACGGTCACCTGGAAACCCGACTGCCGCCCCTAGGCAGTCAGGAACTGGATGAACTGGCGTCCGGGATCAATCGCATGGCGGGCACCCTGCAAAACGCCCAGGAAGAATTGCAGCACAGCGTCGACCAGGCCACCGAAGACGTGCGCCAGAACCTTGAAACCATCGAAATTCAGAACATCGAGCTGGACCTGGCGCGCAAGGAAGCCCTGGAGGCAAGCCGGATCAAGTCCGAGTTCCTGGCCAACATGAGCCATGAAATCCGCACACCGCTCAACGGGATCCTCGGCTTCACTCATCTGCTGCAAAAAAGCGAACTGACGCCGCGCCAGCTGGATTACCTGGGCACCATCGAAAAGTCTGCAGACAGCCTGTTGGGGATCATCAACGAGATTCTCGACTTCTCGAAGATCGAGGCCGGCAAACTGGTGCTCGACCACATTCCGTTCAACCTGCGGGATCTGCTGCAGGACACGCTGACGATCCTCGCCCCCGCCGCCCACGCCAAGCAGCTGGAACTGGTGAGCCTGGTGTATCGGGATACGCCGCTGTCGCTGGTGGGCGATCCGCTGCGGCTCAAGCAAATACTGACCAACCTCGTCAGCAACGCGATCAAGTTCACCCGCGAAGGCACCATCGTCGCCCGTGCCATGCTCGAGGACGAACACGAAGACAGCGTGCAATTGCGCATCAGCATTCAAGACACAGGGATTGGCCTGTCGAGCCAGGACGTGCGCGCCCTGTTCCAGGCGTTCAGTCAGGCGGATAACTCGTTGTCGCGCCAACCCGGTGGTACTGGTCTGGGGCTGGTAATTTCCAAACGGCTGATCGAGCAAATGGGCGGCGAGATCGGGGTCGACAGCACACCGGGGGAAGGTTCGGAATTCTGGATCAGCCTGAGCCTGCCCAAGACCCGCGACGACGCCGAAGACCTGCCAGGCCCACCGCTGCTGGGGCGTCGGGTGGCGGTCCTGGAGAATCACGAATTGGCACGCCAGGCCTTGCAGCATCAGCTGGAAGATTGCGGCCTCGCTGTCACGCCATTCAATACCCTCGAAAGCCTGACCAATGGCGTTACCGGTGCGCATCAGACCGATCAGGCGATCGACCTGGCGGTACTTGGCATCACCAGCAACGACATGCCGCCAGAACGCCTCAACCAACACATCTGGGACCTGGAACATCTGGGCTGCAAGGTGCTCGTGCTGTGCCCGACCACCGAGCAGACGCTGTTCCATCTGTCCGTACCCAACCCGCACAGTCAGCTTCAGGCCAAGCCGGCCTGCACCCGCAAACTGCGCCGAGCCTTGTCCGACCTGGTCAACCCGCGCCAGGTGCGTAACGAGCCGGGGGAACCGCTGTCCAGCCGCGCCCCGAAAGTGCTGTGTGTCGACGACAATCCCGCCAACCTTCTGCTGGTGCAAACCTTGCTCGAAGACATGGGCGCCAAGGTGCTGGCCGTGGAAAGTGGATACGCGGCAGTCAAAGCCGTGCAGAACGAGACCTTCGACCTGGTGCTGATGGACGTGCAGATGCCCGGCATGGATGGGCGCCAGAGCACCGAGGCCATTCGTCAGTGGGAAAGCGAGCGGCACTGCACGCCCTTGCCGATCGTCGCGCTGACCGCTCACGCCATGGCCAACGAAAAGCGTGCGTTGTTGCAAAGCGGCATGGACGATTACCTGACCAAGCCCATCAGTGAACGGCAATTGGCCCAGGTGGTTTTGAAATGGAGTGGTCTGGCGCTGCGCAACCACGGGCCCGAGCGTTCCGGTGACGGACATGCTGGTGCACCCGAGTTGCAGGTGCTCGATCACGAAGAGGGCCTGCGTCTGGCCGCCGGTAAGGCGGATCTGGCGGCTGACATGCTGGCGATGTTGCTCGCCTCGCTTGAAGCCGACCGCGAAGCCATCCGTTTTGCCCGGGATACCGATGACAATAATGCCTTGATCGAGCGTGTCCATCGCCTGCATGGCGCAACACGTTATTGCGGCGTCCCGCAATTGCGCGCCGCCTGCCAGCGTAGTGAAACCCTGCTCAAGCAACAGGACCCGAAAGCCTATAGCGCACTGGAGGAGCTTGACCGGGCCATCAACCGTCTGGCCGCGCATGCGCGTATCAATGCTTGATGTAACGTAGGTATTCGCCTTAACGCCGTTCCCTGTAGCAGCTGGCGAAGCCTGCGTTCGGCGGCGAAGCCGTCGTAAATTCGTCAAATGCGGTTCATCTGAAGCACCGAGATCACCAGTTTTACGACGGCTTCGCCGCCGAACGCAGGCTTCGCCAGCTGCTACAAAAGCGCGAAGCGTGAAGCGTCAAAGCTTGAAAATTTCCAGGAGGACAGCATGCGCACCATTCTTTTCAGCAGCCAGAACTACGACCGCGAGAGTTTTCTCGCTGCAAAACTGCCCGACGGCATCGAGTTGCAGTTTCAATCGGCGCGATTGAGCGTCGATACCGTGGCATTGGCGGAGCATCACGAGGTGGTCTGCGCCTTCATCAATGATGACTTGAGCGCGCCTGTGCTCGAATGCCTGGCCGCCGGTGGTACCCGACTGATCGCCCTGCGCTCGGCGGGTTACAACCATGTCGATCTGGCCGTCGCCAAGCGACTGGGACTGGCCATTGTGCGGGTCCCGGCCTATTCGCCGCATGCAGTAGCCGAGCATGCGGTGGCATTGATCCTTGCGCTCAACCGTCGTTTGCACCGCGCGTACAACCGCACCCGCGAAGGCGATTTCAGTTTGCATGGGCTGACGGGCTTCGACCTGGTGGGCAAGACGGTCGGCGTGGTGGGCACAGGGCAGATCGGCGCAACCTTCGCGAAAATCATGCACGGGTTTGGCTGCGAGTTGCTGGCCTACGACCCCTACCCCAATCCCGACGTCGAAGCCCTCGGCGCCCGCTACCTGAGCTTGCCGGAACTGTTGGCCCAGGCGCAGATCATCAGCCTGCACTGCCCGCTTAACGAACAGAGCAAGTATTTGATCAACAGCGAGTCACTGGCACACATGCAGCCTGGGGCGATGCTGATCAACACCGGACGCGGCGGTCTGGTGGACACGCCTGCACTGATCGACGCACTGAAGGACGGTCGACTGGGCTATCTGGGGCTGGATGTGTATGAGGAAGAGGCCCAGCTGTTTTTTGAAGACCGCTCGGACCTGCCACTGCAAGACGATGTGCTGGCGCGCCTGCTGACCTTTCCAAACGTGATCATCACGGCGCATCAAGCCTTCCTGACCCGCGAAGCACTGGGCGCCATTGCCACGACCACGCTGCAGAACATCGCGGCCTGGGCGGATGGAAAGCCACAGAATCTTGTGGCTGCCGGCTGAACCAGATCGAAGGTCACTTGCCCGCTCCATGCTGCGGCGATGTCCGTGCTAGCATGCCGCGCATATTTGGAGGACCCATGGCCGAACACGATTTTCGCTATACCCTGATGAACCCGCAACACACCCTCACCGAATGCCGCGCCCTTGTGCCTGGGCGTTATCAGGTCACCGGTAACGGTGGTTCGATTCGCAACAACGACGTGCTGGTCGTGACCCTCAAAGGCAGCAAGGACCTGTCCATGCGCCTGACCGTCGAAACGGTTCGCCACTTGATCAATCCACCGGGCCAATGGGTCGCGGTTGCGAGTGGTCCGGTGTTCGGCGAATTGGCCATCCACACCTGGAAAGTCAATTGCGACAGCTGCGCCAAAGAGCTGAGCTTTGAGTTCGCCGTCGACGCCAAGCTGGGCAACAAGGCTGAAAAACCGGCCGCCACCGCGCGGATTGCCGAGCTGGGCTGGACCACTGTCGGCGAGAAGCACCTGTGCCCAAAATGCCAGGAGCCTGCGTGATGAAACGCCTCGCTATGACCGCGATGGTGGGTGCCAGCCTGATGGGCTGCGCCGCCGAGCCGGTGCAACTGCAACAGAACCGCAGCTACATTCTGGAATGGATTGGCGAACGTCCGCTGATGGATTACAGCCACTTGACCATCACCCTCGGTGAAGATGGTCGAGCCTACGGCAACGGCGGCTGTAACCATTGGTTCGCGCCCTATACGCTGGAAGGCGACAAGCTGAGCTTCGGCAAGATTGGCAGTACGCGCAAACTGTGTGCGCCTGCGCTGATGGAACAGGAAAAACGCTTTTTGCAGGCACTGGAAAATGTGCAGCGTTGGGACATTTCGCCCATCGAGCAGATGCGCTTCTGGCCCGCCGAAGGCAAGCCGCTGCGCTGGTGGCTTGAAGAGGGTTGATCACCTCTGCTGAACCCGGCTGACTTACTGTGGCAAGGGGATTTTGTGCTCAGCGGCTTTTGTGGCGAGGGGATTCATCCCCGTTGGGTTGCGAAGCGACCCCAAAAAAGGGACCGCTGCGCAGTCCAACGGGGATGAATCCCCTCGCCACAAAATCCCCGTACCACAAAAAGCCCCTGCCATCTGCGCAATCAATTAGTTGCCTGCAACGCCTCAAGCTTCGCCATCACACCCGCCGCCGTCTGCTCACCCATCAACTGCTCACGCACCTTGCCCTTGTCATCGATGATGTAGGTCACGGGTAACGCTTCGCTGCGCGGCACTTCGAACAGCTCGGCCGGATCCTGGGCCAGTACGGTGAACTTGATCCCCAGCTTCTCGCTGGCGCTTTTCAGCTCTTCGCCCTGCACATTATCGAAGTTGACCCCGAACACATCGATCTTCTTGCCCTTGAGCTGCTCGGCCAAGGTATTCAACTCGGGTATCTCGGTTCGGCAAGGCCCGCACCATTCCGCCCAGTAATTGAGCACCAGCCATTGCTTGTCCAGACGGTCGGCGGCGACTTTCTGGCCGTTCTGGTCGATTCCGTAATCATTGCCACAGCCCCCCAGCAGTAACGTGCCGAAGATCGCCAATGCCGCTGCCAGTCGTCTAGTCATGTCGTAATCCTTGTCAAAAAAAGAATACCGCCGCGACCCATTGCCTCTCCAGGTTCTGGAATACGCGCTGCACAGTTAGAATAGCCGCCACCTTACGCAAGATGCGACCCGCACATGACCGATCTGACGCTTTATCACAACCCGCGCTGCTCGAAATCCCGCGGTGCGCTCGAACTGCTCCAAGCCCGTGGCCTGACCCCGACCGTGGTCCGGTACCTGGAAACGCCACTGGACGCCGCGCAAATCCAGAACCTGCTGGGCAAACTGGGCATCAGTGCCCGGCAATTGCTGCGCACCGGTGAAGACGAGTACAAAACGCTCAACCTGGCTGACAGCAGCTTGAGCGAGGCGCAATTGATCGCCGCTATCGCTGCCCACCCGAAACTCATGGAGCGACCGATTCTGGAAGCAGGCGACAAAGCCGTCATCGGGCGTCCGCCGGAGAATGTGCTGGAGTTGTTGCCGTGAGCGCGCCGTATATTCTGGTGCTGTATTACAGCCGTAGCGGTTCGACCAACGAAATGGCCCGGCAGATTGCCCGTGGTGTCGAACAGTCGGGAATGGAAGCGCGTCTGCGTACCGTGCCGGCGATCTCTACCGAGTGCGAAGCTGTGTCCCCGGACATTCCGGACGAAGGCGCGCTGTACGCCAGCCTCGACGACCTGAAAAACTGCGCCGGCCTGGCCCTTGGCAGCCCGACGCGTTTTGGCAACATGGCCGCGCCGCTGAAGTACTTCCTCGACGGCACCAGCAACCTGTGGCTGACCGGTGCGCTGGTCGGCAAACCGGCGGGCGTTTTCACCTCCACCGCGAGCCTGCACGGTGGTCAGGAAACCACGCTGCTGTCGATGATGCTGCCCTTGCTGCACCACGGCATGCTGATTACGGGCCTGCCTTACAGCGAATCGGCATTGCTGGAAACCCGTGGCGGCGGCACGCCCTATGGCGCCAGTCACCACGCCGGCGCCGATGGCAAAAGCGGCTTGAATGAACATGAGGTCGCACTGTGTCGGGCCTTGGGCTTGCGACTGGCCAAGACCGCGCAAAAGCTGGGGAACTGACGTGGCCAAGAAGCCGAAGATTTTGCCTTCCATTGAATGGCTCGAACCACGGGTCAAAGCGATGCGAGCCATCAGCCTGCTGTGTTTTCTGGGCTTGGTGGGTTTGCTCTGCGTGTATTACCTGGCGGTCGCCGATCTGCACGGGGCGCGGCCATGGGTGATCCTGCTGATCGAACTGGTACCGCTGCTGTTGCTGGCGCCGGGGATGATCGTTGGCAGCGCGCGCGGGCATTCCTGGATGTGCTTTGTGGTGAACCTGTATTTCATCAAGGGCGCACTGGCGGCGTTTGACCCGAACCGGCAGCTGTTTGGTTTGCTGGAGATGGGCGCGAGCCTGGCGGTGTTTTGCTCGGCGCTGCTGTATGTGCGGTGGCGGTTTCAGCTGAATCGCAAGCTCGCAGGCGAAGGCGAGATCTCTGCCGCCTGACAGATTGCAATCGCTAGCAGGCTAGCTCCCACAGGGGATTTGTGTGCTCCACAGATCCAATGTGGGAGCCAGCCTGCTGGCGATTGGAACAACTCGGTCTTTAATGATTGACGGTATACGCCAGCATCATCGATATCTGGCTCATCGGCCGCCCACCGCTCTGTTCATGCCACTGATTGAACACATCCTGCACCAACGCCAGATCCCGCTGACTGGTCGGCACTTTGTCGACGATCTTCTGCGCATTCAACCCCGCCACCACGTCGTAGCTCGGCACAAACGTGTCCTTGCCGACCATCCGCAAGAAGCGCGGTGCCGACAACCCGCCCAATTGATGACCGCGCTTTTTCAGGTAGGTCCACAAACCGACAATATCGGTCACCGGCCAGTCGGCGATCAGCGCACCGAAACTGCCTTTTTCATGCTCGACGTCGAGGATGAACTGCGCATTGCGCGGCACGCTCTTGAGTTTGCCCAGATGGCGAATGATCCGCGCGTCCTGCATCAGGCGCTCAAGATGTTCAGCACTCATCAGCACGACTTTCTCAGGGTCGAACTTGAAGAACACTTCTTCGAAGGCCGGCCACTTGGCGTCCACCAGGCTGTGTTTGAGCCCGGCGCGGAAAACGCGCAGTGCCATGGTGGAGAGGTAGCGGTCGTCGCTGATCTTGCGCAATTGCGCGGGGGTCTTGGGAACGGGCAGATGGGCTTCCAGTTCAGCTGCCGAACCGAAGCGGTTCAGACAGTATTCGTGCAGCCACTTGTAATCGCGCATGCCCTCTCCTGAGGAATGAAAAATGAACTGCCAACTTGCGGCAAAACCTGTGGGCGCCAATCTGCTGGCGAGGGAGGTGTGTCAGTCAAAAATGTTCCTGACACCCTTTCATCACCAGAAGGCTAGCTCCCACATTAATCGTGTTTAAAGGTTGACCACGTTGACGAATCGCGAGGCCGCGGTTTCGTCGATCTTCAGGCTGGTGAAGTCAAACAGGGTACGGTCGGCCAATTGCGACGGAATCACGTTCTGCAGGCTGCGGAAGATACTCTCGGTGCGGCCGGGAGTCTTGCGCTCCCACTCTTGCAGCATGTCCTTGACCACCTGGCGCTGCAGATTCTCCTGAGAGCCGCAAAGGTTGCACGGAATGATCGGGAACTGCTTGAAATCCGAGTAGGCCTGGATGTCTTTCTCGTTGCAGTAGGCCAGCGGGCGGATCACGACGTTGCGGCCATCGTCGGCGCGCAGTTTCGGCGGCATGGCCTTGAGCGAGCCGTTGAAGAACATGTTGAGGAAGAAGGTTTCGACAATGTCATCGCGGTGGTGCCCGAGGGCCATCTTGGTCGCGCCAATTTCATCGGCAAACGTGTAGAGCGTACCGCGACGCAGGCGCGAGCACAGCGAACAGGTGGTCTTGCCTTCCGGGATCAGCTCCTTGACCACCGAGTAAGTGTCTTTCTCGACGATGTGGTACTCGATGCCCAATGCTTTCAGGTACGCCGGCAGTACGTGCTCGGGAAAGCCCGGCTGCTTCTGGTCCATGTTCACGGCCACGATCTCGAACTTGATCGGAGCAACCTTCTGCAAATGCAGCAGCACATCGAGCAGGGTGTAGCTGTCCTTGCCACCGGACAGGCAGACCATGACCTTGTCGCCCTCTTCAATCATGTTGAAATCGGCAACAGCCTCACCGGCCTGACGGCGAAGGCGCTTTTGCAGTTTGTTCTGGTTGACCGTGAGAGTGCCCATGACGCGAATCCGTGAGGTGTGACGAAAGGCCGGCATTTTACGCAAAAACCCTGCGCGAGCGAAGTGCTCCTACCTAAGATGGAACGGCGATTACCACTGGGGTTTACAGCGCGATTTGCTCTAAACCCCTTCCACATGTACGGGTAAGTCCTTTCTATACTGCGACATAAGGTCGCACACATATCCAGACCTTTACTTACTTGGCCACCTTGGCCCGTAGGCGCTCCACTGGGGGGCGACGGTAAAAACAAGAGGAGTGACTGGCATGATCCATCACGTAGTGGGGCTCTTCACCCACCCTGACCAAGAATGGAAGGAGATCCGTGGCGACCAGGAGGAAAGCATCAGCCACATGTATCTCACCCACACCCTGATTCTGGCGGCGATTCCTGCCGTGTCGGCGTTTATCGGCACCACGCAAGTCGGCTGGGTCATTGGCAATCGAGCGCCGGTGATGCTGACTCAGGAAAGCGCACTATGGATGACGGTCATGTCGTATCTGGCGATGCTCGGCGGAGTTGCCGTGATGGGCGCGTTCGTCCACTGGATGGCCCGCACCTATGATGCCAACCCGAGCCTGGCGCGTTGCGTAGCGTTTGCGACCTATACCGCGACACCGCTGTTCATTGGCGGGCTGGCGGCGCTGTATCCACACATGTGGCTCGGAATGATCGTCGGCACCGCGGCCATCTGCTACACGGTGTACCTGCTGTACGTGGGGCTACCGACGTTCATGAACATTCCATCTGACGAGGGATTCCTTTTTTCAAGTTCGGTGCTCGCCGTAGGGTTGGTGGTCCTGGTGGCCATCATGGCGTTCACTGTGATTGTCTGGGGACTGGGCGTGGGGCCCGTCTATACCAACTGACCGCGCACACAAACTATAAGATCTGCCAATACAGGCCGCCGCAAGGCGGCCTTTTGATGTGCCTGGATGGAGAACGGCGACGACCATTCGGCGCTTGGGCGATTCGCAAGCACCCAGGGTTGCGGCATACTCGACCTCTCTGGAGACCCATCAAGCATGCCCGAGCAACTCAATACCCGCGTCGAAGATTGTTACCTACTCGCTGAATCCTTTTTCAAACGTCCATTCAAACGCCCCGTGGTGAGCCTCAAGCTGCGCGGGCAAAAAGCCGGTGTCGCGCATTTGCACGAGAACCTGTTGCGCTTCAATCCGCAGCTGTACCGGGAAAACTCTGAAGACTTCCTCAAGCAAACCGTGGCTCACGAGGTCGCGCACCTGATCGCCCATCAGTTATTTGGCGACCGCATCCAGCCCCATGGCGAAGAGTGGCAACTGATCATGCGCGGCGTGTACGAATTGCCACCCAATCGTTGCCACACCTATGACGTCAAACGCCGAAGCGTGACCCGCTATATCTACAAATGCCCGTGCGTGGACAGCGACTTCCCGTTCTCCGCCCAGCGCCATGGATTGGTGAGACAGGGGCGGCGGTATTTGTGCCGACGGTGCCGCAGCACGTTGGTGTTCAGTGGCGAGATGCGGGTCGAGTAGCTGGATTTTTGGTGTTTGTACTGGCCTCATCGCGAGCAAGCTCGCTCCCACATTGGATCTTCGGCGCGCCACACTTCCAGTGTACGAGTGAGCCTGCTCGCGATAGAGCCTTCAGCCCCCCTACACAACCACCTTGGCACGCCGCAATTCTTCGATCCGTTGAACGCTGAAACCAAGTTCCCCCAATACCTCATCCGTATGCGCCCCCAACGCCGCACCGATATGCCGTGGTTCAGGCAGGCCCTCTGAAAACTTCAACGGACAGGCCATCTGCGCTTGAGTCGTCCCATCAGCTCGCGGCACTTGCGCCACCAACTGCCGCGCCTGCAACTGCGGATGCCGCACCGCTTCGCCCAGGCTCAGAACCGGCTCGACGCACGCATCGAGTTCAGCAAACAGTGCACATAACTCGGCATAGTCATGTTTTTCGAATTCGATCTTTAGCGCATCTTTCAGCGCTTTTTGCTGCGCAGGCTTCGGTGACAGCCCCAACGCCGCCAGATCCTCCACACCCAATGCTGTGCACAATTGCTTCATGAACGGGGGCTCCAGGCTGCCCACCGACAGCCAGCGTCCGTCACGGGTGCGGTAATAGTCGTAGAAACTGCCGCCATTGAGCATCTGATTCTCACGACCCGGCTCTTCGCCACAGGCCAGATACCCTGCACCGGCCATGGCGTTCAAGCTGAATACGCAATCGGTCATGCTCACGTCGATATGCTGCCCCTGCCCCGCCCGTTGCCGGGCAATCACCGCCGCCAGCAAGCCGATGACGCCATGCAACGAACCACCGGCGACATCAGCCACTTGCATGCCCAACGGCAGCGGCCCGCTGTCCGCACGGCCGGTGTGGCTGGCCAGTCCCGCCAGCGCCAGGTAATTGATGTCGTGCCCGGCGCGGTCTTTATAGGGGCCTGTCTGCCCGTAGCCGGTGATCGACACATAGATCAGCCGCGGATTGATCGCCTTCAGCGCTTCATACCCCAGGCCCAGCCGTTCCATCACGCCGGGGCGGAACTGTTCCAGCACGATGTCGTGGTCTTGCAAAAGCTGCTTGATCACCTCCAGCGCTTCAGGCTGCTTGAGGTCCAGGGCCAGACTGCGTTTGTTGCGGTTGAGGTAGGCGTGGCTGGCGGAAACGCCCTGGTCATGAGGTGGAAGCACGCGCAGCAAGTCCATCCGTGTGGGCGATTCAATGCGCAACACCTCAGCGCCCATGTCGGCCAGTAATAACGAGGCAAACGGCCCCGGTAGCAAGGTGGAGAAATCCAGAATCTTGAGTGATGCCAGTGGACCAAGCATGAGTAACCTCCGGTGCGATCTCTCAAGCCTAGGCAGCCAACGGCATTGCAGCAATCACCTGATGCGTCAGCCGCAGTGACCGTTGCGCTCAAATCGCAGCCAAAAAAAACCCGCCGAAGCGGGTTTTTCATTTCAAGCCGTCTTATTTGACGTTGCTTGGGGTTGGGCCTTCAGCGACGCCCAGGTCATCTTCAACGCGCTCATCGGAGATACCGCGACCGCCGGAAGCCAGCTCGGCGTGCATCACGTCGACGTCCAGTTCCTTGACCCACTTGGCCACAACCAGCGTGGCAACGGCGTTACCCACCAGGTTGGTCAGGGCACGGGCTTCGGACATGAAGCGGTCGATACCGAGGATCAGCGCCAGGCCAGCAACGGGCAGGTGGCCAACCGCGGACAGTGTCGCAGCCAACACAATGAAACCACTGCCGGTCACGCCTGCGGCGCCTTTGGAAGATAGCAGCAACACCACCAGCAGCGTGATCTGGTGAGTGATGTCCATCTGGGTGTCGGTCGCCTGGGCAATGAACACCGCAGCCATGGTCAGGTAGATCGCAGTGCCGTCGAGGTTGAACGAGTAGCCTGTCGGGATCACCAGACCTACTACGGATTTCTGCGCCCCCAGACGCTCCATCTTGATTAGCATGCGCGGCAGGACCGATTCCGAAGAAGAAGTACCCAGCACGATCAGCAGCTCTTCACGGATGTAGCGAATCACTTTAAGCACGCTGAAACCGTGGGCGCGAGCGATACCGCCCAGCACGATCAGGATGAACAGCAGGCAGGTGATGTAGAAGCAGGCCATCAACTGACCCAGCTGCACCAGCGACCCGACACCGTAGGCTCCGATGGTGAATGCCATGGCACCAAAGGCACCGATAGGGGCAAGCTTCATGATCATGTTGATGATGTTGAACATGACGTGGGCGAAACGATCGATGAAGTCCAGGATCGGCTTGCCATAGGCACCCAGGCGATGCAGGGCGAAACCGAAGATCACGGAGAACATCAATACTTGCAGGATGTCGCCCGTTGCAAACGCGCCGACGATGGTGTTCGGAATCACGTTGAGCAAGAAGCCAACGACGCTTTGATCAGCACCGGCCGCTACATATTGAGCCACTTTGGATGCATCCAGCGTGGTGACGTCGATGTGCATGCCGGCGCCCGGTTGCACAATGTTCACCACGACCAGACCGACCAGCAGGGCGATGGTTGAAACGATCTCAAAATACAGCAGCGCGTAGCCGCCGGTCTTGCCAACCGACTTCATGTTCTGCATGCCCGCGATACCACTGACGACGGTGCAGAAGATGATCGGGGCAATGATCATTTTGATGAGCTTGATGAACCCGTCACCCAGCGGCTTGAGGGCGACACCGGTCTGTGGGTAGAAGTGACCGAGCAGAATGCCGATGGCGATGGCAACGATCACCTGGAAATACAGGGATTTATACAGTGGCTGACGAGTCGTCATTGCAAAGTTCCTCAAGAGTGCCGGCTAACAACATCCATCTGTTGTCATGGCACCTGAATTGCGAACCCTCCTGCACTGGAGGGATTTGTTTTTTCGAGCTGCGCGACGGCAGGCATCTGCTCGTTGTATCGCAAGGCTCGTGCCACCTTCGCCAAATCACCTGCGAGCCCTTTTGCCATCAAGGGTTACAGGTTTTCTGTTACATCGGGGCATCATGACTTCAGTGGCGGATTTCCGCCCATCTGCTCAATCACTTCATGGGATTTGGCGGATATCCGCCTTGTCCATCACCCGAATCCGCGTCTACTATCCGCCGTTCAATGGACGGACTTGCCTTCTATGCGTGAACGCACCATCGCCAGTCACTTCGCCCGCGCCGCCCTGGGTGGTGCGCGTCGCTGCGGGTACGATTATTCAAGCCTGCTGCACCAACTGAACATCAGCCACGAGTTGCTCGACGAGCCTCGGGCACGTATTGCCCCGGAACAGTTCACCCAGTTGATTCAGGGCCTGTGGCTGGTGATGGATGACGAGTACCTGGGTTTCGGGCCTACGACCAGCAAACCCGGCAGTTTCGCGATGATGTGCCATGCCTTGATCCACTGCCGAAACCTGGATAAGGCGCTCAATCGCGGCTTATTGTTTTATTCCCTATTCCCTGAGGGTCCGCGGCTGACCCTGAGCCGTGAAGACGAAATGATCCGCCTGAGCCTGGACGACTCGCAGTTTCGCGACCCGGACCATTTCCTCACCGAGAGCCAGTTGATGGTTTGGCATCGCCTCGGCAGCTGGCTGATTGGCCAGCGCATCCGACTGGAACAGGCGACGTTCAGCTACCCCAGGCCCGAACACGGCGCCGAATACGACTTGCTGTTCCCGTGCTCCCTCGTGTTTTCAGCGGCCCAGAGCAGCCTGGTGTTTCACAGTCGCTATCTGAATATGCCGCTGCTGCAGGATGAACGAACCCTCAAGCACTTTCTTGAGCGCTCGCCCGCCGACCTGTTGTCCCGCCCGGATGACGGCGACAGTTTGAGCAGTCAATTGCGGCGCTTGCTCAGTCGCGATAGTGCTCGTTGGCCAGATCTGGAAGCGGTGGCCACGCACCTGCACATCAGCGCGCAGACGTTGCGCAGGCATCTGCGGGAAGAGGGTTCGAGTTTTCAGGAATTGAAGGATCAGTTGCGCCGGGACATTGCGATTTATCACCTGAGCCGCGCGGACCTGTCGTTGCAACAGATCGCCGAACAGTTGGGGTTCTCCGAGCCCTCGGCGTTTCATCGGGCGTTCAAGAAATGGACGGGGTTGACGCCGGGGGCTTATCGGGCGCAGGAGAATTGAGCGTTTTCGGATGAAGGTGCCCGTGAAAGCATCTGCAAATCTCCCGGTCAAACCGCCGAAAAATGAATCCTGAACGCAGCTCCGCCCATTGGCGAGTCCTCCAATGTCAGCGTGGCGGCGTAGCTTTCGATGATGTCCTTGACCACCGCCAACCCGATCCCCTGCCCCGGATGCTGACGATCCAGACGTTCACCACGTTGAAGAATCCGCGCGCGCTGGTTGGGTGGTACACCGGGCCCATCATCCTCAACGCATAATTCGATGCCACCCAGGGAATCACGCACGCTGATGCGCACTTCACCGAGGCACAGGCGATAGGCGTTCTCCAGCAGGTTGCCCATCATTTCCAATAGCGCGCCCTGCTCGATCGGCACATAACAATGTTCCGGAAGATCGAAGGCCACCCGTACGCGCTTGTCGCGATACACCTTGTCCAGCGTATCGCAAAGGCTCTGCAGCACTGGACGCAGGCGCACCTGATGGCGCACCAGACCGCTCTTGCGCAGGCTGGCGCGTTGCAGCTGATAGCTGATCTGCTGGCTCATGCGCTCGATCTGGGTTTGCAGCACCCACGCCTGATCGCGATCTTCCGGGCGTTGCGCCATGTCTTCGCTGACCCCTTGCAGGACGGCCAACGGAGTTTTCAAGCTGTGCGCCAGATCGTCGAGGGAATCACGATAGCGGCTGCGTTGCTCACGCTCGCTGTGCAGCAAGCGGTTAAGGGAACCGGTCAGGCGCAGCAGTTCGCGCGGGTGTTCTTCGCTGAGGCTTCCTCGAGTCCCGCCTTCGATTTCATCCAGCTCCTGGCTCAGCCGGCGTAACGCCCGCAACCCCCAGGTCAAGCCGATCCACAGCAATGCCAGCAGTACCAGCAAGGCCGCGCCGAAGCCCAGATAGAGGTTTTCCCGTAAGCCTTCGAGGGTGATTTCGTATTCACGCACCGGTTGCAACGCAACGATGCTGAACGCTGCACTTTTGCCGCCGAGCAGTTTGATCTCGACGTCATAGACGAAGAACTCTTGTCCATTGGTCTCGCGAATTCTCGCGAACTCGTTACCGCGCCCGTCATAACGAGGGGTGTAATTGATGTGCTCTTCCTGAGTACCTTTGGAGCGCCAGACCAGGTGCCCGTCGCGATCATAGATGTAACCGAGTAAACGGCCCTCGGTCAGGTTGAAACGCTCATCGGGCAACTGCGCCGGCATCTGCAAGCGATTGTCTTCCACCCGAGCGGCAGAGATCAGCGTGGTCACGTCCGACGCCAGGCGCTGTTCGATGGAGTCCTGCAACGCCAGACTGAACGCACCCTGCATCGCCGGCAGCAACGCCAGCATGAACAACACCGCCAGGGTGGTGGCGGCGAGCATCAGGCGAACACGTAGCGAACGAATCAAGTGCAACGCTCATTGAACAGGTAACCGAGACCACGCACGGTGTCGATGGGCTTGAAGCCTGCCGGCCCTTCAAGCTTTCGGCGCAAGCGACCGACCAGCACTTCAATGACATTCGGATCGCGCTCATCGTCGTCCGGGTAGAGTTGTTCCATCAGCCGATCCTTGGGGACCACCTGCTGATGATGGCGCATCAGGTACTCGAGAATCCGATACTCATAGGCGGTCAGCGCCAGCGGCTGTTCATCGAGTGACGCCTGTTTGCGATTGAGGTCCAGCAGCAGCGGACCGGCGACAATGGTTGACTGGGTGAATCCGCTGGAGCGACGTAACAAGGCATTGAGTCGAGCGTCCAGCTCTTCGAACTGGAACGGCTTGACCACAAAATCGTCGGCACCGGCGGCCAGGCCTTCGACCTTGTCCTGCCAGTTGCTGCGTGCGGTGAGAATCAGGATCGGAAAGGTTTTTCCGCGCGAGCGAAGTTGGCGGATCAGATCAAGCCCGCCCATACCCGGCAGGCCGAGGTCGATCACCGCCAGGTCATGATTGAACTGCTCGGCCTGGTACAGTGCCTCTTCGGCATTGGCGACGGACTCGACCACGTGGCCGATATCCGTCAGGCGGGTATGCAGGTGATGGCGCAACAGCGCTTCATCTTCAACGACCAGCAGTTTCATAATGCTCTCCCAGGCAAATCAACTTCTCCAGAGACGCAACGGCGCGCCTCGACGGCTAACATGGCGACGCCGGATCACCCTTTTGAGTTGATCCGGCGCAGACTTTTCGCGACGTGCTTTTTAGAAAGCGTAGTTCGCCGACAGATACGTCTGGGCACTGCTGGTCAAATCCAGCGATCCCTGCTTGCTGCCGCCACGCTCGCTCATCTCGGTGCTGGCGTTGGTTCGCAGGTAACGATAACCCAGTTCAACCGACGTGTTTTTCGAAACCTGTTGCAAGACACCCAATTGTCCGCCAACGGCGTAACCAATGTTGCTGTCGCGGCTGAAGCTTGAAGATTCCTGGGTGAGCTTGGTGATACCGGCCGTGACCCCACCAAACAGCTTGGTACTGCCGCCTACCGGGTAGAAAAGGTCATAGCTGCCGAGGAGGTTTTCCTGGCGCAGTTTAATGCCGTTGTGCGAACCCGACACGTTGTCGTAGGTAGCGTAGTAGCGGCCCTGGGTGTTTTGCTTACCCAGACGCACACCCCAGGTGCCGTCCTTGCCGATCACGCCGTCGGCGTTCACGTGGTTGAGGTTATCGTTCAGGGCGTGGGACTTTTTGACCTTGTCGCTGGTCTGTCCAAGAGTAAGGCTGGCGAAGGTGTCATCGGCGGCGTATGCAGCAGTGCTTGCGCCAAGAATAGTGAACGCCAGAAGCAGTTTTTTGAATCCAGTCATGGGGAGTTTCCTTATGTGCTGTGTGCTCGTTGGGTGTGAGGCAAGACTACTGAGCCCGCCCTGAACTCCCCCTGAACGCCTTCTGAACCTAAGCTGAACCAGATCACCCAGGTTTTTCCGATGATTTTCTCGCAGGAGATCCGACCATGCGTGCGTTCCTTGCCTTCGTGTTACTGGCCTTGAGCGGGCTCGGCCAAGCAGCCGTCAAGACTCAGGAAATCCCCTATCAAAGCGCCGACGGCACGAAGCTGATCGGTTATTACGCCTACGACGATGCCCTCAAGGGACCGCGGCCCGGTGTTGTGGTGGTGCATGAATGGTGGGGGCTCAACGACTATGCCAAGCGCCGCGCACGGGACTTGGCAGGTCTGGGTTACAGCGCCCTGGCGATTGATATGTATGGCGATGGCAAGAACACCGAACACCCGAAAGACGCCATGGCCTTCATGCAAGCCGCACTCAAGGACAGCGCCGCAGCCAGTGCACGCTTTCAGGCAGGGCTGGACCTGCTCAAGCAACAACCGCACACCGATCCTGACAAAATTGCGGCGATTGGTTACTGCTTTGGCGGTGGTGTTGTTTTGAATGCGGCGCGGCAGGGATTGCCGTTGGCAGGTGTGGTGAGTTTCCACGGCGCGCTGGCAACCAGCACACCGGCAGCACCGGGCAACGTCAAGGCGAAAATCCTTGTGGAACACGGGGCGATGGACAGCATGGTCACGCCGGAAAACGTCACGGCGTTCAAGGCGGAAATGGACAAGGCCGGGGCGGACTACACATTTGTCAGCCTGGAGGGCGCCAAGCATGGGTTCAGTAATCCAGATGCGGATCGGCTGAGTCATGGCGACCATGGTGGACCCGACATCGGCTACAACAAGGCGGCGGATGAAAAATCGTGGGCGGATATGCAGGCGTTCCTCAAGAAAATTTTCTCCTAGGAACACCGAGCGCCCAAAAGCACAGCAAAGCTCCCGGTGGCGAGGGGGCTTGCTCGCGCTGGGTGGGAGCTCCCTCGCCACAAACGATCTATCGACACTACCCAGTCCGAAGGCAACCCGGCAAAATGCCTGACATGAATCCCGACCCCGCCCTACCCGCCTGCTGCACCCCACTCGACGCCCATTGGCCGTTGCCAATCGCGCTACCTGATACGATTTTGTTGAGCACTCACTTCGACAGTTCTCAGCTGACCAGTGATGATTTTCGCCGCAGTTCGATCGAGCCGCCCTCCAGCATCCAACGCTCCGTTGCCAAGCGGCAGGCGGAGTTTCTCGCCGGGCGGATTTGCGCCAGAGCCGCATTGCATCAGTTGGAGGGCGTGGGGTTCAGTCCGGCCATTGGCGAAGATCGAGCGCCGGTATGGCCTGGGCATATCACCGGTTCGATTACCCATAGCACCGGACGCGCCGCGGCGATTGTCGCAAAGAAAACCCATTGGCGCGGTCTGGGTATGGATCTGGAAAACCTGCTCAACCCGGAACGGGCCGAGCGTCTGGCGGGTGAGATTCTCACCGGCCCGGAGTTGCAAAGAATGGCCGCGGGTCGACGAGATCAGTTGGCGATGCTGGTGACGCTGACATTTTCGGTGAAGGAAAGCCTGTTCAAGGCGCTGTATCCGATCGTGCAGCAGCGGTTCTATTTTGAACACGCCGAAGTGCTGGAATGGAGCGAGGCCGGGGATGTGCGGATCCGCTTGCTGACGGATCTGTCGAATGAGTGGCGTAATGGGGTTGAGCTGGACGCACAGTTTGGGATCATGGATGGGCAGTTGTTGAGTCTGGTCAGCATCAAGGCTTGAAGCGTTGTGGGGATGTAGAGGCCTTGACTTACACCTGAGCGCTCAACGCTTTTCCTGATTCCTCGGCCAGCTCAGGCTGAAGCACGCGCCGCCCAGACTTTTGCTCTTGCCAATCAACGCTCGTCCATCGTGCCAATGGATGATCCGACGCACGATGGACAGGCCCAGGCCATGCCCACCCGACGCACGGGTACGGCTGTCATCGAGTCGCAGGAACGGGGTGAAGATTTTCTCCCACGCGTTTTCCGGCACACCCGGTCCATCGTCCTCGACGTCGACCCGACAACGTTGCTGCCCCACCTGATAGCTGACCGTTACCTTGGATGTGGCGTGGCGCATCGCGTTGCTCACCAGGTTTTGCAGTGCCCGATGCAGGTAGCGGGGTTCAGCTTCGACCCAGGCATCGTCGCAATCGGCCGCAGACAGGCACAAGCCACGTTGCACCGTCACCTGCGAACGCAGAGGCGCAAGCTCTTCGATCACCTGATTGACCAGTGCATCGAGATCGATGCGCTGAAAATTCAGGGCCGGCGAGCCCTGTTCCAGGCGCGCATAGGTGAGCATCTCGTCCACCAGCTTATCGAGATCTTCGATGTCGTGATCCATGCCTTCACAGTACTTTTGCAGCGCTTGCGGTGTGGACGCGGAACCGATCATCTCTAGGCCAAAACGCAGGCGCGCCACCGGTGTGCGCAGCTCGTGCGACACGGCGCGCACCAGTTCCCGCTGAATCGCCAACAACTGTTGCAAGTGCTCGGCCATTCCGTTGAATGCTGACGCCAGACGCCCCACCGAATCCGCGCCCCGTGCCGGTACTCGGGTTTCCAGGCTGCCTTTGGCGATGCGCGTGGCTGCCGCTTCCAACCCGCGCAAACGACGCTCGAGCTGACGCACCAACAAATAAACGATCAAACCAATCAGGCTCAAACCCAGCGCCGCGATCAGCACCAGCCACTCCGGCGGATAAGGGTTCATCTGGTACAGCGGGCCGATCTCCAGCACCCACGGCGTACCCACCATCCCGGCAAACACCCGGATCGAATCGCCCCCCTTACCCAGCGCCATCACCGTGTCGCCTTCGGAAACCCGCCGGCTCTGGTCCTCATCCATGTCCGCGTCATCGACCGTGACCAGTCGCAAGTCGAAACCGAAGCCCTTGTCTTCTTTCAATTGCGCCAGGCGCTTGGGTTGGTCGGCCACCGGGAAGCGCACCAGTTCGTCGGCCAGCAGGTAAATGGTCGCCCGGGCCAGTTGCTCGCTGATCTGCTGCACTTCCCCTGTCAGCACCAACTGTTCCTTGTCGCTGACCAACCGATAGACCACCGCCGCGTGCGGCCCGGTTTGTTCGACCAGCGCCTGGCCGCGCAGCACACGAGTGCGCTGGGTGAGATCAAGGTCGGTCTGGGTGAAGGTCTTCAGCGCCAGCGGAATACCCAGCAGGCGCTCCCACACCAGCAAGGCACGGTGGCGTTCGGTTTCGTTCATGGGTTGCAGGTTGTCGGCCATCAACGAGAACGTGCCATGAGCCAGGCGCTCGCGGTATTGCTCGCTGCGCACCTGATTGAGCAAGTGCAGGGCCAGCACGCCGAGCACCGCCACCAGAATCAGCGCCGCGCACATGCCGCCATAAATTCGCAGGAAGATCGAGTTCACAGGGTGCAGGCTTCCGGAACGAACAAATAGCCTTTGCTTCGGATGGTCTTGATCAGCCGAGGGTGCTCCGGGTCATCGCCGATCTTGGGGCGAATGCGCGAGATGCGCACATCGATGGAACGATCCTGCCCGTCGTAACCAATGCCGCGCAGTGCGGTGAAGATCTCTTCGCGGGAAAGTATGCGCCCGGCGTTGGCCACCAGCAGCCAGAGCAGATCAAACTCGGCGCTGGTCAATTCGATACTGGCGTCACGCAGCCAGGCCTCGCGCAAAGCGTTGTCCACCACCAGCGGACCGAACTGCAGACGCCGTTGTTTTTCAGGGGCGACCTCAGGCGCCTCGCTGCGCCGCAGCAAAGCCTGGATACGCGCCAGCAAGAGCCGAGGACGAACCGGTTTGCACACATAGTCGTCTGCCCCCATGTCCAGCCCCAGAATCTGATCGGTGTCGTCGGTACGAGCGGTGAGCATCAGAATCGGGCCGTCGAAACGGTCGCGAACCTTGCGGCAAATGCTCAAGCCATCTTCGCCGGGGAGCATCAAGTCAAGGATCACCAGGTCTGGCTGCTCCTTGATGATGCGGGCCGCGGCCAGTGCCCCGTCACCTTCGATTGAAACGCGCAGGCCGTTGGCCTCCAGGTAATCGCGGGTCAGTTCGGCCAGACGCTGGTCGTCCTCCACAATCAAAACCTGCCAGGCTTCTTGCTCCACGGTGACCTCTGCTTGCCGAAACACTAATAAGGAAGGATCCACCCGTCTTTTTGTAATGATTGGGGAGGATAAGAAAATGCGTACACATGGGCCGATTGTATAAACGTCGCTCGCCCAGAACACAAGGCGGCAAATGCGTTCGGACATGGGCATTTTTTGTGGTAGGGTTCGCGCCCTTAAAAAACCACCGGACAGTTTCCGACCGCTGAAAACCCATGACAAACGGTCTACTCCAGCAGGGTCGCGGGCTACACGCTGATTCCAGGTTTCACACACAATTTACGCACAGGCTTATCCACAGGTAGTACGTTGCAACACCCTCCAAAACGCACTATCTTGTACCCCGGCGCGAAAAAAACCCTACATGTAGGGTTTTGCACAAAAAACCAAACACAAACCAGACACCAATTTCAAGCGCTTTTATTGCCTCTTTCTGGTTGAACCAAACGTATTTTCGAAAGACCAAACCGCTCGTGCGGATGGCTACTGTTTTTGGGCCGTAAACGGCGAAACGGTACGGGTGTTGCAGTCAATTGCTGTCACCCAAAAGGAATTCGGTTTCAGGCTCCAGGCCTGCGACCAAAGACTTCGGCATGGAAGCGGCGCCCCAATTGCCCCTTCCTGATCTGTCCCGAAGTTGGTATGCCCGGCCCCCGCCGGTTGTAGTGCTTCAGGACGGAACGGTGGGCACCGAGACGGTGCCCAAACAAACATAGAGAATGTGGAGACAACCCCCCATGCAAACCGACACAACTCGCGAGAACCCGCAGGGCACCTTGCCGCAGGCCGCTGATTCGAATTCGGATCTGTCCGCCACCGCGCCTGGCCAACTGCGCGTGATCAAGCGTAACGGCACTGTCGTTCCTTATACCGATGACAAGATCACCGTCGCTATCACCAAAGCGTTTCTCGCAGTTGAAGGCGGTACCGCTGCCGCTTCGTCGCGAATTCACGACACCGTTGCCCGCCTGACCGAGCAGGTCACCGCGACCTTCAAGCGTCGCATGCCTTCCGGCGGCACGATCCACATCGAAGAAATCCAGGACCAGGTTGAACTGGCCCTGATGCGTGCCGGCGAGCAGAAAGTTGCCCGCGACTACGTGATCTACCGTGACGGTCGTTCGAAAGAACGCGCTGCCCATGCTCCGGCCGAAGAAGCGGTCAACGCTCACCCGTCGATTCGCATCACCCGCGCCGATGGCACCTTTGCCCCGTTGGACATGGGCCGTCTGAACACCATCGTCACCGAAGCGTGCGAAGGCCTGGAAGAAGTCGACGGCGACCTGATCCAGCGCGAAACCCTGAAAAACCTGTACGACGGCGTGGCCCTGACCGACGTCAACACCGCCCTGGTGATGACCGCCCGTACGCTGGTCGAGCGTGAACCGAACTACTCGTTCGTGACCGCTCGCCTGTTGATGGACACCCTGCGTGCCGAAGGCCTGAGCTTCCTGAACGTTGCAGAAAGCGCGACCCACCACGAGATGGTCGACCTGTACGCCAAGGCCCTGCCTGCCTACATCGCCAAGGGTATCGAATTCGAATTGCTGAACCCGGTCCTGGCCACCTTTGACCTGGAAAAACTCGGCAAGGCAATCAACCACGAGCGCGATCAGCAGTTCACGTACCTGGGCCTGCAAACCCTGTACGACCGTTACTTCATCCACAAGGACGGTATCCGCTTCGAACTGCCGCAGATTTTCTTCATGCGCGTGGCCATGGGCCTGGCCATCGAAGAAAAGAACAAAGAAGACCGTGCGATCGAGTTCTACAACCTGTTGTCGTCCTTCGACTACATGTCGTCGACTCCGACCCTGTTCAACGCCGGTACCCTGCGTCCACAGCTGTCGAGCTGCTACCTGACCACCGTGCCGGATGACCTGTCGGGCATCTACCACGCGATTCACGACAATGCCATGTTGTCGAAATTTGCAGGCGGTCTGGGCAACGACTGGACACCGGTTCGTGCACTGGGCTCTTACATCAAGGGCACCAACGGCAAATCCCAGGGCGTTGTTCCGTTCCTGAAAGTCGTGAACGACACCGCCGTTGCCGTTAACCAGGGTGGCAAGCGCAAAGGCGCTGTCTGTGCCTACCTGGAAACCTGGCACATGGACATCGAAGAGTTCATCGAGCTGCGCAAGAACACCGGTGATGATCGTCGTCGTACCCACGACATGAACACTGCCAACTGGATTCCTGACCTGTTCATGAAGCGCGTCTTCGATGACGGCAAATGGACCCTGTTCTCGCCGTCCGAAGTACCGGACCTGCACGACCTGACTGGCAAGGCCTTCGAAGAGCGTTACGAGTACTACGAAGCCCTATCCGAGTACCCGGGCAAGATCAAGCTGTTCAAGACCATTCAGGCCAAAGACCTGTGGCGCAAAATGCTGTCCATGCTGTTTGAAACCGGCCACCCTTGGCTGACCTTCAAAGACCCGTGCAACCTGCGCAGCCCGCAGCAGCACGTGGGCGTGGTTCACAGTTCGAACCTGTGCACCGAGATCACCTTGAACACCAACAAGGACGAGATCGCCGTTTGCAACCTGGGCTCGATCAACCTGCCGAACCACATCGTCAACGGCAAGCTGGACACCGCCAAGCTGGAACGCACCGTGAACACCGCGGTTCGCATGCTCGATAACGTTATCGACATCAACTACTACTCGGTGCCCCAAGCGAAGAACTCCAACTTCAGGCACCGTCCAGTCGGTCTGGGCATCATGGGCTTCCAGGACGCGCTGTACCTGCAGCATATTCCTTACGGTTCCGACGCTGCCGTCGAGTTCGCCGACAAGTCGATGGAAGCGGTCAGCTACTACGCGATCCAGGCTTCCTGCGACCTGGCTGACGAGCGCGGTGCCTACGAGACGTTCCAGGGTTCGCTGTGGTCCAAGGGCATCCTGCCGCTGGATTCGCAACAGATCCTGATCGAGCAACGTGGCCAGAAGTACATCGACGTTGACCTGAACGAATCCCTGGACTGGGCACCGGTTCGCGCCCGTGTACAGAAAGGCATTCGTAACTCCAACATCATGGCCATCGCACCGACCGCGACCATCGCCAACATCACTGGCGTCTCGCAGTCGATCGAACCGACCTACCAGAACCTCTATGTGAAATCGAACCTGTCGGGCGAATTCACCGTGATCAACCCGTACCTGGTTCGCGACCTGAAGGCTCGCGGTCTGTGGGACTCGGTCATGATCAACGACCTGAAGTACTACGATGGTTCGGTGCAGCAGATCGAGCGTATCCCGCAAGAACTCAAAGAGCTCTATGCAACGGCGTTCGAAGTGGACACCAAGTGGATCGTTGACGCGGCAAGCCGTCGTCAGAAGTGGATCGACCAGGCTCAGTCGCTGAACCTGTACATCGCTGGCGCTTCGGGCAAGAAGCTCGACGTCACCTACCGCATGGCTTGGTACCGTGGTCTGAAAACCACTTACTACCTCCGTGCCCTGGCAGCGACCAGCACCGAGAAGTCGACCATCAACACGGGCAAGCTGAACGCTGTTTCGAGCGGCGGCAACCACGGTGAAGATTCGGTTCTGGCAGCTCCAGCCGGTCCAGCTCCAGTGCCGAAGGCTTGCGCCATCGACGAGCCGGATTGCGAAGCTTGCCAATAAGCTGAGCCGGTAAAACGAAACCCCCGACAGGCCTCAGGCGTGTCGGGGGTTTTCTTTTTCAGGTCTTTAAACATCAGAAGATCGCAGCCTCGTTTCACTCGACAGCTCCTACAGGGTCAGGCCGGGAGCGTGATTCCTTGTAGGAGTTGTCGAGTGTAACGAGGCTGCGATCTTTTGATCTTGATATACACACAGATATAAAAAACCCCTCTTCCGAGGGGTTTTTGTTTAACGCTACAACCCAACCAGCATCAGGTCATCTGAATGATGGTCTGCATGATGGTGCTCTGGGTGGAGATGGTCTTCGCGTTCGCCTGGTAGTTACTCTGCGCCTTGATCAGGTCGACCAGTTCATTGGTCACGTTGACGTTGGACTCTTCCAGGGAATTGGAGCGGATCGTACCCAGGCTACCGGTTTCCGGCGAGTCGTAGCCCGGAATACCCGATGAGTAGGTTTCTTTCCAGGCAGTGCCACCGACCGCTTGCAGGCCTTGTTCATTGGTAAAGCTGGCCAACGATATCTGGCCGATCGGCTTGGTTTGGTAATTACTGAAATTCGCCAGCAGTACGCCGCTGCCATCAATGGTCAGGTTGGTGATCTGGCCAGTGGCGTAGCCGTTCTGTACCGGAATCGAACGTGCGGTGTCGGCGTTGTATTGGGTGGTGTTGCCCATGGCGATGGTCACGCCATCCGGGTTGGAGCTGGCGCCGTTGGCCTTCCACACGCCGTCGGTCACAGTACCTGGAACCCAGTTGGTCACCTTCAGCTCATTGCTGATGGTCGAAGTCGGCGGAGTCGTCGGCGGAGTCACTGGCGTACTGATTTGGGTTAGTTTGCCAGCCGAGTCAAATGTCATGGTCGAAGGAACCGGGTTGGTCGGCAGGCTGCCGTCCATGTTGCGTCCATCGATCAGCGTGTAGGTATCCCACGTGTTAGCACTGGTTTTCACCATGTACTGATTCATCTCGTGCTGATTGCCCTGGCTGTCGTAGATCGGCGTATTGAATTGCTTGCTATAGGTCTCAGACTTGGTTGGATCGAATTTGTTGGTGGCAACGGTCTGGTCAATGACCTTATCCGTGGAGTTCAGGTTAATCGTCGACGACACCGCGCTACTCGACTTCGGAGCCAGGTTGGAGGTGTCGATACGCAGGTCGGTCAACATACCGTTCTGGATCTTGCCGCTGGCATCCACACCGTAGCCCTGCAGGCGGGAAGTGCCGTCGGTGTTGGTGACATAACCGTCCTTGTCGACCTTGAACGTACCGGCGCGGGTGTAGGACAGCGAACCGCTGTTATTGAGCACGAAGAAACCGGAGCCGTTGATGCCCATGTCCAGTACGTTACCGGTGCTGCTGATATCGCCCTGGGTGAATTGCTGGGAAACGTTGGCCAGGCGCACACCGCTGCCGACGACCTTGCTTCCGGTACCCAGCTTGGTGGCCGAGTAGACGTCTTCGAATTCCGCACGGGACGATTTGAAACCGGTGGTCGCGACGTTGGCGATGTTGTTGCCGGTCACGTCCAGTTGTTTGTTGGCTGCAAAGAGACCGCTAAGGCCGATATTGAAAGACATGTTTCACTCCTTTATGCCGGGTTAGTCGGCTTTACATACCAATGGTTTGTACTTTGGACAGGGCGATGCTGCCCAGCCCGGCGAGGTTGAGCATCAACTCACCGCCCGTCTGGCTGATGGTCACGCTATTGACCGTCGCTGGCAGGTTGGTGACCAGCGATACAGCCTGGCTGTCGATGGTGGCCGTCGCCGCGAAGGTGTAAGTACCCGACTCGACCGTATTACCCGCGCTGTCTTTTCCGTCCCAGATAAAGCTGGCATTGCCGGCAGTCTGGCTGCCCATGTCGATGGTGCGGACGACCTTGCCGTCCTTGTCGGAAATCTTCAGCGCGACAGCAGGGACAGAGCCCGGAATGGCCACGGTACCGGTCATGCTCTTGGAGGTATCGACAACCGCTTTATCGCTAGGCGCGATCACGGAGCGCCCCACCAGCGACGAGGCCTGCAAAGCCTGCGACGAGTTGTAGTTACCGGCAATGCCACTCACCGTATCGTTGAGTGTGGTGATGCCTTCCAGACTGCTGAACTGCGCCAATTGGGCGACGAACTCGCCGTTGTCCTGCGGTTCGAGCGGATTCTGGTTTTTCAGCTGGGTCACCAGCAACTGCAGGAACGCGTCTTTGCCCAGGGCTTTTTTGCCGGCAGCGCTATTGGTTGCCGACGCCAGGCCATCACTGGTGGTGGAGGTGTTCTTGATCGAGGAGTTGGCCAGGATGTCGTTGAGGCTCAAACCGCTTGTCGTATCGGTAACACTCATCTGAGTCGCCCCTTATCACTGACCGAGAGTCAGGACCTTCTGCATCATGGTTTTGGCCGTGTTCATCATTTCGGCGTTGGTCTGAAAGGACCGGCTCGCGGAAATCATGTCGGCCATTTCCTCCACGACGTTGACGTTCGGGTAGTAGACATAGCCCTTGGCATCAGCAGCCGGATGGTTCGGCTCGTAGCGAGCCTCCAGGTTGCTCTGGTCTTCGACCACACCCAGCACTTGCACACCCTGACCCGCCGCGTCCTGATTCTGGAACAGCGAATCGCTGCCGCCGCTCTGGCCACCCTGGAACATGGTGGCGAACACCGGATGACGCGCGCGGTAGGTTTGATCGATGCTCGACGAGACGGTCTCGGCGTTGGCGATGTTACTGGCGACGGTGTTCAGGCGAGTGGTCTGGGCACTCATGCCGCTACCGGCAATGTTGAAAACACTGGACAGGGACATGAATTATTCTCCGCGCAGGGCTGAAATCAGCCCTTTGAATTTACTGTTGAGCAAGGTGAAGCTGGCCTGGAAGTTGACGGAGTTTTCCGCGTAGTTCGACTGTTCCAGCTGGGCGTCCACGGTGTTCTGATCAATCGACGGTTGCATCGGCGTGCGATACAGCAATGACTCGTCACCGCTGTCCAAGCCTTGGGCCTCGATATGACGGCTGTTGGTCATGTTCAGCGCGAAACCGCCGCCGCTCTTGGTTTTCTCGCTCTGTTCGGCAAGCACCTTCGAGAAGTCCAGATCCCGAGCCTTGTAGTTCGGGGTGTCCGCGTTGGCGATGTTGTTGGCCAGGACTTCGGCACGCTGTGCGCGGAAGTTGAGAGCCTGTTGGTGAATACCGAGCGCTTTATCGAAGCTGATGCTCATGTCGGGAAACCTTCGGGTGACCTGATTTTTCGTACGGTGAACTTAGCAAGCCGCGTGCCAATTGGAGAAACCCCGCAAACAGTGGGTTTGCGGGCAGTGGCAAGTGTGGCAATGACAGAAAAGCGGCAATCGACTTCCGCCGCCTGCCGCTTTTCTGCCGCTTTCCAAGGACAACACCTATCCGTGTAGGAGCTGCAATTGCGGCATACAAAAAAAGGAGCCCCTGAGGACTCCTTTTTTATGTCTGCCGCAATTGCATCACTTCGCCTGGTAAATGATCCCCGGGCTGCACTGGACCATCTGGTAATGATCCGGCAATCCATTCAGCGCTTCGGAAGCGCCGAGGAACAGATAGCCCCCCGGTTTCAACGTGCTATGGATGCGCAACAGGATGTCTTTCTTCACCTCGGCGGAGAAGTAGATCAACACGTTGCGGCAGAACACGATGTCGAACTTGCCAAGCGCCGCGTAACTGTCCAGCAGATTGAACGAGCGAAACTCCACCCGACTCTTGATCGGCGCCTTGATGGCCCAGCGTCCCGGTCCCTTGGGATCGAAATAACGCTGCAGACGCTCGGGCGAAAGACCACGACCGATTGCCAGGCTATCGTACTCGCCAATCTTGCAGTTGGTCAGCATGGTGCCGGAAAGATCAGTGGCAACGATCTGCACACCCATCTTCAATTGCCCCAGGTTGACCCGCTCGAACTCATCGATCGACATCGACAGCGAATACGGTTCCTGACCCGACGAGCACGCGGCCGACCAGATTCGCAGGCGCTGGCCGGGCGCCGCCTTGATCGCTTCCGGCAGTACCTTGTTCTTCAAGACTTCAAACGGATAGGTGTCACGAAACCACAGGGTTTCGTTGGTCGTCATGGCATCCACCACCATCTCGCGCAAACCACTGCGCGGCTGGGTCTGGATGCGCTGGACCAGCTCACCCAGGGACTTGATACCTTGCTGCTCCATCAGTTTGTTGAGACGGCTCGATACCAGGTACTGCTTGTTTTCACCAAGCAAAATGCCACAGGCTTTTTCCAGGAATACCCGGAACTGTTCGAAATCCAAATTACCCGTAGACAATGATGCCGCCTCTTAACTCGTGTTGACCGCCAGGGACAAAAGGCCCCTAGCTGATATCTGCTGCTTTGATCCGGTCGACTACCCGGGATGCCAGGTCATCAGGGCGGAATTTGGCAAGGAAGTCATCGGCACCGACTTTCTTGACCATCGCCTGATTGAACACCCCCGACAACGAAGTATGCAGGATGATATGAAGCTTTTGCATGCGAGGGTCACTGCGGATCTCGGCGGTGAGGGTGTACCCGTCCATTTCCGGCATCTCGATGTCGGAAATCATCATCAGGAACTCTTCTTCCGGCTTTTTACCTTCATCGACCAACTTGCGCAGGTAATCCAGCGCTTGCCGACCGTCGTTCAGCGCCACCACTTCGACGCCGACCGTTTGTAGACAACGCGAGACCTGCTTGCGTGCCACCGACGAGTCGTCGACCGTCAGCACGCGCAGGGACAGCGCCTTGTGCTGGGTTTCGACATCCACTACGCCCACGGAAATCGCTTCCGGTGTCGGCGCCACTTCCGCCAGGACTTTCTCGACGTCGATGATTTCGACTAGCTGATTGTCAACGCGGGTCACTGCCGTGAGGTAGTGATCGCGTCCAGTGCCCTTGGGCGGCGGATGGATCTCCTCCCAGTTCATGTTGACGATGCGTTCCACCGAGCGCACCAGGAAACCCTGGGTCTTGGTGTTGTACTCCGTGATGATCACGAACGGATTGCTCTGATCCAGCAATCGACCTGAACCGGTCGCCATTGCCAGATCCATAATCGGAATGGTCGCCCCCCGAATACTCGCCACACCGCACACGACAGGATTGGACTTGGGCATCACGGTCAGCTTGGGGCATTGCAGCACCTCGCGAACCTTGAATACATTGATCCCATAGAGCTGCGGGCCGTCAAGACGGAACAACAACAGCTCCAGGCGATTCTGCCCTACCAGTTGCGTGCGCTGGTTTACTGAATCCATTACACCAGCCATGCCCAGACTCCTACTACCAACGCTTCAGTGTGTTGCGACGCACATTCATTGCTAAACGGCACGGCGCTTGCTTTTTAACTCGTATGAACACAGAACCGACATTTTTCCGACGCCTGACCTCAAACTTTCGCAAATCGCTTTGCGCGATGTCGGCCGTTTGCCTGTTCAACGCTGGCAGCCCTGCCCTTGCTGATGCGGTTACCTTGCCTGACATGCTTATCGGCGTCACCCAGGGCTTTCTTGAATTCACCGTAGAAGACTATTTGGCGACCAGTCAAACTGAAGGTCGTTATGAGATCCAGGTCAGCCAGCTCGATCCGCGTCTGCGCATGCCAATGTGCGACAAGGAATTGACAGCGAGCCTGGAGAGTCCGGCCAAGCCATTGGGGCGTGTTACGGTCAAGGTTCGCTGCGAGGGCGCCGCCCCCTGGACCGTGTTCGTACCCGCTCAAGTCCGGCTGTTCCGCGACGTCGTTACCACCACCCGACCGCTGCGTCGCCTCGGTGTTGTCGAACCCGACGATGTGATCCTGCGCGAGCGTGACATCAGCCTGATCAGCCAGGGCTACCTGACTTCGCTGGATCAGGCGATCGGGCAAAAACTGACCCGACCAATGGTCGCCGATCAACTGATCACGCTGGTGAACATCGAGCAGGCGGAAGTCATCACCAAGGGCGATCAGGTGGTGATTACCGCCCGTAGCGGCACACTCAGCGTGCGCATGCCGGGAGAAGCGCTGTCCAACGGTGGTTTGCGAGACCAGATACGCGTAAAAAACCTGAATTCCCAGCGGGTCATCAAGGCGCAAGTTATCGCGCCCGGCCAGGTGGAAGTCGCCATGTAGTACCTCGGGTATTGGTGTTTAGATGGCGCGCCGCTCGACTGTTCCCTAAACTGTTACTCATCCAGGGCAAGTGCTGACGCGCGCAAGCTCATTGATAAATGAGTCTAAAGTTTTCCAGGGTTTGGCCGAAAACATGGCAAGCGTCCAAATACCCAGAGGTTTTTTGATCATGGTCATCGATTTCAGCCGTCTTAACAGCTCCTCGTCACTTACGGGCAGTACACGTACCAGCGCCAGCAAGGACACGGCCGAAGCCGCCAAGTCCGCGCCGCTGAATACCCCGGCCGCAGAGGCCACTACCGTCAAAAGCGGGGAATCGGTACACCTCAGCAATGAGGCTCAGCAGTTGCAAAAGGTCACTGACAAGCTGCGCGATCAGCCCGCTGTCGATAATGCCCGCGTGGCAGAGTTGAAAGCAGCGATTGCCGATGGCAGCTATAAAGTCGACAGCAACCGTGTAGCCAGCAAACTGCTCAACTTCGAAGCCCAGCGCTAGGCTCCGGTCTGCGCGAGGCTTTTGGACGCTTAAAACCCAAGGCCAGCCATGCACGATACTAATTTACTGCAACTGATCATCGACGACTTTGCTCCAGCGCAACAATTGCTCGAGTTATTGCAAACCGAGGCCATCGCGTTGCATGGTCGCGACATGCGACTGCTCGAAGACATTCTGGCGCAGAAGCAGGCATTGATCATTTTGCTTGAACAGCATGGCCGCAAGCGCAGTGCGATCCTCGCCAGCCTCAACCTGCCGATCAATCGCCAGGGTCTGGAGCAATTGGCCGCCCAATCGAGCATTGGCGATCAGTTGCTGGCTCAGAGTGATGTTCTCACCGATCTACTGGCCCAGTGCCAGAGCACCAACGTCAGCAATGGCCAGTCCATCATGATGCAACAGGCTGCCACGGCTACCCAGCTGAAAATCCTCCACGGCGGCGACACACCAGCGCTTTATGACGCCCGCGGATCGACCTCTGTACTCGCGAAGCGGGGGCCTCTCAGTCAGGCTTGAACCCGCCGATGAGCCCGCACTATCAAGACGAGAAACATGCTGGCAAAATGCTGGCTAGCCGCAGTCAAATTTTGTCTGGAGATTGATGAACCGTGTTCAATGCCTCAAGCGCGGAAGATGCTCCGCAGCCACCCAAGGTGCTCGCAACGCCCCTTGAGATCTCCGGCACCCTACGTCAGCTGCAAGACAGCCACGACCCTCTGATCATTACGTTCCATGAGCGCAGCCAGCGCTTCCAGAGCTATCTGGTGGGTATTGACCGTGACAGCGGCACGATCTCGCTTGACGAAATGATTCCACGGGACGGTGAACGCTTCCTGCTCGCCGGCGAACCGTTCAAGGTCGAAGGCTTCCACGATGGTGTTCGCATCGCCTGGGAAAGCAATGGCGCGCTGACCATCGACGAAACGGCTGGCACTCGCTGCTACCACGGTCCGATGCCCGACGAAGTGGTTTATCACCAGCGCCGTAACGCATTCCGCGCTGCTCTTAAACTGGCACAGCTGGTTAGCGTCGATCTGGACGGTGAAAAGCTCAAGGCACCGATCAGCGGAAAGCTGCTGGACATCTCTGCTACTGGCTGCAAATTGCGCTTCGACGGCGATATCAGCTCGAGCCTGCAACTGGGGCAGGTCTACGACCGATTTGCTGCCGCCCTGCCCTTCGGCAAAATGACGGCCCCCGTCGAACTGCGTTACCTGCATTTCGAAGAAAAGATTTCCACCACCTTCGCCGGTGTTCGCTTTCATAACATGAGCGGGCTGGTGCAGCGTCAGGTCGAAAGATTCGTCTATCAGCTTCAGCGCGAAGCACGGCGTTTCGACAAAGACGACCTCTGAGTTAACGCTTCAATAAAAAACGGGCAGTCCTTTTGGGAACTGCCCGTTTTTTTTGTGCGTGAATCTCAGGGCCTAGCTTCGGTGAAGCTCTGCTCGCGGCCTTCGTCAGGGTCTGGCGGCGACGGGTCGGTCTCAGGTTTTTCTTGCAGCTCTGATTCTGGTTCCGGTTCCGGCTCTGGTGTGATCGGGTTCTGCATCTGATCCTGCACCACCTGCTCATCAACTCGAGGGTCAAGGGCCGCTACCAATGGCGAACTCGACATGCTGTCCGGCATGGCCACGTGATGCAGCGGCGCATCGTCCACCTGATGCAGGTTGGTGACGGCTTTCGGACGAATCCGCCAGACCAGTACCAACGCGAAGAAGCTGAAGAACGCGTAGAGCATCTGACTGCCGAACAGCTTCATCAGAACCCCGGCAACCAACGGCCCGATACTGGCACCCACGCCGTAGGTCACCAGTAGCATCGCTGTCAGAGACACCCGGCGATCGCCTTCGACGTGGTCGTTGGAAAAAGCCACTGCCAAGGGATACAGGCAAAATTGCACCAGGGAGCAGAAGAAACCGGTGATAAACAGCACTTCCAGCGGCACCTGCTTCATGATCGCCAGCGGCAATGCAGCCACCGCCAGGCTGAACGCGAAGCAACGGATCAATAGCGCCCGATCATAACGGTCGGACAACCATCCCAACGGCCACTGCACCAGCAGGCCAGCAAAAATGCAGCTACCCATGAACAAGCCCACTTGCTCGGTAGACAGTCCTTGCTGGGAGGCATACAGCGGCGCCAGACCATAGAACGAACCCACAATCAGCCCCGCCCCCAGCACCGTACTTAACGACTGCGGTACGCGCTTGATAAAGAACCGTGGTTCCATCGGCGCAGGGTGCAAGGGTGCAGGGTGAATCCGTCGGGTCAAGGCCACCGGCACCAGGCACAGCGCAAAACACAAGGCGACCAGCATCAGCAGCTCGAGGCCGAGCGCCGGGTGCATGACCAGAATCAACTGACCCAATACCAGGCCAAGGTACGAGGCGATCATGTAGCCGCTAAACACCAGGCCGCGCTGCTTGGCTTCGGCCTGTTCGTTAAGCCAGCTTTCGATGACCATGTACTGGCACATCATGCCCAAACCGACGATGACCCGCAGGAACAGCCAGGCGGGCAGCCAGTCGACCAATCCGTGTCCCAACACGGCCGCGCCGACGATACCGGCACACGCTGCGTAAGCCCGAATATGCCCGACACGGGCAATCAATCGGTGACCGATCTTCCCACCCAGCACCAGGCCGAAGTAGTTGGCCGCCATCAAGGCACCGACCCACAAACTGTCGACGTTGTCGGCTGCCAGGCGCAAGGCCAGGTAGGTACTCAACAAGCCCGAGCCGATCAACATCATCAGCGAAGCGAAATACAACGCTCGAAAGGATTTCCAGATTTGGCGCATCGGCGTTCCGAGCGGCTCCTTGCAGTAAGTGTCGGACTATCCGAAAAGATAGCCCGATGACGATGATTCGTCAGGCCTGGGCTGCCAGAACACGTCGCTCCCAGGGAGTAATTTCATCATAGAAGCTGGTCAACTCCATGGACTTCGAAGCGATGTAGCCTTCGATGAACTCCTTGCCAAACAGTTCCTTCGCCAATTGGCTACGTTTCAGACGCTCAAGAGCGGCATGCAAGGTACACGGCAATGAAAGATTGTCCGGCACCTCGAATTCACCCTGTATTGGCTCACTGGGCTCCAATGTGTTTTCAATGCCATATAACCCGGCTGCCAGGCTGGCCGCAATCGCCAGATAGGGATTGGCGTCAGCCCCTGGCAAACGGTTTTCAACCCGACGAGCGACCGGCGAACTGGCCGGGATGCGCAACCCGGCGGCTCGGTTGTCGTGGGACCAGCAAGCATTGTTCGGCGATGCGAAGGGATGGCACAAGCGCTGGTAGGAGTTCACATTTGGCGCGAACAGCGCGGTGAAATCGGCCATGCCTGCCTGCTGACCGGCGATGAAATGACGAAAGATCGGGGTCGGTTCGCCAGCCTTGTCGCTGAACACGTTATTTCCCGTGTCGACCTCGACGATGCTCTGGTGAATATGCATCGAACTACCCGGCGTGTGCGCCAACGGCTTGGCCATGCAGACTGCGGTCAGGCCATGTTTGAGGGCCACTTCTTTAAGCAGATGCTTGAACAGGAACGTCTGGTCGGCCAGCAGCAGCGGATCGCCATGCAGCAGGTTGATCTCGAACTGGCTGACGCCCATTTCGTGCATGAACGTATCGCGCGGCAGGCCAAGCGCTGCCATGCATTCATAGACCTCATTGAAGAAGGGCCGCAAGCCGTTGTTGGAACTGACACTGAACGCCGACTGCCCGTCTTCACGTCGACCGTCCAGGCCAATGGGTGGCTGGAAGGGTTGAGTGGGGTCGGTGTTGGGCGCAAATATGAAAAATTCCAGCTCGGTCGCCACGACGGGCGCCAGACCGAGGGCGGTGTAGCGGGCAATGACCGCTTTAAGCTGGCCGCGGGTCGATAGATTCGAGCTTTCGCCGGTGAGTTCGTCCGCATCGCAAATGGCGAAGGCTCGTGGTTGCTTGCTCCACGGCAAGCGATAGACCTGCGAAGAATCAGGCACCAGCGCGAGATCGCCATCATCACTGCCATAAAAGCGTGCCGGCGGGTATCCGCCCATGATGCACTGCAGCAGCACACCGCGCGCCAGTTGCAAACGGCGGCCTTCGAGAAAACCCTCGGCGGTCATCACCTTGCCACGGGGTACGCCATTCAAATCCGGTGTGACACACTCAATCTCATCAATGCCCGTCAATCGCTGTGCGAGTGAGCCCTGGCCCTGGGTTGTCATGACGCTATCCTTGTTATTGTGCGAGCCGCGAACGGCGACCCGTACAAAATAGGCTCCGCGTGTTCGGAATATCAAGCAGCGCTCAAAAAAATGTAGGCTTCAGCGGCGCTTGCCGGGCCGTACTTCTCACGGGAGATAAAGACTGAACACCGCGCCGCCCAGTGGTCCGCCATTGCTGATTTCGGTGCGACCACCCACACCATTGCGCTGATGCAGCGCGGCAATTCGACCGGCGAAGTACAAGCCCAACCCCGTACTGCCCGTGGTGTGGTTGATGCCCTGCACGTAATCCGCCTGACGCTCGAGCATTTCAGCGGAATAACCTTCGCCATCGTCATTGACGGTGATGACTAACTGCCCGGCGACATCGCTGGCGCTGATCAACACCGCATGCCGCGCGTAACGGATCACATTGTTGATGCAGTTGCCAAGCACTGTGGCGATCAGCTCTCGGTCAAAGAAACCCAGCGGGCTCAACGGGTCGACTTCATAGGTCGCCATGATCGAGCGACTGACGAATACGTCCTGGTGACACGCCAGTTGCGCCTCGATGAAATCGTCCAGTTCATGGTAAGCCGGCTGCAACGGCATCTGGTTGACACCGAGTTTGTACAGTCCCAGCAACTGCACCAGCATAGCGTTGAGGTGCGCAAACTCGAACTCGATCACACCCTGCTCCGGCGACTGCCGAACAGGGGCGGGAAAACGGGCCAACCATTGGTTGTGGGCCTGCATCACCAAGGCCAGTGAGTTCTTCATGTCGTGTACGGTTGAAGCAATCACCGTGGAAAAGTCCAGTGCCGGGTCGTCTTGGTTCATCCGCCGAACGCCTTTGATTTCAGTTTCTGATAACGCGCAGAACGCACGTCCGTGTCAGGCATCAAGCCAACCATCTTCAAGCAGGTCTGGCACTCGTCCAGTTCGGCCGACGGCACGCTGGTATCGGTGCCATGCAGCAATGACTGCGCCAGGTTCAGCGCGATGCTGATGTTCTTCGGCTGCAGCGCCAGGGCCTTGCGGAACACCGTACGCGCTTCGACCAGGTTGCCGGTTTTGTAGATCCGCACGCCTATGCGATTAAGATCAGCAGCGACGTTGCCGGCATTGAGAATGGTCGGGTCATCGGTCAACTTGGCGATGCCCTTCATTACCGTCGGGTCGTCACCGTAAATTTCCGCGCAGTTTTTCAACATGGATGCGCCGGCCTCGGGCTGCCCGAGCATTTGCAGTTGCTTTGCCACTAACAGCGCGGCTTCGGCGCTCATGAAGTTTTCCATGCCGTCGAGCCGCTGTATGGCTTGTTCGGTGAGCTTCTCGGCGGTTTCCGCGTCGTTGATCAACATGCTGGTGGCTTTCATCAATCGCGCACGGATCTGCAGACCGGGATCAGAGGGGTTTTCCTTGGCGACGGCGCTCAATGTTGTGTTGATCTCCAGACGGGTCCGCGTATCAAGCCCCTTCTCACTGCCTTTGCTGATCAAGGCGTGGGCCAGGCCGAGATTGCTTTCTGCGTCCTTGAAGCGCGATTGGGCACCTTGTGCCACGGCCTGGCGGTAAGCCTTGGACGCGGTATCGAAATCCTCGTTGGTCATCGCCAGCTTGCCCAGCTGCGCCTGCCTACGCACCGCCAGGGGCGAAATGCGAACGGCCTCTTCCAGCACCCGCTGAGCCGCCTTGGTGTCACCTTCAGAAACCAGAACATCGGCCATGCCGTCGTAGAGCGCCGGCATCATCGGAAACACTTTTAGGGCTTTTTCATAAACGCCCTTGGCTTGTAAGACTTGCCCGCGCTTGAACAATAATTTGCCCAGCCCGGCAAACGCCCAGGGCAGCGGCCGATCAGCGATGATGCCGTCGTACAAACGCTCCAGCGCTTCGTTTTGATTGAGGTCACGCAGGGCGTCGGCGCGATAGCGCAAGCACAACGGCGAGTAACGGATGTCCTGCTTGCACAAGGCGATGCAAGCGTTGAGCACTTCTATCGGTTTCCCACGATCGAGCGCTTGCAGGATCGGCTTGAGCAAGGTCTTGCGCTGCACCAGCCGTTCCAGCCGCTGGGCCAGTCCGGCACGATTGAATGGTTTGGTCAGATAGGCGTCAGGCTCGTGTTCCAGAGCGCTCAACACCATGGCCTGGCTGGTTTCCGCAGTGACCATCACGAACACGCTTTCATGGCTGATCAGCTTATCGACCATGAGGTCTTCGAGGACCTGTTGACCGTTCTTCTTGCCGTCGCCCAGATGGAAATCCTGCAGGATAAAATCGTAGGCCTTCTGCGAACACATGCGCAGCGCTTGCTCACCAGTGTCCGCAGTATCGACATCCTTGACGCCCAGCTCCCGCAGCATTGACCTGACGGAGCTGCGGAAATCCGAGAAATCATCAACGATCAGGAAACGCTTTTGGTGATACGACAGCATCGAAGATTTCCAGGCAATTGAAGGATATTTCTGGGACCGTCAGTGTTATCGGCCTGAGGTGCCATTCCCTTGAGACGGTAGTCATTGAATTACGGGTTAAATATATGAAGGTGCAACGATCAAACAGGTTAATCCTGCGTTTCTGCTACGCGTCGATCGACCTGTTCTTCCGCGATTTGGCCGAAGTACACCGAGAGCGCGCGTTCTGCATCGTTTTGTCGGGCACGGGCACTGATGGCGCCGTCGGTTTGTCGCGTATCAAGGAATACGGGGGTTACGCTCGATCAAGCACCGGAAGACGCTGAATTCGATGGAATGCCTCGCGCCGCCGTTGAAACCCGGATGGTCGATCTAGTGCTGCCGGTGGTAGAGATGCCGTAAAAACTACTGGAACTGTGTTGCAACTCTTGCGAAATTCGCCTGCCGACGGCGAACGACCCGGAACTTCAGGCTATTGCCACTGTGTTCGAGCGTGATGCGGCGCTGGCCGAGCAGCTGCTTCACGACTTCCTGATCCAACTGCGCACCGGCACCGGTCATGACTTCAAACATTACAAGCGTGCCGCGGTGTTACGCCGGATCGAACGACGGATGCAGGTCACCGGCCAGCCGGACCTGAGTGGCTACTACCGCTACCTTCAAGACAATCCTAGGGAAACCAAGTCGCTGCTGGAGGATATGCTTATTGGCGTGACCAACTTCTTCCGTGATCGCGAAGCGTTTGAGGCGTTGGAGCGCAACGAGGCACGGTTGAGGTCAGTTCAGCAGGGTTGGGCACTGGGTATGACGCTGAGGCGCCGGAGCAGGTTGAAGAGGTCTCTGGAAGACTGAGCGGATTAACGACTCTGTTGGTCGATGACTCTGCGGATGTGCTGGAAACCTTGAAGATGCTCCTGGAGATGGAAGATGCACAGGTGACCGCGTTCGATCGTCCGGCGACGGCGCTGGACGCGGCCAAGAGTAGCCGCTTCGACTTCATCATTTCAGACTTGGGTATGCCGGTTATGAACGGTCACGAATTGATGAGCGCTTTGCGTCAGCTGCCACATCATTTTCGCTCCATGAATGGTCTATGGAGTAAGGCACAGAGGTTACTGACTTTCCAATGTAGGTCGTCGGCGCAAATGATTGTGGTATTGGCACTTTCCTGCGGACAAAACAAAACCCCTGTTCGCGTTAGCAAACAGGGGTTTCG